>NZ_JBFEFG010000281.1:0-371171 GCF_040718835.1 Bremerella sp. JC817 | reverse complement strand
TGCTGGAACGGGCTGACCACCGAAGGATCGAGCGTTTGGAGGCTGCTTTCCTCCTGGAGCAATGCGGTCAGCGATTCGGCCACGAGGTCGGCTCGAGCGTTACGCAGACGAATCACGGTGCTCTTACGTTCGGTCACTTCGTCCTGGTCCAAACGAAGTAAAATTGCTTCGACCACGGTCAAGTCGGAAGACGAACCGGAAGCGATGATGCTGTTGGTTCGGGTATCAACCGAGAAGTTCAGTGGTATCAGGCTCGATTCGCCGCTGGTCGATGCTTGCGGGGTAAAGAACGCGTTGGTAGCTCGGGCCTGATTGTTGGCGGACTGAACCGTCTGGAACAGTTCGTTCAACATGGTCGAGAGCTGGGTCGCGTCGCCGTTGACGATGGTGAACACTTTGATCTGCGATTCAGCCGATGGCTGCGAGTCGAGGTTCTTCACCAGGGCGAGAACCAGTTCCATGCTGTTTTCAGGAGCACGGATGAGCAAGGCGTTCGAGCGGGTGTCGGCCGTGATCTGGACTTCGTTCAAGATACCCGATCGCAGGATCTGCTTGCCTTCGGCATCCAGCGTCATGAACGAGAGCATTGCGGCACGAACTTCCGCCGTCGATTGATTCTGCTGAGTCGTACCAGTCGATTGACCCGTGATCGCTTCCTGCAGGATCGGAGCGAGGTCTTCGGCGACCGAGTTACGAAGCTGAATGATTTCCAGCTTCAGCGTCGACTTGCTGGTTGGCACGTCGATCTGCTTGAGCAGGTATTCGATTTCCACCATGTCGCGAGGGCTGGCAGCAACGATCAGGGCATTGCTGCGAACATCGGACGAAAGGCGGACACGAGTTCCGAGAGCCGTTGGATCGGCGTAGAACTCAGTCAGCTTGGTCTGGGCTTCTGCTGCAGAAAGGTTCTGCAGGGGGAAGACACGCAGCGTGCTGGCTGGTCCGACCGGTTGGTCGAGTTTGGCGATCAGTTCGAGGATGCCTTCTACACTTTGGGCACGACCGATCAGCAGAATGGCGTTCGGACGATTCAAAGCGGTGATGCTGACCTGACCGTAGCGAGCGTTGAGCAGGCTTTCGTACAACTCGTTGATCATCGTGGCGACCGCTTCGCTGTTGGCGTGCAACAGTTCGCGAACTTCGATGACGGGCTGCGTTTCGACGCTCAAGCGTTCGATGTCATTGATGATGTTGGTGATGCGTTCGACGTCGCGGCGATGACCACGAACGACGATCACATCCAGGCCTTCCAGAAATTCGATCTGGACCGGACCGATTAGGCCGCCATCCTCTTCAGGGCTGATGGTGAACTGGGGATTGTTCGGGTTGGCTTCCGCTGGGACTTCGATCGGTTGACCATTTTGCGGCTGACCGATGATCTGGGCGGCGTTGTCGTCTTCTTCGGCTGGCTGCTCTTCGGCACCTGGCTGGAAGATCATGGCGGCCATATCGCCGCTCCAACGCAGTTTCTTGTTGCCGGCGACTTCCTTCAACGATTCAAAGACCTGTCGCTTGGCCAGGCTGTTCTCGGCATCACGCAGAGGATCCAAAGCCTTCTCGACATTGTCGCGGCTGGCGTTGCGAAGCGAGACGAGCGTTGTGCGGTAGGAGTCGCTGTGCGAGGGCGTATCCATGGCGCGGATCACTTCGGCCCAGCTTTTGGCCGAATCGGTTTCACCGCGGAGGATGGCTGTGCCTTCGTTTCGGTAAACCTGCAGGCTGACCTTCTTCTCGGTGTTGGTAGGGAGGGTCATCATGACCAGAGCCCCTTCCGCCGTGTAGCTGACCGGAATCTGCTTACCGACAAGTCGAACCAGCCCCTTTTCCAGGGCTTCGCCTTGCAGGTTCTTCAGTTTGATTTCCAATTCGGTCAGGCCGGCACCCAGGTCTTTAGTGCGTTGAAAGACGGGAGCAGCCGATTCGACGAATGGTGCAGCTTGAGCCGTTTGCGGGCGGACCCGCAATTCCGTCGATTCCGCGACTGCTGGCTTGGCGGCAACCTGGTAGCCCGATCGCTGAACGAAGTTCGCGATTTGCTGCTGCGTGGCAGCTGGGGCAGAAACAATCAGCGCGTTGGTTTTCGACTCGGATCGAATCGAAACACCAGGTGTGCCGTCAAAGAGCTGCCGTAGCACTCCCGACAGGTTGTCGAGTTTGCCAGGGGCAATTTGATAGACCTGAATGCTTCCATCGCCATTGGTGCCCTGACCGAAGGCTGGGCTGATACCCATGGCAATGATAAGGAGCGCGCCGATCAGAAAGCGGCTCATAGAAAATTGATCGTGTTGGCTGACCATCCGTTGTCCTCACTTGCATTTGCGCAGCTGTTAAGCTGGATTACCGCGCACCTCGCACTAGATGGAATATTCGGTAGTCAGCGAATTACCCCTACACCGATTTCAACCCGTATAAGTGATAAAACTTCGCGCGATGTCAGACTTTGACGGCTAGAGAAGGGCCGCAAAAAGAGAAAGCACCGACAGCTAGCTGCCGGTGCTCGTGAGATTCTCGTTAATCGAGGTGCTGTCAGGCGAATTCGTTAAAGATCGCTCGCCGGGCCCATCGTGGCAGCGTCTGCCAGTGGCTGGCCGATCGTAAGGACTTTCAAATCTCCCTCGATCTCGATAATCACTTCACGGTCTTTCACGTCGACCACTTTCCCCTTCAGCGAACCGATGGTGAAGGTGTCGCCAGGACCAAGTCGCAGCTGCTGATTCTTAGGACGATTGTTCAGCCACGCCTTGGGCTGGCCACCGACGGCGACCGTGCCGGTCAGATAGGTGAACTTGGCTTCGTCGAAATCGGGACGGCGCGGAGTCGTCTCGCGCATCGGTTCCGGAGCAGGTTCGACCACGGTTACCAGCAGTTCTTGCTTGGTCGATTTCGGAGGCTTGCGATTGTCGCGAGCTTCGACCTGGATCTTGTATTCGCCTAAGGCAGAAGGAGTCCACTTTAGCGACCCGGTTTCCGACAGCTCCATACCTTCGGGGGCATCGCCGGTCAGGAAGAACGAAACCTGGTCCTTGCGGTCAGGGTCGCTGGCACTAAAACGGTGACGGAAGCTGCGTTCCAGTTCCGCTTCTACTTCTTCTTTGGAAGTGAATACCGGCGGCTTGTTCGCTTGCGCGAACAGGTTTCGGCGAACGATTGTTTCGCTGTAATCCTTCAGCTTGCCATGCGTCAACTGCGGGATCCGAACGTCTTCCGGCTTGGGCACTTCTTCCGCGCCGTCGATACTCAGTACCGATACGTTCATCGAGATGTCGAGCATGTCCGACTCTTTGACCGGGATCATCGTCAGCTTGGTGAACTTGTGCAGAATGTTGAACGAATAAAATTCGTATGTGAATTGCACCAATTCTTCCATTTTGGCCCGGCCGCTGATGGTGAACATGTGCTGGTAGTGATTGCCACCACGGCGACCGTTGAGCGGCTTGATCACTACATCACGGAAACCGGTCGTTTCCAGCGTTTCGCGAAGGCGTTCCTGGTAGAACGACTGGCTGGCGCGGATGCTTTCCGGCAAGGCATGCTGGCGATAGACGGCCAAACGGTCGATGGCCATTTCGGCCTTCTTCTGGGTGAAGTCTTCATCGCCCAGCCGCTTACGCAGTGTATCGATTTGTCGATCACGCGTGCTCAGAGCCGACGAGTACTGGTTCCAAAAGTAATAACCACCCACACTCAGCAGGCAGATGCCAACGAGGATGGCGAGGGATCGTTCGCGTTGGGTCATGATGCGTCTCCCGTGGTGCTGGCGACATCAGCGGGCTGCGCGGCAGTTTCTTTCGCAGTTGGTTCGGGAGTCGCTTCTTCGGTCGGTGCTACTTCTTCTTCGGTGCTCACCTCAGCCTTCGGTTCGGCTGCGGCAGGAGCTTCTTCCGCGACGACTTCCGTGGCATCAGGTTCCGGTTGTTGGGTTTCTTCTTCGGCAGGTTCGTCCGCAGCAGGTTCTTCCGATGCGGCTTCTTCCGTCTCTTCCGAGTAATCACGCGGTGCGAAGCGATCGGTGCCGTCCGGCGTGATTGTTACGTACTCTTGGAAGCTGATGCTGTAGGCATCGCCGTAGCTTCGTTCCTGGGTTCCCTTGCCGAGAACCGCGTGGTTTTCACCGATCAAACCAGCTTCAATCTTGCCGATCACCGACTGGTCGGCAACGTAGCCTTCCAGCGAGGTGGTCCCGCCGGCGCTGTTGCCTGGCTGCATGTGAATGCGGGTCGCGATCATTTCGTCGGCGGTTGGAAGTTCTTTCGACATCCGATAGAGTTCGTCCAGCCATTGCACGTCGGAAGCGACCCAGTTGTCGATCTCGAGGACCTTTTCTTCCTCGACGACGAGCGGCTTGTTTTCTTTTTGCAGTCGGGCGATGTCCGCTTTCAGCTCTTCGATCTCAGCATCGCGGGACGAGATACCGCTGTAAAGGAAGTACCCGAAGAACAGCACCACCGAAGCGGCCGCCAAGGCACCCAGCGTGAATAGTCGTTTGCGATCGGGCGGATCGGGACGACGGCGCGGATTGAGCAAATCGATCTTGGGAAGCGATGCGGCATCGGCCAGCAAGATCCCGATGAGTGCGCCCATTTGACTGGCGATTTCCGGGCTGACATCGACCGAGCCGGAAACGTGTTCCGCGGCCATCGGAGCCAGGAATTCGACCGAGACTTTCAGGTCTTCGCCGAACTTTTTCCAGATCGCCGGGGCCAGGGGTTCGCCCAGGATAACGATCTGCGAAACGGCCGTCGGAACTCCCTTGGCCTGAGCGGCGAACATCGTACGACGAATTTCACCTTGGAGGGTGGTCGTTTGATGCTCCGAGCCTGGTTCGCCAGGCAAACGGGTCGAGCGCGAGAACAGCACATCACCTTGATGCACGACGGTCAACTCGATCCGTTCGTCGAGGACTTCGACCAGCAAAAAAGTCGAGTCGGCGAAGCGAGACTGGCTGGCGGCAAAGTATGCCGATCCGAACGAGCGAACCGAAAGGCTTTGCGGCTGCAACTGAGCCTTTTCGCAAATCTTCTGGATCGATTTAAGCTGCTTGGAGGCGATCGCCGCGGCATGTACGCGAAGCTTGCCGTCGGCATCGGCACCCAGCTTGATGAAGTCGACAACACCATCTTCTCCCAGGCTGCTGAATTCACGCATGGCCTGGTAACGGACGATGTCGGGGAGCTCGTCATCCGGAACCGGAGGAACCGAAAAGACCTGAAGCTCGACCGATGAACGACTCACCCCAACCAGGGTCGGCAATTTGCTAAGCCCGTGGGCATTGGCTTGTTCCGTCACGAGTCGACTGAGTCGCGATTCGAGCGTACCCTTGTCGACTTCCTCGCCCGGCTTGGCCAGGGGGAAGTGCAAGGCGTTTTCGACGACGAGACTCGAGCCACGCTGGCGGCCAACCACCATTCGCAGTGAGTGCGAGTCCCATTCAATTGCAAGTTTCTTAGCCATAGTAGTATTGTATTTCGCGGATTCGGCAGCGATTTGGAAATTTCATGCGTGCCGTTTGAAATCAATCGATTTGTCCGTCGTCTAGTCCTAGTTCCACGCCCAGCACTTCCAAGGGGTGTCCACGGCCAAGGTCCGAGATGTCGCGAAGGAGCATCACGCTGGGCTGGGGCTGAGTGGCATCGATGACAACTTCCTGTCGGCTAAAGGCACTTCCATCCTCGAAGTAGCCCACGACTTGGGCCCGATAAACATCGCCTCCTCCACAAATGAAGGGGGAGAGGGCCACCATTTGCTCCGTGGTAACAATGCCACGCAGCAGGATCCATGTTTCGTAACGAGTCGCTGGATCTTCGGGATCTGGGACTGGCAGTCGCTGTTCCAGAATCTGACCGGCGATCTCTTCATCCATGCCAGGAATCCCCATCAGGATCTCGTAGGGAGCCTGGTTAATGTTGATTCGGCCTGGGATCACCGGCGAAGGGTTTACCGTCATCCCATCCAAGATCGCCGGCAGGTAGCTGTTCATCGCCACCAGGTCGTCTTGAAATGGCGAATCCAAGGTTACGGTCGAATTGCCTTGCTGAACCTGAACCGAGGTGCCGATCAGCGACAACACGTTCGTTATCTGGTTGGAACCTTCCTGAGTCAGATCGAGGCTGACCGACGTTGCCGACTGACCGCCACTGTTGGTGCCGCTATTGCTGGTCGAACCACCGTAGATCCGATAGGCACAAATGAAGTCGGCGTATTCGGTCGGGAAGGTTGCCGTGATGTTGTCGTGCAGCGTCTGCAGGTCTTCTTCGTTCAGATAGACCTTGGCCTGACCGGTGTCGCTGTAGTTCTTTTCCATGCTGTACAGCGTCAGGTACGACGACCAACCAAGTTCTGGCACCGAATCGAGCATCTCCATCGCGGCTTGATCGCCATCGGCTGGCGGGGCCCATTCGTGATCGTCGACCATGCCGTTGCGATTCGAGTCGCGACCGAACAGCAGTTCCGGCGTGACGCCTTGCACCAGCAGCAACTCTTCCACCGTTTCCAGCGGACCATTCTTTGGGTTGTATGGGGGATCGAGTGTGTTGTAGTAGTCGAACTCGGCACCAAGCTCGCGTGGCTCGTCATCTTCGTCGAGGTAGTCGAGAATGCAGTCGGCGACATCTTCGGTCATGCCTGGCAAAGCCATCAGAAGTGTTCGCCCGGAACCTTCTGCCTGAGCTTCGAGCATCAAAAGTGCGTTCAAGTTCACACGCGACGATTCGTCTTCCAGGCCGAAGCGAATTCCTTCGATCGATCCATCCGTGTTAAGCGCCGGGGCAAGCACCGAAAATCTTCCCCGCGATTCGGAAGTGTCGCCTGGAAAAACCAGGATGCCACGCATGATCTCGGAATTGTCGTAGATGCCCCCTTGCTCGTCGATCAGTTCCTGTTCTTGCTCCAGAAAGACCGACAGCATGGCGATTCCGCTCTCGGCGACGTTCCGCGCCTGAATCTGGCGACCAGATAGGTGAGCCGCTTTGTTCTCGATGAACATCAATTCAGAGTAAGCGTACGCCGACAGTGTGATCATCATGATGACAACCAACACCACGAACAGAATCGCTCCTTGGCGACGTGAACGAGCAGGCAGCGAACTCATCATAGTGCGGCCTCCTCGGTTTCGGTCGAGTCGGTGGTTTCTTCTTCGACTTCTTCGTATGGCTTGCCGATCGGAATGCGAATCAAGCGGCGGAAGACCTGGCCAACCTGGTTGGTGTTCTCATCGACCGAAATGGTCGTGCCACCATCGTTGAGCATGGCCTGGGTCAGGTCGTGATCGCGAATCGCAATCACGACGTCGACTGCCATCGGCAGGCAACCCATCGTTTCCGAATCCCATTCTTCCAGCCAGTCGTATCCGTCGTAATAACGGAACTGCAGCAGCGAGACTTCCGGAGCGAGAATCTCGGCGGTCGCATCGAGGTTCCGTGTGTCGCCGTTATTCATTGCGTACTGCGTCACGGCGCGATCGAGTTCCCGACGAACCAGACCAAACTGAGCTTCGGTGATCGAGGCATCGCCGATCGTTCCATGGCCCAAGGTCGAAACGCCTGGCTGCATCAGGAAGTAAGTGACCGTCTTGATATCGCTGGGGATGTCTGCGATCGAGCGATCTCGGAAGCTGGTGTACTGCGGATCGTATTCATCGATGCGAGGAATGCGACTGATATCGACCTGCAGTTCCATCGCATTGCCATACAGGCCAATCGTGGTCGGAATAACACTGGAACCAGCCAGGTCGGTAGTGTTCGAGGCAGCCAATGCATCGGTCGCGGTCGAAGCGTCGATCCCGGCACTCGCGGCGAGATCAGTCAAATCCGAGCTTCCACTGGCCAGCGAATCGGTCGCGAGCGATTCCACTGACGAGAAATCGATCTCGTTCTTCCAGACGGCGCTGCGCAGGTCACTCTCCATTCGACGCATGATCGCTCGCGCCAACTGAGCCTGCTCGATGCTGGCCTGGCTGGCGGTGACCTGGAACAAATAGAACTGGATCGCTCCGCCGAGCGCCATCATCACCAGCACCGAAAGTGCCGAAGCGAGGATGACTTCCAACAAGGTAAAACCGGAGTGACGGGAGTGCGACATTAGATCGAACCTCCTACTTCGGTTGGGGCTCCATCGCTGGTTTCGGGGATCTCTTCCAGTTCCAAGGAAGGGTCACGCATCCAGCGAACGACTTGAAACGAATCATTTTCGCCGGCCGACTGGGCGCCTGCGCGACGCACTTGAACCATGACCATGATCAAGCCATCGACCGGCGCAGTTTCCCAAGCAATGCTGTAAACCCAAGGGGTGTCTTGTTCGACGGCCAAGGCGGACAGGTCACTCGTCATCGAGACGTTCATATCGGTGACTGGGTCTGGCGGAATCAGTCCGAGGGCGATTTCTTCCATCACCGTTTCGGCGATCATCTGAGCCTCGGTCAGACCTTGAGCTTGCTGGGCATTCTGGAAGCCAAGGCCTACCAACTGGACCAGAAACGCAAGGGACATTGCCAGCAGCGTTAACGACAACAGCACCTCCATCAAGGTGATGCCGTGCGAAGTCGATTTGTGTCGAACGATCATTGGCTAGGGACCTCCCGAAGCAGAGAGGTCCGGCTCCATGATCCGGGCAATCCCGGTCAAGCCGCGAAGTTTCACCGAAGTCATGGTGCCTCCGTCGCCACGCAGATAAACCGTCGCGTCCGAGGTCGTTCCATCAGGGTAAAACAAGACTGGATGCGACCAGCCTGTAATTTCCAGGTCGCCACCTTGCTCTTGGCCAAGGCTGTAGCTTCGCATGTCGGCCTCAACGTTTTCGCCCGCGAAGACAACGCCTTCTTCCAGCAGCCCATTGAGGGTCTCTTGTTCGGCCGATTCCTGCACGAGGCTTGAAACGCCAATGCCTTGGCTGGTGCCGGCCATATTGTTTTCGAGTTCGTCGTTACTTCGCACGAACGGGGCAACGGTGAAGTTGCCGGTTTCTTGCTGGTAACGGAACATGCGGATGCGGCCCGTTTCCATCGCTTCGACCCGAGCACGCATGAACTCGTTGCGGACGGTCTCGGCCGAAACGGTCAGGCGGTGACCTTGCAGCGAATTAAAGATCGCCGGAGCACCCATCCCGAGCAAGACGACCAGGATCGCGAGGACCAGCAAGATTTCGAGCAAGGTAAACCCTCTTCGCTCACCGGCGACCGAGGGCCGCGGTGTCCGCAGTGGACTGAAAAGCGAAGAGTAATTTGGCATGAAGAGTTTCCTCGATCGTTATAAGCCGGGTGCCATGTCCACGACCTTGTTGGTAGCACCTGAAGGTCGCACACCCACGCGGACGTGGGCATGGCACCCACAAGGATTGGCTGCGGCCGGCAATTAGCCAGCGATGTCGTCGTCGGTGCCGCTGGCGCCATCAGGTCCCATCGACCAGATCTTGTAGTTAGCACCGTTGACTTCGTACTGATATTCGTTGTCCCAAGGATCCAACGGCAAAGCTTCGCCGTCCAGGTATGGGCCCTTCCACTTGTTGCCCTTGTCGTCGGAAGGCTGCGACAGCAGACCGTCGAGGGTTTCTGGTGGCTTGTTCATGTTGAGTTTGTAGACCTTGATCGCGGCTTCGATACCTTCGACCTGGGTCTTGGCGGCCTTTTCCAGGGCTTGCTTCTGGACACCAAAGATCGACACGCCGACCAGCGAGCCAAGGATCACGAGGATAACCAGCACCAGCAGAACTTCGATCAGGGTAAAACCCGCAGCCTTGCGGCGTTGTCGGCGAGAAACGATCATTGAAAATTACTCCTTGTGAACGTGATTGATTTGGATGGACGAAAGCGCGATTGAGTTTTGGTTGATTACAGCGAACCGCTCATGCGGAAGACTGGCAGCAGCAAGGCGATCACGACGATCAACACGATGAAGGCCATCACCAGCAGCATCAGCGGTTCTAACAAGCGGACAGCCAGGTCGAGACGACGCGACGTGCGACGTTCGAGGCCATCCGCGATCTCGACCAGAACGCGATCGAGCGAATTGGATTCTTCAGCGACCGAGATCATCTCGACCACTGTTTTCGGAAAATAACCGGACGAACTGAGGGGCGAAGCCAACGATTCACCGGACGAAATGTTTTCCGAAGCATTGGCAATGGCGGTCGCCAGAATGCGGTTCCCGGCAGCCTCGCGGCTGATTTCCAGGGCTCGCAAAATGGGAACACCATTCTTAAGCATCGTTCCCAGCACGCGGCAGAAACGCGCGACCGAAAGGTCGAGCATGATCCCGCCGAGGATCGGAACTTTGATTTTGAAATAGTCGAAGCGGCGTTTGCCAGTCTCCGTTTGAAACAGCGTTCGCAGGTACAAAAACAGACCCACCACCGCTGCTAGTATTAACAACCCGTAGCTGTTCAAGGTTCCGCTGAACCAGAGCAACCAGTCGGTAACTGCGGGTAATTGGCCTCGTTCCCGAAGTCGCGAGAACATCTCGTCGAACTGTGGAACGAAGAACACCAGCAGGAAGGTTAAGATGCCGGAGCCGACCACACCCAGGAAGATCGGATAGGCCAAGGCACTCATGGTGCGGCCCTTGAGGTCTTCCTGTTCTTCCGTGAACGCGGCAACACGTTCCAAGGCGTCTTCCAAAAAGCCACCTTCGGCACCAGCACGGACCATGTTGATGGCCATGTCGCTGAATGCCCGCGGATGGCGAGCCATGGCTGAGTCGAGCGGTTCGCCTTCTTCGACGCGGCTGCGAATGTCGTCCAACACGGCCTTCAGCGTCTGGTTCGAGGCCTGGTCGTGCAGCACGTTCAGCGAACGCATCAGCGGCACACCACTGCGGACCAGCGATGCCAACTGGGCGTAGAACGTGGCGGCTTGGGTCGGACTAACTCGCTTGCCACCAAACTGGAACCGAGCCCCTTGCTTCTCGAGCTTGACCTCGATCGGGAAGAGCGACTTGGCCGTCAGCGAATTGATCACCTCGCCTTCTGTCTGCGCAGAAAGCTTGCCAGCGACTTTTTGTCCCTGCAGGTTTCGGGCGACGTAGGCGAAGTCTGGCATATTCTTGGTAGGCTCTTGAAGGTAGGAGACCGTATTCTAACTAACTTCCGCGAAGATTATCACTCTTGGTCACACGAAGAATTTCTTCGACCGAAGTGACGCCGCCCATCGCTTTTCGCCAGCCGTACTGACGCAAGGTGGTCATGCCTTCCTTCATCGCGGCTTGCTTGATTTCCCAGCTACTGACGTTGTCGTGAACCATCTGACGCAGGTTCTCGGACGATACCAGCAGTTCGTAGATACCCATACGGCCGGCATAGCCGACGCCGCGGCACTTGCGGCAGCCAACGGGATGGTACAAGCAATGTTCTTCCTTCGACATTAGCTCGTCCCATGGGAAGTCGTCCGGCAAGTCGGCTCGGCTGACTTCGTGCGGAGCTTTACATTCAGGGCACAAGCGACGCACCAGACGCTGAGCCATCACTCCTTCGACCGTCGAAGCAATCAGGAACGGTTCGACGCCCATATCGACCATACGGGCAAACGCCCCGGCGGCATCGTTGGTGTGGAGGGTACTGAACACCAAGTGACCTGTGAGCGAGGCTTGGATCGCGTTTTCAGCCGTTTCCAAGTCTCGAATTTCACCGACCAGCACCACGTCAGGGTCGTGACGGAGGATACTACGCAGCGAAGCACTGAAGGTCAGACCAATCTTCGAGTGGACCTGAATCTGGTTGATCCCGTCCAACTGGTATTCAACCGGGTCTTCGGTGGTGATGATCTTGGTCGCTTCGTCACGAATTTCGAGCAACGCGCTGTACAGCGTAGTCGTTTTACCAGAACCCGTTGGCCCAGTGACCAGAATGATTCCGTGCGGCTGGCGAATGATCTTCTGGAAGTCGCTGTAGACGTCTTTATCCATCCCCAGCTTTTGCAGGTCGAACGACAGCGAACCCTTATCGAGAATACGCATGACGATGCTTTCGCCATGGATCATCGGAATCACCGACACACGAACGTCGATCTCGCGACCGCGTACTTTCAGTTTCATACGACCATCTTGCGGCAGTCGCTTTTCCGCGATGTTCAATCGCGACATGATCTTCAAACGGCTGATAATCGCCGCCTGGAAGTAATTGATTTCCGGCGGAACAGGCTGCGAGTGCAGCATGCCGTCGATACGGTATCGGATGACCACCGCGTTGTTGGCTTGGGTTTCGATGTGAACGTCGCTCGTTCGCGATTCGATCGCTTCGAGCAAAATTTCGTTCACCAGACGGATCACCGAGGCCTCTTGTTCGATCTCGGCGAGTTCGCCCCCTTCGTCATCAAGGTCTTGCAGCAGTTCGACGCCTGCTTCTTCTTCCTCTTTGCGGGCGAGCATCCCTTCGACGGTCTCGCCACCAACACCGAGGTTGGCTTTGATCAGCTTGGCAATTTCGGCCCGACCGGCGACCACCGGCACCACGCTCAGGCCGGTGGCCGAGGCGACTTCGTCCAGGGGATAGAGATCGAACGGATCGCTGGTCGCGATCACAATGCTTCCATTTTCACGACGAACCGGCAGCAGCGACTGGCGGTAGATTAACCGCTGCGGAATCGTTTTGATCAGTGAGATGTCGATCTCGGTATGGTTGAGATCGATGTAATCCAGCCCGACCGCCGTGGCGAGTGCTTTCAGGGCGGCATCTTCTTCGACGAACGAAAGCTGAACCGCTTTCGGGATGAAGTCCGCGCTCGATTCCTGTTCGTTGCGGACAATCTCGGCCTGTTCCGGCGTCAACAATCCACAACTCAACAGAATTTCACCAGCATCGACCATGAAGACGTGTTACCAAGAGAGGGAGAGGGAGGGAAATCAGTGAACCGCGCAAGACCGATTTACCGGCCCCTGAGCGGGGCAAACCATTCGAAGTGGAATGGTAGATAGGCTTTAGCTTGCTAAGTATTAAACGTTTTGCAACCGCCAATTGTTTCGCGAATTCCCAAAACAAACATAGGGGATTCCGATCTTAACGATTAACCCCTCGCCATTTCTAGTGGCGAGGGGTCGCAAAGATTCTCAATTTGCATGCGTAAACGCAGGCTGGTCAACGACTTAGATTTCGCCGTCGTTGCCACCTGGACCACGCTGGCCACCGCGCTGACCCCGTTGGCCACGCTGTCCGCCTGGACCACCTTGGCCACCAGGACCGGCCTGACCGCCGAAACCGCCACGCTGCTGCTCCAGTTCAAACGGTTCGCCAACCATTTCTTTCCACTTCTTCTGCTGTTCTGGGGTCAGCAGCTTCAGCAGTTCGTCATCGGCGTCCTTACGGAGCTGAGCGAGCTTTTCACGCATTTCGGTCTGCAGTTCTTCGGCTTTGTCACGCAGATCGGCGATCTGGTCTTCCGACAGGCCCAGTTCTTCCGCGATACGACCGTTAGTGATCGACAGGCCACCACGACCGCTGGCCTGCTGCTGAACCTGGATCTGCTTCAGACGCTGCATCTGAGCTGGCATCAGGATCTTGCTCAGGTCCTTTTCCATTTCTTCGCGAGCGGTACGCAGTTTGTCGAACATTTCTTGACGTTCTTCTTCCGAAGCGTCACGCATGCCACGGAACATATCGCCCATACTCGAACGCATTTCCTGGCTCAATTCGCGGATGTCGTCCATCTGCGAAGGAACGATCTCGATTTCCTTCTGGACCGATTCGTTGTTCAGCAGGCCAAACAGATCGGTGCCGCCGCCAGGGCCACCCTGACCGCCGAAACCACCACGACCGCCGGGGCCGCCACCGGGACCCTGAGCCATGACCGAACTCGTAGCGAAGGCCATTGCCCCCGCGCAAACCAAAGCCACAAAAAACTTCATCGAGGCACCTTTCAGAATAGTGGGAGATCTCGCCCAAACGAGGGGTCTGAGTTTCAATTTAGCAGGTCACATGCCTTAGGAGGGCCTGAAAGCCGCATGGGGCATGTGCCTAAGGGAGGTCAACCATGCGAAGTGGGCAAGGTTTCGAGAGATTTGCTGAATCATGACCAAATTCTTGAAAATTACGCGGTTTGCCGGTTTGAGAGCACAACCCAAAAGCAACTCGCGGGGTTTAACGGTAGCAGGCAATGCGAATTAAACTGTTAGAAGCATTTGCTGCTCGCTGCGATTTCATTTCATGGAAAAGAGGATCATGCCCATGATCGCCCGTTCTTCCTTTCATCTTGGCCTGGCACTGGTAATTCTGTCGCTGATTGCCATCTCGACGGAATCGCTTTTCGCGCAAGGACCTCCTGGTGGATGGCAGCGTGGCGGACCAGGGGGAGGTGGACCAGGCGGCGGACCCGGTGGTGGCGGCCCTGGCGGTTGGCAAGGTGGCGGACCGGGCGGCGGTGGCCCAGGTGGTGGATTTCGTCGTGATCGCGGTGGCGATGATGGCGGCGACCGCGGAGGCGACCGTGGTGGTCGAGATCGCGGCGGTGACCGAGGAGGGGATCGTGGTGGAGACCGAGGCGGTGATCGCGGTGGCGATCGTGGAGGTTGGGGCGGCGACCGAGGTGGTCGAGGTGGCCCCGGAGGTTTCGATCCGGCCGAAATGCTGAAGCGTTTCGACCGTGATGGAAACGGCAAGATCGAAGGGGAAGAACTGGAAGGTCGCGGCGGAGAATTCCTGAAGCGGATCCTCACCGGCACTGGTCTGGAAAACAGCAAAAGCATCAACGTCGAAGATGCTTCCAAGAAAGTCAAAGAAGCTCGCGAAGAGCGAGAAAAGGGGGTCGACTCGGCCAGCATGAGCTTTGGTGTTTCGTCCGATGCCGAACCTGCCCAGGGCTTCGATGCACCGCCACCGGTCAACGGCAAGTCGCTGGAAGATCGCTATGGTAAGTCGGTGGTCGATCAAGTGATGGGCATCATGGATCGCTACGACAAGAATAAGAACCACTACCTGGACGGCACCGAATGGCAGGAAGTCCGTTGGCGGGACGATCCGACCCAGGACGACAAGAACAAAGATGGTCGCCTGTCGATGGAAGAACTTTGCGAACGTGTGGTCCGTAGTAGCGGCGGCAGTCGCGGTGGCGACCGGGATGATCGTCGAGGTGACGATCGTGGCCGTGGTGGTGACGATCGTTTCCGAGAATACGCCGAGAGCTTAATGCGCCGTAACGATCGCAATGGCAATGGCACACTCGAAAAAGACGAATGGGGCGGGCTTCGTAACGCTGAAGAGTACGACAAGAATGGCGACGGCCGCATCACGCTTGACGAACTGACGCAGCGGAACGAAAGCTTCGCTCGTGGATCTTCATCGGGCCGCAGCCGCTCCAGCGATTCGCCGAAGCAGGAAACCTATCGCTTCCTCACTGCCACCGAGCGTCTACCGAAGGGGCTGCCAGATTGGTTTACCCGCAACGACCTGGATGGCGATGGTCAGGTCATGATGCACGAGTACACCTCGTCATGGAGTGAATCGAAGGTCGCCGAATTCGATAGCTACGACTTGAATCACGACGGTGTGATCACGCCGAAGGAATGTCTGGAAGCGGGGAAAGGCTAGTCTTTCCCCTGCTATTTCGCAGTTTGTTAAGGTTGGTTGATTCTATTGGCGAACGTTGAAAATTCGTTTTACAGCCTAATCTAGGCTCGCTAATTTCAACTTCAATCCCAGCCAACCCCAAGTCCATCGACGTTGCTTTGCACGTCATTCGTTGTCGCGTGCAGGGCAGGGCGGTGGAACATTGACGAACTGCGGGAATGATTGAGATTCGCCACAAGTCGTCTGGTGAGACGCTCCGCCGGCTTCCACTGAAGTCGTTGGCAGGGGCGAAGCTTTCCAGTCTGCCGTTGTCCGGTGCCCTGCTGGTCGAGCAAAATCTGACCGGCGCAATTCTCGATATCGCCGATCTTCGCGAGTCCGATCTTGCCCGAGCGATCCTGGAACGGGCCAGTCTGCAAGATGCCTGCCTGGCAGCAGCCAATCTGACCAGTGTCGTGGCGACCGGGGCCGACTTCTCCAACGCCAAGCTGAAGGCGGCATTGCTGATGGAAGGAGACTTCCACCAATGCACCTTCCGCTATGCCGATTTGAACGGAGCCCAGTGCGAAGGGGCCAGACTTTCCGATTGCGATCTAAGCATGGCCAAGCTGCGGGCGAACTTCTCTGGAGCGAACCTGAACCGGTCCGACCTGCGATCATCGGATTTGAAAGGCGCGAACCTGCGGCGAGCGTCGCTCAAGAAGGCCTGCCTCGAAGGGGCGATCTTCATCGGGGCCGATCTGACGGACGCCAACCTGGAAGGTGCGAAGCTCAACGGAGCGAAGTTCTTCAATTCGATTCTGCGAGGCACGATCCTTGAGAACTCGGACATGGATGTGCGAATCGGCGGTGCTGCGGCCATGAAAAAAAGCACATCGCAGAAGAAGTCGTGGTGGAATGTTTGGAGTGGATGAAGCTGCGGTTCACATCCGTTAGGGCTGCATGAAGGTTCCGTGAATTTGAGCCAATGTCACGCGGTCCGAATCTCACGTAGCGGTATACCAATAACTCGAACCCAAACCGAACGCTATGTTAACGGCTCTTCAGATTCGAGTTCGCAGATGCCTACTCAAGCCGCTGCCAAGGCTCGACTATCTGATCGACGCCCACGCGTCAGGTTTTCCATTCATGCACGGAATCGCAAGAGAGGTTTCCCATGGCCACCATTCTGATCGTTGACGACACGCCGGTCGATTTGCACCTGATCGAAGCGATTCTGAAAAAAGATCCGGCGAACGATTCGGTCACCAAGGCCAAGAACGGAATGGACGCCCTCGAAAAGCTGCACGCGATGAGCGACGAGATCGACCTGGTCGTCACCGACTTGAACATGCCTGAAATGAACGGGCTCGAGTTGGTCATGCGGATGCAGACGATCTACCCCGAGATCCCGGTCATTCTGACGACCGCCCATGGCAGCGAGCAACTGGCCGTCCAAGCCCTGGAACAAGGCGCGGCATGCTATGTTCCGAAAGGCCTGATCGCCGAGCGACTCGTGCCGACCGTCCAACAGGTGCGTGCCTTGGGACTGGCCGAGAAGAATTACGAACGTCTTACAAGCTGCATGCGAACCGCCGAGTTCACCTTCGAGCTCGACAACGAACCAATCCTTTTCGAACGCCTGGTCGAGATGCTGCAGCAGATCTGCGGAAGTCTCGGCGTCTGCGAAGACAGCGGTCAGGTCCGGCTTGGCATGGCTCTGGAAGGGGCTCTGTTCAGTGCATGCTATCGTGGCAATCTGGAACTAACGCTCGATGAAATCGATCAACTGCAGCTTGGCAAACCGGAAGCATTGGCCCTCGTTGAAGAGCGTCGTATGACCGAGCCGTTCCGTGATCGGAAGGTTCGCGTCCATGCCGAGATGTCGGCCAGCAAGGCGGAGTTTGAAATCGCCTTCGATGGGCCCGGTATCGATCCCGCTTCGATTCCCGATCCCAATGCGGCCAATGCCTTGGATCGCATTGGCAATCGTGGGCTCGTTTTGATGCAGGCCTTCATGGATCAGTTTGCCTTCGACGACGCGGCGAAGACGATTCGCATTGCCAAATTCAACGCCGATGCCTGCTAACAACGCGGAACATGCTCTTTTGTTCGATACCGCCAAAATCGCCGTGGCGATCCGATGATTTATTCTGACCTTTCCAAACTGCTGAGTAATTCGACCCTGGCGGAATTGCCGGCCCACGAGATCGCTGTGTCGGCGGGCACGCACACCAAAGAGGTCGAAGAGATCTTCAACGCCAACCACGACCTGCCCGGCATTTTGATCCTGGTCGAAGATCAACTGCTGGGGGTGATCTCACGCGAAAAGTTCCTGGAGTACATGAGCCGCTTGTTCTCGCGCGATCTCTATTCGCAGCGACCGATCCGGCTTTTGTTCGAGGCAATCAATATCAAGCCACTCGAATTGCAAGGCGATGTTGGCATTCACGAGGCAGCCCGAGCAGCCCTGAGTCGCTCGCGTGATGCTGCCTACGAACCGATCGCGGTTCGTTGGGAAGATGGTAATTATCGGTTGATGTCGGTCCATATGTTGATTCAGGCCCAGTCGCACTTGCTGGCGTTGGCCAACGACATGATTCAGCAGCAGAAGGAAGTGGCCGACGCCGCAAACCAGGCCAAGGGGCAGTTCCTGGCGAATATGAGCCACGAGATTCGCACCCCGATGAACGGCATCATTGGGATGACCGAAATCCTGCTCGAGACCGACTTGAGCGATTCGCAACGTGAATACCTGCAAATGATCAAGACTTCCGCCGATGCGTTGGTGGGAGTGATCAACGACATTCTCGACTTCTCGAAGATCGAGGCAGGCAAGCTGGTGCTGGAAGAGATCCCGTTTCAGCTGCGCGAAGTCCTGGGCGACCTGATGAAGACGATGGCATTCCGGGCCCATGGCAAAGGCTTGGAACTGGTTTGTCACATTCGCCCCGATGTTCCGGCCGAGGTGCTAGGCGATCCGGTTCGCCTGCGACAGATCATTGTGAACCTGGTGGGCAACGCGATCAAGTTCACCGAGGCCGGAGAAGTCGTGTTGCGCGTCGACATCGCAGAAGCCGATGATCCTGAGATGGTCTCACTTCAGTTCAGCGTCATCGACACGGGGATTGGGATTCCACCCGAGTCACTCGAAAAAATCTTCGCCGCATTCGAGCAGGCCGATGGCTCGACGACCCGCAAATTCGGCGGTACCGGGCTGGGGCTTTCCATCTGTTCGCGACTGGTGGAATTGATGGCCGGCCGAATCTGGGTCGAAAGCTCAGTCGGCGAAGGAACCTCGTTTCATTTCACCACCCGTATGAAAAAGGGTGGCCTGACCGATGCGCGGCTCCAGCCTTTCCCGCAAGAAGCATTGGCCAACGATGTACTGTTGGTCGACGATAATCAGTCGTCGCTGAACGTCGTTTCCGAAATGCTTGGGAACTGGGGGCTGGCTCTCAAACCGTTTCAAGATGGGGGCACGGCGCTGGCCTTCTGGCAAAACGACAGCGACAAGTCGGCCTCGCAAAAGGTGCTGATCGTCGACGATCAAATGCCGTCGATCGAAGGTATCGAACTACTACGCCGGATGCAGTCTGACCTGGGGGCCGGCGATGCCAAAGCGATCCTTCTAACGCATGGCGTGATGAGCGAAGCGGCCATGCAAGAGTTGCCCTGCCGGATCGACGCCGTGGTCACCAAGCCGGTGAAGCAGTCTGACTTGTTCGACGCGATGGTGACGGTGCTCGGCTTTGAAGAACTGGCCCGTCGCCAGGAACAAACCAGCGGCGAAAGTCATGCGTTTGGCCTGCGGACCTACAGCATCCTGCTGGCCGAAGACAACCTTGTGAATCAGAAACTGGCGTCGCTGCTGCTGCAGAAGTGTGGCCACACGGTGCACGTGGTTGCCGATGGAAAGCAGGCCGTCGATGCTTATCGAACGCAACCATTTGATTTGGTCCTGATGGATGTGCAGATGCCCATCATGGATGGCTTCGCCGCCACGGCCGAGATCCGCCGACTTCAGGCTGAGCAAGGCTCTCGCATTCCGATTGTGGCGATGACCGCCCATGCGATGAAAGGAGATCGCGAGCGATGCCTGGAAGCAGGCATGGACGATTACCTCACCAAGCCGATCAATGCCAATGTGCTGTATGAGGTGATCGATCGGGTGATGACAACGCAAACGCTTGAGCTCGCGGCGACCGAGGAGCTTGTCGAAGCGGAAGAAACAGCACCTCCAATATTCGACGAGCCAGAGTCGGACGACACGATGACGCTTAAGCTGGTCGATTACCCCGCGGCGCTGACCAACGTGGGTGGCGATCACGATCTGCTGGTTGCGCTGATAGGCGTGTTCCTGGAAGACAGCGCCCGGCTGCTCGATGAACTCCAAAACGCGTTGACCGATCGCGATGGCCCGAAACTGCAACGAAGTGCCCATAGCATGAAAGGTTCGTTTGGCTACTTCTCTGCCAGCAGCGGTTTGGAAGCGGCAAAGCGGATGGAAGAGCACGGGGCGGCCGAGAACTTCGAGGCCGCTCAGGTCGATCTGCAGATTCTGCTCGATCAGTTCCAGGCCATTCGACCCGAGTTGGAATGGATCCAACGCGGCACGTTCGTCGTCGGGACTTAACGATTGCGTAGGCGCAAAAGAAAAGGGACTGCCTGGCCCACGCAGTCCCTTCAAAAGTGAATTTCAAACAACGGTGAATTGCTGAAGGTGTTTAGCGACCGCCTCGGCCACCACCACCGCCGCCGAAGCCGCCGCCACCAAAGCCACCGCGACCGCCGCCTCCGGTGTTACCACCGCGGCCACCACCACCGGTGCTGCCGCCACCGGTGCTGCCGCCGCGACCGCCGCCTGGGGCACCGCCGCCACCACTTTGCATCTGCTGGCGAATACGCTGGAACATTTCCATACGCTGACGCATTTCATCCGCGTTGGGCTGAGGTTGCGACGAATTGTTGGAACTGCTCGAGTTGTTGCTGCTGGCGTTCGCCGTCTGCGAATTGACCGTCACCGGCTGGCCGGTCAGCGAAGACAATGCCTTCTGGATCGCTTCTGGATTCGAGCTGCGAACCTTGACGACCTGCATCGTCTGGTTGGTGTCGTCGCCCGCTTGATCGAGTTCTTCGACCAGCGATTTGACTTCCTCGAACAGTGGGTCTGGGGCCGAGACCACCAGCGAGTTGCTGCGAGTATCGACGCCGATTGTCATCTTTTCTGGTTCGCTCTGGGCTCCGCCTCCGTTGCCGCCACCATCGCGACCACCTCGCCCGCCGCCACGCAGGGCACGGATGAAGTCTTCCGGCGAAGGCTGACGCTGTTGCTGACCTTGGCCACTGGCAGCGATGCGGTCGGAGTAAACGGTCTGCACGATGTTCGCAATTTCCTGGGCACTGGTATACAGAACCGGAATCATGCGTGGGGTGCGTTTGGTTTCGACTTGTTCCGGGCTGTGCGGTTGATCGATGATCTTCAGCAACTGGTCGATCTTGTCGAGGTCTTCGATGCCGGCTTGAACCACCAGGGCATTCAATCGCATGTCTGGAATGATGCTCAGCGATCCGCCTGAGAGCGAAGTGCTGGAGCTGCTTCCGCCAAGACCCATCAGCGAACCCATCAGGCCGCCACCACCACCGAGCATTTCGGAAGCGATGTCGCCCATCAGCGAACCACCGCCATCGTCGCTTGGGGCAACGCCGGTCAGGATACTTTGCAGCATTGAAGCGGCGACGTCTGCCTTCACATAGCGAAGGTAATAAACCGAGTACTCTGCCGACGACGAGTATCGCGAGCTGAGCGTTTCGATCAGGGCTTCCAATTTGTCGAGGGCTTCTTGATCTTCCGAAGCGATGATCAAGCCGTTCGGGCCCATCATCACGGTGATCTCGCCAGGCTTCTTAGCCAGAGGGTCACCCGTCGGGGCCGGGGTGGCTGGAATGGTCATGGATGGAAGCTTGGCACTCGCGGTGGTCGGGGCCTGGGCGGCCGTGATCATCGGAGCACGACGCGTTGTGGCTTCCTCTTCCGCGGCGTCACCTTCCTGATAGTCCACAAACTGAAAGACGCTCTTCTGGGAAGAGCGTGCTTCGGAGTTGAATGGCAGGCGAGGAGCTTCTGCCTCGTCGTAGGTCGAGCCGGTCGTGTTCGGGCTATCGGCTGGCATGTTTGGTGGCAGGCCACGAACGGCTGGCTGAGCCGAAGGACGCACCACGCGGATACGGCTCGTGCTGACCGTTGGCCAAAGCATTTCGAGTTCGTTGAGAACGCGTTCCGCAGCGGTGCCGGACAATGGGATCGAGCGGATATTGCCCCGATCGCCGCGGCTCGCCAAAGCAGCATCAGGATCTTCGCCCATCTTCATCAGCAGATCTTTGATCTGACGAACTTGTTCACCGGTGCCTCGGACCAACAACTGCGAAGTGAGCGGGTCGGCATCTATGATCGGTGCGTTTGGGTTCGGCTTTTCGCCAGCACCACCAAACAGCTTGTTGATCGAAAGGACGGCCATCTGCGGATCGACGGTGATCAGTTGAATCACTTCGACCTGCTTCGAGTCACGCTGCATCTGCGAAAGGGTTGCTTTGACGGTGGCATGTTCGTCGCCACGAGCCAGCGTGATCAGGTTGCCGGTGTTCTCGTCGATGGCAAGGCGAACGTCTGGGTTGCCGGCTAGCAGCGTCTGCATGACTTGCAGCGTGGTGGCAGGTTCCAGGGTGCCCAGCGGATAGACTTCCAGTTGAAGCTGGTCGCCAGGCGAACCACCCAGGCCACCGCCTGGAACGTCGACCTGAGCGATCAGTTTCTGAACCTTGTCGACGGTGTCTTTCTTCCCGGTCAGGAAGATCTTGGTACCGATCGTGTCGGTGGCGAAACGAATCGAGCCATCGGCGGCAGTGTTCGAGCCTTCTTCCATCCCCATCAGTTGGCGAACGATCGTCAAGATTTCGTCGGCCAGCAGGTTCTGGGTGTCGACCACGGTCACGTCGCTGCCGAATGGGTTTTCGACGGCCTGGATCATGTCGCGAATGGTACGCAGGCGACCGGCCGTTTCGGTAACGAAGACCTGGTTCGACTGCGACAGAGCAACGACGGCTCCTTGGGGACCGATCAGCTTGGTGATTTCCGCTTCCGCTTCCGAGGCGGTCATCTTCTTCAGGCTGAACAGCACGCTGACCAGCTCGAACTTGCCGCGGTCGTCGAGTTCTTCCATGGAGACGGTAGTGACCAAATTTGGCGGGATGCCATCTTCCAGGTTGACCACGATTAACATCTTTTCGCGGCGAACCAGGGTATACCCCTTGGTCAGCAGGATGCTGTTGAGCAGGTCGATCGCTTCGGCTGGCGTGTATGCTTTGCCGTCGGTGTAGTTAAAGGTGCCTGCAGGTGGAGCGTCCATCACCAGCGACAAGTCGGCTTGCTCGGCGAACCAATCGAGGACATCGCCCCATGGCTGGTAGCGGAAGCTGAACTTCATGGTGTTGCCACCCATCATGCCAGGGGCACCAGCGGTGCCGGCAACGGCGTCCGATGGCGAAACGGCAGGCATGCCTGGTGCGGCTGGACCCATTTCGCCGGAAGCGGCGATAGCAGGTGCTTGTGGTCCGTCACGGTTTGGAGGAACAACCTGATCGGCAGGGATCGTTTCTGGATTGTTGGTGATACCCGCCAGTTCTTCCCACTTGGCTCGCTGCGATGGGCTCAGCAGGCGATTGGCGAAGCGTTCAAATTCGCTCTTCTCGCGTTCGCCAGCACCGGCCGCTTGGGTAGCCTTCAAGACCTGGGCCAGTTCGGCCTTTTGCCAATCGGCCAGATTCAACTGACCGGCAACGGTTGGTTCCAGAATGGCGGTCATCCCCGCCTTCTTCATTTCCAGCTTCTTCAGCATGGCCTGCTGATCTTCGGTCAGCAGTTCCATCGTCAGCCGTTCCGACTCGGCGACATAAGCGTCCAGCTTCTGCTGCTTTTCTTCCGCTGAAGCCCCTTTCAGCTCCAAGGCCATGTCGAGCGCGTTCTTTTCCCGCTCGTAAGCCAAGGTCTTTAGCTTCATGAGGACTTCATCGCTCAACTGAAGCTGGGCTACGGCATCGTCTTCCAGGGCTACGGCCAAGGACCCCACAAATGTCGGGTCTGCACCATGGGCCGAACTCATTAGGGGCAAAATTCCGAGACCGGCAACCAGCACCACATGGGCAAGTACCTGAAACGGACGTTGAAAGCTAGAAAACATCGTGTGCATAAGATGCTGCGATTCAATAAGTTATGTTCATTCCGCGAGACCCAGAATTGGTCGTCTGCGCGATGGCATACGCTTGGAAGAGGTCTCTCAATCTAACTTAAACCCCACTAATCGCCCCAAGTGTCAGAATTCGGGAAACTTTTTGGATTTCCAGCTCAGAGATTCGGGTTGTTCGTGAAAATTGCTTGCTGCAATGGCAGGTGTCACGACAATGGAGGGGCAGTCACGCCTTTTCGTGACTAAATTTCACGCACCAGCCTTCTCCTCTTCTCGCTTTCGGATCCAATCTCGAGGGAAAACAAGCATGCTGCAGCGTCGCCCCTGCATCTGGCTCGGTCTTGCCTGGTTCATTGTGACTAGTGGGGCCCAAGCGGTATCGGCACAAACACGTGTTACGGTCCCGGACCCCCGGGCCTTCGGGCTCGATATCAAACCGGGGCTGGTCCTCTATAACGTGACCGGCAATGTCGAGTTCCGCACCGAAGAAGGGGAAAAAGCGGTTGGCCGCATTCAGGTCGCCATCGACAGGAGCCTGGTGATCGAGCAGCCCGACGGTCGCCTGGTCACGCGGCCGATCAACGAAGTCAAAAAGACCGACGCGACCTTCGAGGGGATGGATCGGAAACAGCTCGAAAAGAAGCTGCAAACCGAGCACCCTGGTTTCAAGACCTTCACCTCGCGGCACTTCATCTTCGTCTACAACACCTCGAACGAGTTCGCCCAGGGGACCATGCGAATCATGGAGTCGATGCTGCCAGGCGTGATGGCCCATGCCAAGCGGCAGAAAATCGACGTCCACGAGCCTGACGTACCGCTGGTGGTGCTGATGTTTGAGACCGAGCGGGAATACAAGGACTTCGCCCAACTGCCTGACGGCGTGGTCGCGTACTACGACATCCTCGAAAACCATGTCGTCATGTACGAAAAGCCGATGCAAACGCCCTTCAAATGGGAGCTTTACTATCGCCAAGCGATCTCGACGATCTCGCACGAAGGTGCCCACCAGATTCTGCACAATATTGGGGTGCAGCAGCGTCTGTCGCGTTGGCCGATGTGGATCTCGGAAGGAATCGCCGAGTATTACGCTCCGACCGATTTCGGCAAGCGAATGCGATGGAAAGGGGCCGGCGACATCAATGATATGCGGATGTTCGAGCTGGAGTCTTACCTGAAGGCGAAAGACGCCGACCAGGCGGACGGCACCATGGTCGACGATACGGTCGGAGCCAGCAGCTTGACCTCGACCGGGTATGCCTCGGCCTGGGCGTTGACCCACTATCTGGCGACTCGGCGGAAGTTGGAGTTCGACAAGTTCATGAAAAAGGTCAGCGAGCTGCGGCCGCTGGAAGGGGCGATCGAACGTGGCGACAACGGCAAGGTGACGTCCAACTCGGAGGTGTTCCAAGAGTACTTTGGCGAGGACCTGGCCGAGATCGAACGGAGCCTGGTGTCTCACCTGAAGTCGCAGCCGTACGACCATCCTTTGAAGGAGTTCCCGCATTTGGTCGCATCGGTGCGTGTAAATATCAACAACCGAACCTTCGGCACGGCCAACGTCTTTCACAACCAAGAACTAGCCAGTCGCTGGCAGCAGGAACAGATCCGAAAACTAGACGCCGCCCACCAACAAAGTGCCCAGGCTGCCGTTCAAGTCTTCCCAAACCGCTCGGCAGCGGAGCGGTTTGCCACCCAATGGTTGAAGGCCAACAACTAGCGTTTTTCGTTCCCCTCTCTTTCCCCAACTGGGGAAAACCCCGATAATTGCCCAAATGGCTCGGTGAAATGGTCATCGAGACTGCCCGTCCCGGGATCCCACCTATAGCCCGAAAGGAAATTCATGTTTCGTTCACTTAGTGCCATCGCGATGGTGCTGGTCGCTCACGCGGCATTTGCCCAGGAGACAAAATTGGAGACGACCGAACAGAAGGCTTCCTACGCGATTGGTCGCAATATTGCGAACGAAGTTGCCAATCCTGATGTTCCCTTCGATATCGAAGCTCTGGTCGCTGGATTCCGTGATGGTTTGAGCGGTGCTGAATCGAAGCTGACCGAAGAACAGATCGGCGAAGCTTTGCAGGCCTTCCAGACCTTGGTTCAGGCCAAGATGATGAAGAAGATGGAAGAATCCGCAAAGGAAGGTCAAGCCTTTCTAGCTGAGAACGCCAAGAAGCAAGGCGTGAAGAAGACCGACAGCGGCCTGCAGTACGAAGTGCTGACCCCAGGTACCGGTGCGACGCCAAAGCTGACCGACTCGGTGGTTTGCCATTACAAAGGCACGCTGATCGACGGTACCGAGTTCGATAGCTCGTACAAACGCGGCAAGCCAGCAACCTTCCCCGTCAATGGTGTCATCGAAGGGTGGACCGAGGCGCTGCAAATGATGAAGGTGGGGGGCAAGTGGAAGCTGGTCATTCCTTCCGAACTGGCTTACGGCCCACAGGGTCGTCCAGGCATTCCACCGAATGCCGTTCTGGTGTTCGACATCGAACTGCTGGACATCGCCAAGTAAGCGATCGTTACCCGGTCGTACGCAACACACGAAAAGCCTGCTGCTGGTCAGCAGGCTTTTTTTATGGCTTCAGCTTCGGCAAGATGCCGCCCAGTTTCTGATGCACATCTTGCGTCTGCCGAACCACCAAAACCCGGTAGTTGCTGAAGTAGAAAATGCTTCCCTGGCCGCCATGAATGTCCCAAGTTTCCGGATCGATGGTCGTGGTGATCAAGTCGATCAACTCGGTCGCCCCTGGCTCGTCAATCGCACCGCCGCCGGCCGCACCGGTGGATGACTCGCTCTCGGAACTGTCCGAGACGTAGTTCGACGGAGTCGAAGTTTTCGGCAGTTTTTCGAGGTCGTCGCGAACCGATCTCAGGCGAGAACTCAGCTTGGCTTGCCATTTCTCTTGCTCGAATTCAGCGAACTCTTCGTTCAGCATCATCTCGGCATATAGAGCGCAAATCCGCACGATCGCGTCACGCCGGGTGTCAAACGACTCGCTGGTCGCTTCATCGCGTAGGGCCACTCGGATAGCGCTGCGGATCTCGTGAGGTTTCAGCGGTGGCTGTTCCTCAATAGATTCCAGCGCGGTCACGTTCGTGGTGGCAGGTTCTGGCATTGTGGGTGGTGCAGTAACCACTGCGATCAGGCAAAGCCATGCCGACATCGAAGACTCCTTGAGCAATCCATAAAAGAGATTCCCCTGAGTCTGACAGATCTCACGTCGTTTGGCCAACGATTGGCAGACGAATCGAGGTTAGGCCGGTGCCTGTTTCGATCGACGCGTCTTGATCTTTTGTTCGAGCCAGCCGACCAGTTCCGGCAGCCTTCCGTACGTCAGCAGAAACGTCGCAATCAACAAGCCCAACGCCGCGCCCAGGCAGACGTCGCTGGGGAAGTGCATGCGGAAGACCACCCGCTGAAAGCAGGCAAGCCCAGCGACCAGCAGGAAGTACCACCGGGCGTGGGGATACAAAAAGCAAAGCCCCACGCACAAGCCTGCTGCTGTTGCGGAGTGCCCCGAAGGAAAGCTTTGATAAGCCGCCTGGCGAAGTTCCTCTTGGTTAAACCAGTTAAGAAAGGGAAACCACTGATAAAAACTGTCCCCTATGGGGCGAGAAAAATCGAAAGCATGGGGGCGATAGCGAGCTACACCGAAGAACTTGCAGACATTGGCCGTCAGCCCAGCTCCGAAGGCGGTTCCCAGGAGGATGCCGACTCGCCAGCGATTCTCGAGATCGAGGGCGAAAACTGCCAGGACCACCATGATCACACCGGTGCCATGCCCGAAGATCTCGGACAGGGCAATCAGCTTCTTCAAATCGCCACCGATGAAACGGAACTCGTGCGGGGGGGCCGCCAGTTGGCCGCTGACCGAATGATCGATGAAGAAGCTCAATATGCCGCAAATTGCCAGGATTCCGGAGAGTACCAGAAAGAAGCGAGGTGAGAAGCGACGTTCTTTATCTTCAATCGTCGCTGGCGAATTGATCGCAGGGGAGGGGAGTGGGCTGTCCGAAATGGAAGCGGCAGATTCCCGTTCCACGTGGTCCGTATTCACCATATCCAGTTAGTCCGATGGAAGTTAAACAACGTGCAATCGCCAACTTAACTCTTTCGACTCGTTTGACCAATGGCATTCACGGGGTTGCGAACTGCCATTGGAGGAACCTGCCCTGTTCCGCTAAACTCCTGAGCCTGTATCGCGTGCAAGCAAAGGAATGCTGTCATGTTCGGCGTGAATCAAAACTGGGGACTGCTGGTCGGTCTCTGTTTGATCGTTTTCTTTTTCAATCTCGGTGGACCGAAGTTGTGGGATCGTGACGAACCTCGCAACGCCGGCTGCGCGATTGAAATGATCGAAGCCGCGGACTGGGTCGTTCCTCGTTTCAACGACGAGCTTCGTACGCACAAGCCGGTCATGCTGTATTGGCTGATGATCTCGGCATACTCGATGTTCGGGATCAGCGAGTTCAGTGCTCGTTTCTTCTCGGCCGTCCTCGGAACGCTGACCGCTCTGCTTACCTACGACATCGGACGACGGCTATTCAGTCCGTCGGTTGGGTTATGGTCGGGCATCTGCCTGGCAACGACGTTGATGTTTACGGTGGCTTCACGCGCGGCGACTCCAGACGCGCCGTTGATCTTCTTCGTGACGCTTGGTTTGTGGACCTACGTGTTCTTCAGCTTCACGAATGAAGAAGGGGAATCGGCAACGCCGCGAACTTATTACCCAACCCAGTGGTGGCAGGTCGCCCTGTTGTATGGTTCGTTGGGCTTGGCCGTATTGTCGAAGGGCCCGGTCGGCCTGGTGTTGCCGACGGCAATCATCGGGATGTTTCTGTTGATCATGCGACTGGCACCTGCCGAACCGACCCACAGTTGGTTCCAGTGGGGGCTGTCGCTTTTGCGGCCCTTTTACCCGCTGCACTTCCTAAAGACGGTCTGGTTCATGCGCCCGGTCCTGGCAGTCGTTGCCTGTCTGGCGGTGGCTTTGCCTTGGTATATCTGGGTCGCGATGCGAGATTACCGGTGGATCGAAGGCTTCTTCTTCGAGCACAACTTGAATCGTGCGGTGACCGCCTTCGAAGGGCACTCGGGGCCGCCGATCTATTACCTGGTGGCGATCTGTATCGGGTTCTTTCCCTGGTCAGTCTTTTTCACGCCAATGCTGCTGGACGTTCGTCAGCAACTGCGAGGCGACTCGAAGCAGAAAGCTGCGATCATCTTTTGCTGCTGCTGGGTTGTTGTGTGGCTCGGTGCGTTCTCGGTCGCCCAGACCAAGTTGCCTAGCTATATCACGCCGATGTACCCAGGTCTGGCGCTGCTGGCGGGGTTGTATGTTGCTCGCATGGTCGAGAAACGGAGTGAAGTTTCGACGCGCTGGCTCGACCTGGCCTTTGGCATTACGACAACCGTTGGTGTTGTGCTGGTAGCCGGCCTGGCTGTTCTGGCAGCGAAGTTCCTGCCCGGCGAAGAACTGGTTGCCCTGCTGGGCATGGTGTTGATTGTCGGCGGTGGTCTGGCCTGGTGGCGGAAGTCGCAGCAGAACTACCAGCAAGCGTTTCGCTTGTTCGCGATGACATCGATGCTTTTTGTTTTGGGACTGTTCGGCGTGATTGCCCAACGTGTTTCCAATCATCAGGCGATCGATAACCTTTTGGCCAAGATCGAACAGGCCGCGCCCGATGCGCAGCTTTGCTCGTTCGGTGTGAGCGAGGCGAGCTGGGTCTATTATGCCCGGCAGCCAGTGAAGTTCATTCCGGAAGATCCAGCCGATCTGGAAATGGAGTTCGCCCACGGAACGAACACCATTCTGTTGACCACGCCGGAGAAACTGGAAGAGCTTCCCAGTGAACTGCGTGGTATGCTGACGGAAGTAGCTCGTGAGCCTTACTTCCTGAAGGACTATCCTTTGATTGCCTTGCGTCCGACCCCCGAACTGGTCGAAGTCGCCTCGCGCAAACAGACCGCTTCGTACTAGGGAAACCCGCGAGGGGACATGTTCCGGTTGCATTGATTGCAACGTCTATACTGCCCACGTCCCCTTTATCTCTTGGCAGATTTGCTTGCCTTCCAGGGAAAGCTAAGGTTGTGCGTCGAATAGCGACACCTTTGGCTTCCTTCAGAAGGATTTGATCATGCGCGAGAGCAATCCCTGCATTCTGGTTGTTGAAGACGATCCGCTGCTGGCCGATATCACTGCGTTTCGGTTGGAGCTTTTGGGTTTTGACGTGCAAACGGTCGAGACCGCGGAAGATGCCATTGAGTTGTGTGAAGAGAGCCATGTGGACGTGGTGATTGTCGACCTGGAATTGGCCGGGATGAAGGGGCTGGAACTGATCAACCAGCTTCAGTTGGGCGAGGAGACCCACGAGACGCCGATTCTGGTCTTCTCGACCGACCCAAGTCTCGACGTGGTCCAGAAGGCATTCAAGGCTGGGGCAAAAGACTACCTGGTGACTCCGTACGACCCTGCGGTCCTCGAACATAAGATCGAGCGATTGCTGTCGCCGGAAACGGTCACCTGATTTACCAGCAAGTACTAGAGAATAAGCATGGCAGGACGTCTTGGCGACATCTTGGTAGCCCGCGGGCATATCACGCAAGAACAACTCGAAGCGGCCCTTCGCAGTCAAGGTTCTGAACTGGGTATGTTGGGGGCTATTCTACTGCGCCGAGGCCTGGTGACTCGTCAGCAGATTGGTTCTGCCCTCTCGGAACAATTTGAAGTTCCCTTTGAAACGATCGTTCCCGAAGCAGTGAACCCACAGTTGGTGCGTTTGCTGCCGGAAGAATTCGCCCGTAGTCGCACCACCGTTCCCGTTGGTTTGCGACAGCGCCGCCTGCAACTGGCGATGGCCGCGCCGGACGATATCGAAACGATTTCTGAAGCGGAATTGATCACCGGCTACCCGATCGACCCGATCGTCGGCTTCTCGGCCGAAATTCAAGAGACACTCGATCGCGGCTTCGACGATAAGATTGTCGCCCGTCAGACGATCGTCGACATGAAGCTGCAGGAACTCGCGCAGCACGAAGATGTCGACGTCGAGGCGGAAAAGATCGCCGCTTTGAACGAAGAAGAGTCGGCTCCTGTGGTGCGACTGGTGAAGTCGCTCCTTTCCGGGGCCATCAACTCCGGCTCCAGCGACATTCACTTGGAACCGCACAAACCGGAAATGCGGGTGCGTTACCGTGTCGATGGTCAGCTCCAGCAGGTGATGACCATCCCGAATCACATTGAAGAGGCGGTGATTGCCCGTATCAAAGTGATGGGAGACATGGACACCACCGAAACCCGCCGACCGCAAGATGGCCACATCAGCATTGAAGATGGTGGCAAGAACGTGAACTTCCGTGTGAGCATCATCCCGACGGTGTTGGGTGAGAAGGTGGTGATGCGATTGATCGACGAAAGCTCGAAGGTCTTCCGCATGGACCAGTTGGGCTTTAGTGGTGTCGATAGCCAGCGGCTGCAGGAACTGATCGACAAACCGCACGGCATGCTGGTCGTGACCGGGCCCACCGGTTCGGGGAAATCGACCACGCTGTACGCGATGCTTTCGGAATTGAACCAGGTGCATCGCAACATTGTGACGGTCGAAGACCCGGTCGAGTATCGCTTGCCAGGCATCACCCAGGTTCACTCCGACAACGAGTTCGGTCTGGGCTTTGCCAACGCGTTGAAATACATCATGCGACAAGACCCCGACGTGATCATGGTGGGCGAAATTCGTGATCATGAAACGGCAACCACCGCGGTGCAAGCCGCGCTGACGGGGCACTTGCTGATCAGTACGCTGCACACCAACGATGCCGTCGGTTCGGTCGCTCGTTTGAACGACTTGGGAATCGACCATTTCCGCATCGGAGGCTCGCTGCTGGGAAGCGTGGCGCAGCGTCTGCTACGAACGATCTGCCCTCACTGCAAAGAGCCTGCCAAACCAAATCAGGCGATGCTCGATACGGTGGCACGCCGTTGTAAGATTCCGGCGGATGCGATGTTCTATCATGGTCGCGGCTGCAATAAGTGCCTTGGTAGCGGCTACCAGGGTCGTGTTCCGGTGTTCGAGATCATGGTCAACACGCACCGCATGGCGGAAGCGATTGACCAGGGAATGCCGCATGGCAAGCTTCGCGAATTGGCCGTTCAGGAAGGGATGACCGACCTGCTGAGTGGTGGCGTGCAGATGGCCGTTGCAGGCCGAACCACGCTGGAAGAAGCCTACTTCAAGACAATGGGGTAAGCAAAAGCCATGAAAGCAACCGCAGCCCGAACTCGAAACAGCACCGGTGGGATCGGGGGGCTATTCCGCTGGCTCCATTCGATTCAATTGACGCCCAAGCGAAAGTCTCGCGGCGTTTCCAAGCGACGTCTGGGCGAAGTCTTTTCGCACCTGGCCACGCTATTGGAAAACGGCGTGACACTGCCCAAAGCGATCCTGACGATCTCGAACGAATCGTCGATGCGTTGGGGGAAGTCGCTTTTGCAGACGCTGCATTCGGCGATTGAGCGCGGCGATAGTTTCTCGAAGGCTCTCGCTCGCGAAGAGGGCGTGTTCGACGAGATTGTGATTCAGCAGATCCGCATCGGCGAACGCTCGGGCAACGTCCCGCAAGTACTTCGCCGCATCGCCGATCAAATGGAAACGGATAACGATCTACGCTCGCGCATCTATAAGAAGCTGAGCTATCCAACGATTGTTACCCTGGCCGGCACCGGCGTGTGTGCCTTTATGATCTTGTTCATCTTGCCGGTGTTTGAAGAAACCTACCGCAAGTCGAAGATTCCGCTACCATTGCCAACCCAGGTATTGGTCAGCACAGGCCAGTTTTTGACATCGTATGGCTGGATCATATTTATAGGGCTGATCGGTATCGGCATCGCCGTTCGTCAGTTGCGACGCAACCACAACCTGGCCATTGCGATGGATAGTCATATTCTGCGGCTCCCTCTGATCGGTCCCTGGTTGGTCGATATTGCAATGCTGCAGTTCATGGATGCGTTGGGAACGATGCTGCAAAGTGGCTTTCACCTGGCAGATGCCTTGCTGCAGTGCCAGGGCGTCGTATCCAATCTGGCAGTCGATGAAGCCATCGGATCTTTGGGAAAAGCTGTGCGTCGAGGGGAACGCTTGAGCCGGGAAATGGATCGGCATCAGCACTTGTTTCCTCCGGTGGTCAGCCAGTTGGTGATCGTGGGCGAGCAAACCGGCAACTTGGGTCCGGCCAGTCGTCAAATTCGTGATCACTTGAAGAAGGATATCGAACGGAAGACCGACAGCTTCGTACGTGTAGTGGAACCAGTCACGACGATTCTGATGGCTTTTCTGGTGGGAGGGATTCTGCTTGCGATTTATATGCCGATGTTTGGCATGTTAGATCTCGTCGAGAGATAACGTCGTCAACGGCGACCTAGATTTAAATGGCTGACATCGTAGCAAGTGAAAACAGTACGAAATCTCTCGAATCAGGGCAGGGTATCCGGAAACCCCATTCAGATAAACCCGTTAGGCAGCAGTGGAACAATGTATCGAGCCAGTCTAAATCGAAACCGTCGTGGTTTCTCGTTGTTGGAACTTTTGGCCGTGGTGGTGATCCTCGGGATTATCGCCGCGATCGTCGTGCCCCGTGTTAGCACTTCGAGCGCCTTGGCGAAGCAACGCGTGAACGAGCACAACATTGCCACGCTGAATGCGGCAGTGGAACGCTTTTACGTCAACACCGGTTCGTGGCCAAGTGCCCTGAGTGATCTGGGTATCGACTACCTGCCTGATGGCGTGCCGACCGTGCCAACCGATAGCTCGCTCAGCTACACGATCGACGGCACCACGCATCGTGTGAGCGCCAACTAAGTTGGTTCCGATGACGATCGATACCCAAACCAGTAATGACCGCGCACAACTTGTGACGCGGTCATTTGCGTTGCGGCGCCACGGTTATAGCCTGCTCGAGATGCTGGCGGTGGTGACCATTCTTGGTTTGCTGGCAGCGATCGGCGCGACTCGGATCTCTCCGGGGCTGAAAGGAAACCTGGCGGCCGGTAGCGATTCATTTCAGATTTTGATGGCCCTTCGCCAGGCCCGAACGGCCGCGATTGCCACCGGCGACAATCATCGTCTACGGATGCTGGCCTCCTCTGGCACGATCACAGGTTTTCAAATCGAAAGGGACGGCGGCTCGACGACGATTGTCGAAGGACCGCATACCTTGTCTTCGGATACGACGATCACCCAGGTCGGCGGCGACGCCACCTTCAACTTCCAGGGTGAGGCGACCGTCGCTCCGGTAATCACGTTTGCCGGCCCAGATCGCACGGAGCGGATAACTGTCATTTCCGCCACCGGATGGGGATTGCTCCAGCAGTTTTGAGCGAACGATTTCCGCGTTCCGGTTCCCCTCTTTTTGACGACGTTTTCTGGTGACCTATTCTTACAAGTCCTGATGCGCACGTTGCATTCTTGCCACGGCGTCGGGTTTCCGAAACCATCAGGACGAGAAGCACCGGGAGTCAGGGATCATGAAAAAGTCGCGGCCAGGTTACAGCCTGTTGGAAGTGGTGATTGCCACATTCCTGATGGCGCTGGCAATTATCCCCGCGATGAACTTCATGGCCGGAGCGATCCATGCCAGCCACGAGTTGGAAACATGGAATTACATGAACCTGTTGGCGGTCGGCAAGCTGGAAGAACAGTTAGCGGCGGCCGCTCCTGACTTCACGGAAGGAACGTACGCTGGAACGTTTTCCGATGTCGGTTTGCCTTCGGTGCGGTACATGGCCACGCGAACGACTTCGCCGGCATACGGAGGAATTGCGGACCAGCTGATGGTGGTGACTGTCACGGTATGGAACGACGAAAATGGAAATGGCGGGCAAGATAGCGGAGAGCCTGAGGTGACCTTCGCCACGAAACTCGCCAGCATGAAGATCTATCAAGATGGTGCCTAGTCAGACTCTAACAAAATGCGGATTTAGCCTGCTAGAACTGCTCGTCGCGATGAGCTTGCTGGTCTCGGCCGTTACGGCGGTGTCGGTGCTGATGCGCGTGAACTACGACACCTGGATCGATCATCGCAGCGACAGTTTGCGACATGAAGCGGCCGTGGGTGTGCTGCGGCATATGGTTCGACAAATTCGCCAATGCCAGGAAGTCTCCGCGATCAGTGCCGCGGGAGACAGTTCTGGCAGTTTGACGCTGCTCATGCCGAACGGTTCGTCAGTGATCTGGGACCATGCCGGGACGAACGTCTACTTCGGAACGACAACGGCAGACCAACTGCTCGGGAACCATATCGCCGCGTTGTCGCTGGTTGGATACGAACAAGATGGGATCACACAAACGACCGATCCGAGTGCCGTGCAGTGTATTCGGATCACGGTGACGTATGCGTTACCGCAACGGTCGATGGCCAGTCGGTCGCTAAAGGCCCACGCATGGGTGAGGGCCTTTTAAGAACCATGGAAAGTACCATGCGCCAGGTCATGACTTATCAAAGCAAACGAACGCGGCCGCGTCGCGGCGGTTTCGCGCTGCTGTTGGTACTGATCGTGATGGTCGTCACTTCGATCATCCTGGCAGGCATGGGCAACGGGCTGACAACTCAGTTCGCAGCGTATCGTAACACGGCCGACTACGATAAGGCCCAGTACCTGGCCGGAGCTGGAGTGCACCATGCAGTCGCGATGCTCGAGGAAGACATCAATTGGCGAGGCACGATCAGCAATATTGAACTGCCCGTGGGCAGTGGCAATCGATACAGCGTTACCGCGACCGATGGAAATCCAGGTCAGGTGATCGTCACCGCTCAAGGGGAAGCGGGCAACGTGACACGACGTTTGGAATGCACGGTCAGTACGAGTGGCTAAAAGCAACATGGCAGCAACATCGAAAAAGAAGAACGACAAGCGACCTGTATTTGCCTTCCAAATCGGGCACACGAAGATCCGCGCCGTTACCTATCGCGTTGAAGGTGGCAACGTTCTGGAATGCGAGCCGTTGGAAGAAAACTGGCAGGATGGTTCTCTGAAATTGTCTTCCGAAGAAGGGAAGAGCGGACTCAAGCAAGCCATTCGCCGATTGCTGAGCAAATTGCCGCGAACCATTGACGAAGTCACCATCGCGTTGTCGGGCGAGTTTTGCGTGACACGCGTTGTGAGCGATACGAACGAAATCGTCGCGCACGAAGTTCGCGAGATCGAATCGCGTAGCAGCTTGTACCTTTCGCTGGGGCATGGTCCCAAGCTGGTCGCCGGGAGCATTGTTCAGCAAGATCCGAAACATCAACACGCGACCGTATCGGTGGTGCACCGGCAAACGATCGAAGCAATTTTGGAAGTCACCCGATCGCTCAACCTCAAGGTCAAATCGGTCGAACCGGCGGTGATTTCGCTGTGCCGTCTGCTGGGGGCTTTGGAACTCGATAAGCAGGCACCGGCATTGCTGGTTTGTCCTGGGCAATCGGGCGTCGAGATCGCGATCTCGTACCAGGGGCATCTTTACCTCGACTACCGTCCAGCAGGTATCAAGACGCAGGAAGAGATTGCCAACATTCTGGTCCATCACTTGGAACGCCTGCAGCGTTACTGCCGACGTCATGCTCGTGTGCTACGGGCTTCGATCGGATCGGTCTATCTGTCAGGCGAACGGTTTCGTGTCGATGCGATTCGTCAGCAGCTTGGCGATCGCGTCGAACTACCGATCCAGATTTTGGAAACGGCCATCTCGGGGAATGATGTCTCCGACCTGATTCGAACTGTGCCGGTCGCCTACTACGCCGCAGCGGGTGCAGGTTTACTCACATTTCGAGAATACGCCACGCCGGGGCCTAACCTGACCGAACGCCTTCGATCTGATCACGAAGAAAACCTATGGCTGCGTGCGGCACGAGTATTCGCTCCTTTGGCGGCGACAATCGTACTGGCCATAGGCGTCTGGGGATACTTGTTCACACAGCGCTGGGAGCTGCAGCAGAAGCAAGCTAGGGCGAGTGAGCTGGAGCCGGTCCATCGCGAGGCAATCTTGCTGCAAGGAGTCATGGCTCGCGGACTGGAAACCTTACAGATGCACAACAAGCTAAGTGCCATGCTGCCTCGAAAGCCTGTGGCAAGCTGGGTCCGCGATATTGGCCAGCATGTTCCGGAAGATACCTGGCTAACCGGGATCACCTTGGGAAGTGACGGTGATATTACCGTCGAAGGCAATGCTATCACCGAGCCAAGTGTGTTCGCTTATGCGGAACATCTTAAGCGGCTCTCGTTCACCGATCGAGCTACTGTCGACGGGGCGATTCCAAGTAATACGAAAGCGGGGCCAGCGATCAAGTTTACTATTCACTGCGACATTGACGTCTGGGAAGAGTTGGAGAGTCGGAACGATGATAGCATTTAAGACGGCCATGATCCGACTCATCCGCCATCCATCGTCGTTGATGATCGGCATAATCGTAACTTTCGTTGTTGCGCTTCTGACGCTAATTCCGGCAGCCGATGAATATTCGGCAATACAAGAACGATCGGAGGAAGTTGAGTTCCTGGTCAAACAGGGGACGACCGATCGAGATGGACTGGCAGCTGCCCAGGCTCGGTTCGCCGAAATTCAGGAGGAGTTGAAGAATCACCATCAGCGGATCATCGACGATGATTCTGCACACCGAGTTCGCGAGACGCTCGTCAAATTTGCTCGTTCGTCGAAATGCCATCTGCGTCGTGTTGACGTTGGGCCGGTTCGGGTTCGACAGTGGTACGAGGAAGACAGCCCGGTCCAAACCGTTTCGACTGCCAACCGAGGCAAGAAGACCGACTTCCGGCTGGAAGTTCGCGAAATGCGGCTGACACTGACCGGCACCATGCAACAGATCGAGAGTTTCCTCGACAAGTTCGAGACCTTGGATGTTCAAATGCATTTACAGCAGTTGAACTTAAAGGCACTGGATGCCAACGGAGATCAGATTCAACTGGAAGTTTCACTCCAACTGTTTGGAATTCGACGGCCTACGAAAGAGGAAGCGTTGAAGTCGTAACCGGCTTGCCCGGGGCCGACCCCTTCCAACGTTCCTGACCACGCGAAAGCAACGGAATGTCACGACGCCAGGATGGCAAAAGACACGCCATAATGAACAACCGCACGTCCGAGCGGCGATCCTTCCCTGGGAAGTTTCTGCCGGGCGTGACGATGTTGCTGTTGTCGTTGCTGCTTTCTCTCTTTAATTCAGCCACCGCTAAGGCGGAAGGCATCAGCCCCCGCATCGAAGCCGCACTGAGGCAGCGGGGCGATTTGAACCTCCGGGAAACGACCCTCCCGCACGCTTTGCGGACGATTGGGGAAGTCTGGAATATCAACGTTGTCATCGGTAGCAAGGTGGAAGGAACCATCAATGGGACTTTCCGCGATGCACCACTGTACGACATTCTCGATTCGATTCTACTGCTTAACGGTTATGGCTATCGCCCGGTTGGCGACAGCCTGGTGATTGTGCCGCTGGCTGACCTCGGTTCTTCGAACCCCATGTTCCGGTCCGAGACGTTTCCTTTGAAACATGCCAACGCGGTTGAAATCATACCCGCGCTCGAGTCGCTTCGCTCGCGCGGCGGATCGATCCAGGCCATCGCCTCGGCGAACAGTCTGGCCGTGGTCGACTACCCCAACCACCTCGATATGATTCGCACCGCGGTTCAGCAAATCGATCAAGTCGCCGCCAATTCCGGGGCATCGGCAGGCAACCGAGTGATCACGGACGTGTTGAACTATCGCCCCGAATACCTCAACGCGAAGAGCCTTCTGGAAGCGGTTCAGTCGCTGATCAGTGCCGACGGCCGTGCCGCGATCGTGGAAACCGAAAACCAGGTAATCGTGATTGATCGGCCTGAGAACCTGCGAATGATCCAATCGATGCTGCAGCGCGTCGACGTGCCGAAACCACAGGTCCGCATCACGGCGTTGATCTACGACATCGACCTTGACGATACCGAGCAATTGGGTGTCGACTGGTCGACGATCTTCAAAGGTCGTCCGGACGCCAACGGCGTGCCGCAAAATGTGTTCGGAATTGATTCCGCCTTGTCGATTCCTGTCGCGGCTGGCGATCCGACCGGCGTAATGACTTTTCAGACATTGAACGGTAGCATCGATCTGACCGCGGTCGTGAACGCGGTTCGGCAGATGGATGACTCGCGATTGCTGGCCGACCCGAACGTAGTGGTGGTCGACCGAGAGAAGGCAATGATTCAGATCGTTACCGAAATCCCTTACCAGCAACTGACGCAGACTTCAGCTGGCGGTAACATCGGTACGACTGCCTTTCGCGAAGCAGGCGTGATGCTGACCGTAACTCCGCGGATCTCGAACGACGGTACCATCGAAATGGATGTCACTCCATCGTTTAGCCGTTTAACTGGCTACAGCGATGGTGCCAATCCGCAGCCGATTATCGACCGCCGTGAAACGATGACAACCGTTCGTGTCGCCGACGGCCAGGTGCTGGTGATTGGTGGGCTCCGGCAGCGAGCCGATATCATCAACGAAAACGGAATCCCTTACTTGAAGGATATCAAGTACGTCGGCAAGCTGTTCCGTTATCGCAGTACCGAGGTCCGTGAAAGCGAGTTGGTCGTTTTCCTTCGGACCGAGATTCTGCCATGCCCAAGCCCTGGCGTCGATTGCCGCCATACCGATGCGTACGAAGAAAGCTTCACCAAGCTGGACGCGATTCCGTTGGCGTCGGAGTTCCCATGGCCGAAAATGAGCCCACCACCACCCGGCAAGCGTGCCACGTCGTTTGGTCCTGATCCACGTCGCCAGCCACAGCCTGGGTTGTCACCTGAAGGCGTGCCGCCGCAAGAGATGACGTACGAAGAACCGATTCCGCAGCCCAACAACAGGATGCCAATTCGCGAGTCGCATTTGATCCAGCGATTCCCAGCGGTTCGCTAGTCAATCCGCAGCGTGATCTGTTCCAGGCCCTTACGAAGCGTCGCTTCCGTTTTGCCAACCAGGGTCACTTCCCAGTCGTTGACGAACTCTCCGACGACGGCATGACTTACCTTGCCGCCTGTTTCAAAGAGGGCGATCTGCTGGGAATCTCGCCGGGCCGTTCCTAGCAGGCGAATGTCCGATGTCCTTGATTCGAGCTGGCTGTCTACGGTGCGCGTCGTCACCATTGGGGGACGAAAAGGGTTACGCGGCACGATCTGGCGGCGGGGATCGTTGGTGACGACCGACGTCGCAATCGCGTCCGCCGTCGGCGAGATCGCCTCGGTTGGAGCGGTCTCTGAAGGCGTAGCCGACAAATTTCCGGAAGGCTGAGCCACAGCATTCACGGCCGCTGGCTGCGATCCACAGCCCAGCACGGCCCAAGCCAAGGGCAGGGTGGCGAGCAATCGGAGATTAGGCAGTAAGCTTCGGTTCATGGCAGCAGGTCGGGCATCGACTTCACAAGGAAATTAGGGTCCTCGCAAAGATAGGTCGGGCATAAGGCGTACTGGTCTGCGCGGCTGGTGAAGCATGCAGCAACTGGAGCCGTCTACCTGCATAATCGCTACAACCGAAAAGCTAAGCCAATGGATCGGCATCGTCTTCGATTGTCTGCGGAATGTCGACCGCCTGGTCGGGCAGGTACTTGGTGTTGGTCTCTCGCTGCGGAACGAGTTCCTTCGAACTGATTCCCAGATTGACCAGGAAGAAGAAAGCCATCCCCACACTGCCAAGAATCAGAACGAGGGTAACTTCGTCGCTGAGCAGAAAGGTGCCTCTACTGGAACCTCGAAAGTAGAACCACATCGGATTGGTGATGTGGGGGAAGTTGCTGTATCCATTGCGCGTCATGATCTGGAAGAGCAAAGGAAGCATCATGCCGCCCAGCAGCAGGAAGAAGTGTAGGAACGCGGACAGGTAAATGTCGACCCGAAAATACTTCGAGATTAGCGCCACCATCACGCGTCCCAGTCCAAGATAGCAGGCAGGGTAAAGCAGCATGCCGTACGTGTATCGAGTCGACTTCATGAAATCGGAATAGCTTAGACCCTGAAGGCTGTTGATGAACAGCACAAAGATCGACACGATACCAACGTTGAACAAGCAGGTCATTACGAACAGATAGCCACGTCCAGGGCCAGGCAGCATCCAATTGGTCCAGACTCTTTCAACCGCCGAAAGCGGAATGCTTCGCTTGATGCGGGGCGAGAGGACGGTCGACTCTCCGTTCATGAAGATGCCCGCGATGCCCCAGGTCAAGCAAAGCAGCATGACGCAGGTTTCCAGGATGAAGTTCGCTTGCGGCGCTCTCAGGCACCAATAGATCATCCAACCAAGAATCACGAAGTGCTGTATCAACAGCATTCGCCGCACGCCAGCACTTCGATTCTCACTTTCAAAGGTGATTTGTGCAGCTGCCAGTTCGATCAACAGGAAAAGCATGCTGAACGAGTAGCTCCAGAGCATCAACGTCGCCATCCAGAAATCGGGGTGGTTGTATTCCCGCCACTCGGTCGATTCCAGGATAAGGCCATAGCAGGCTGTCAGGGCGCTAATGAATGCGATCAGGTACAAGATGATCACAATCACCGATAACGCCGATTGCCATTGCCGTTTCCGAGAAACGCAAGCCAACATCAGTCCCGATGCCGACAGCACCACCGACAGCAGAAACACGACTGTCAGCGCGTACCCGATCGTGATGATGTCGATCCCGCGAAGCAGATACGTAAAGGCGATACAGGGCGCAATCGCGGAGAAGTAAACCATCATCTGCACGATGGCACTGATCAGCTTTCCCCAGATGATTTGCCTGGGATTGAGCGTCGAGATGGAAAGCAGTTCAAAGGTGCCATCTTCCCGTTCCGCGGCCAGCGATCGAAAAGCGCTGAACGGGATAATTACCGCCAGGGGAAACAGCAAGATATCGAGATAGCCAACCAGCAGCAGTGGGCCTGCCGAAGCATACAGGATCTGCGGATAGTTAATAAAGATCGCAAACACCGACCATAACCAACTGGTTACCAGCACCAAGGCAAACGTGACCGCAAACTGGCGGCTCTTGAGTGCCTGACGGGTCTCTTTGACCAGGATCGGATTGAAATACTCGCTAGTATTTTCGACCCACCGATCAATCTTCAACAAGCGGGGATCGGTATCAGTTGTGGTAGCGGAAGCCGGAGTGTCTGCCGTGCTCATTGGACTCGCCCTTTCGTTACGTTGAGGAAGACGTCTTCCAGGGTCGAGTGACGGGCACCAAATTCGGCGATGCGAAAGCCTGCCTCGATCATTTCTTTCAGCAGAACGGCTTCTTCGGCTCGTTCACCGAGGTGCGAAAAGTGAAGAAGCTCGCCATCGATCACGATCTCGTCGTACACTTCGCGGGACGTGAGCCAGTCGGCCAGCCCCTGCGTGTTTTCGAGAACACGAATCCGAACGCGGCTATTGCTGCGTTGCCCTCGCTGAATATCCGCCACACTGCCGGTTGCCAGCAGTTGGCCTTGTTCGATGATGCCAACCACGTCACACATCTCAGCCAACTCGGTCAGGATGTGCGAGCTGATTAACACCGTCTTTCCAGCATGGGCCAACCGGGCGATCATTTCTCGCAGTTCGATACGAGCCCGCGGATCGAGCCCGGCCGCCGGTTCATCCAGGATGAGCACCGAAGGATTATGGATCATGGCTCGGCCAAGGCACAGTCGCTGCTTCATCCCTTTCGAGAGACCGCTGATCGGTTTCTCGGATAGAACGTCGAGCCCGGTGAAGGCCATCGTCTCTTGCAGGGCTTTGCGGCGATCGTCTCCTTTCAGTCCATATGAACGGGCAAAGAAGTCGAGGTACTCGCGGCAATTGACATTCGAGTAGACGCCGAAGGCATCAGGCATGAAACCGAGCCGACGCCGGACCTGGTCGGGATCGTTAATCACCGAGTAGCCATCGACCAGGGCGTCACCAGCGGTCGGCAGATCAAGCGTGGCCAAAATCCGCATGCTGGTCGTTTTGCCAGCACCATTCGGGCCGATGTAGCCGAAGACCTGGCCGGCGTAGACTTCAAACGAGATATCGTTGACCGCCTTCGTGGAACCGAAGAAACGATGCAAGCGACGCAGTTCGATCACTGGGGTACGTGTGCTGATCATGGCTTACCACTCTCCCAGAATAACGTCGAGGGAATCGTGCGAGCGATTGATCTCGGTACCGAACGGCGTTTGGTCGAAGTTGTCGACGATTGCAAGATACTTCCGGCGATGCATGCCCGGTTGGCCTCGCAACGCATGAAACCAATTGCGGAAGTCACTCTCGGCAAGTGAGTCCTCGTAACGAGCGTCTTGCAGATAGATTTCGGGCATCTCGTGGGTCGGCAGCGTGTAGCGACGTGGCTGGTAATAGCCGATGGAATCAAAGTTGCTGGGCAAGCGAGGACGCTGGGTTTCGATATAACGCTGCACGAATTGATGCAGTTCTTCGGTGGCAGGTTCGAGCGGCTTCTCGCCGCCGTCTGCGATGTTATTTCCGTAAAGGAACTCTCCATTCTCGTCGACCAGTAGCAAATAGCGAATCTTGGTACCGAGATGATTGGTGACCGTTGTGCCTTCGCCGGTGGTGCGAACGTCCAGCTTCTGCTCCGTCTGGAATGGATGGATCACGACGTACTGGGCCGTGACTCGCGTGGGAAAATAGGCCCCGCGAAAGGTTTGATCGTCGTTCCATTGAATCTGACGATTGCTTCGCCCGTCGCCAAAGGGGGAGTACTCTAGCTCCGTCACCTTGGCATCCTTGGGGAACTTAAGCCCTGAATTCAAAGCAAGGCTGGCATAATAGGCCTGGCGACTCCAACTGACTCCGGTTCCATCGCGTTGATTCAAATGCGAAACAGTACGAACCCGGGCCGTTGTACCAAATCCATCCATCACAACGGCATAAGCCATCAACGACAGCGTGACGAATAGTGCCCCTGCGGGAATCGTGAACAGTAGCAGGTTCAATCGGCCTGACATTCGAAGCATGAAGTAATTTACCGGGCCAATCAGAATGACAAACATGGTGATCAGCAGGGCGAACGTCAACGCAGGCGCCTTGCCGACGCCAGGAATCAAAAACTCCCAGAAGGTATCGTTCTGTCTTAATCGCGAGAAGCCATTTCGCTGGTACCAGGCCAGCCGTTCTTCCCCAAAGCTCCGGAGCACGCGATTCCATGTCTCCGTGGTGCCAGGGAAAAGCGTGTGTTCCGAAAGGACGATCTTTCCGAACTCTTCCGTCGTGGCATCGAGTGCGAGCGGCGGTATGGCACCGGAAGTGGACGGGATTTGCCCCTTGTTGATTTCACGCGTCGCGTCTCCAACGACTTCGATCGGTGCGTACCGATTTTCATCGTTGACGCGGTAATCGTCTTCACGACTCTTGAGTCGCTCGAAGTAGTCTTGTGACGTCAGACTGCTGGCAGGGAATGAGATGTGTTTCCAGTCGTCCTCTGTGTCGCTTAAATCGCGACCCAGCAGTCGATCGACCTTGCTCTTGCCATCGGGGCCACCTTCGTACAGAAGCAAGTTGCCACCGCACCGCAGCCATTGGTGGATGGCCGCGAACTTCTCAGGGAACTCGCTGGCGAGGGTCTCTAGATCTTCCAACTCGAAGATGATGAGGTCGGCCGAACTGAGGGCAAGCCAGTCGTTGGGAACATCGCCAAGTGGTAGAAAGTCTTGTCGCGTGATGTTGCCAAACCCGAGCGGTATTGCTCCGTACTTCGAGGGTTGCATCAGTTGTCGTGTTTGGCTTTGAAAGAACGCGAGTTCGTTTAGCATCACGCGGTAATCAGGGACGTCGCCCGTCAGATCCCCATCGTTGACTTGCTTGCGAATTTCAGTTGCCCACGTTACGCGGTCGCTGCGGTCCGGGGCGTTCCGATGGAAAACGATCGTCGCTGGAAAGGCCTCAGTGAAGTTGGCATCTCGCTGGTTACCGTAGCGAACGCTGGTGCCGCCAGAGAGCTCCGGGAGCATAGCTCCCGATTCGGACGTATTGACCCGCAGCGACTCCCAGCGAAAGTGCTGCGGAATAAGAACCGTTTCGGTGACCGAGCTTTCCCCTTGCGGCAGCTTGATCTCTTGCGTCACCAACGGGAACGGCTGTTCGGCTCGATAATAAGTGAACTGAGGCTGCAAGCTAACACGAAGTCGACGGTCAGCCGGGGTCGGTTTGCCATCGGCAGTGGAAATGGTAACGCGGACCGGACGGTAGCCACTGCCATCGATCCAGCGATTGTCGACGGAAAGAGTCAGTCCCGATACCGGTTTGTGGGTAGGGATCGGAAATTGAAGGTTCGTTCCATCTTCAGCGGCAACATGAGAAAGTGGAAGGCAGACGAGCAGCCAAGCCAGAATTACTGTGATTCTTATCCAATGAAGTGCAGGCACCGGCTATTCACTTTCGTTGGCACGAGGTGGCAGAACTTGAGGTGCCGGCTGGTCTGTGGCGAATGGAGACTGGGCTCGAACAGGGTTCGACTTCGCTTCGTAACTGCTGGTCAGCAAGGCGAGGAAACCGAGCACCATATGCGTGCCGATCCATAGCCCGACCCCGAAAACCAGGATCGCAACCGCTTTCGCCCAGTCCGCCCCGAGGAACGCCTGGCGAATGATAAGCGAGGTGACTGCGGCGAATGCCACGAAAACGAATAGTTTGGTAATCGAAAAGCGTTGATTCATGCCCCCCATTGTCTCTGCCGGGGAACGGTTTGCAAGCAGTTTGCAATATGGGGGTATTCGTCTTGACTGCGACCTTATCGGGCCGGCGGCATCCAAGTTTGTGAAATTTGTTTTCCGGGTTGGCGGGGGACTGTCGCCAGCAAATAATTCCCGATAATGGACGATCACGCAGCAGGGGAGATCATGGAAAAAGTTCATCGCGACAACTTCGATTACTACCTCGAGTTGGTTCTGGCCAACTTGCCGCCCAATATCGCGCAGCTCTTGGACCGCGTCCCGATGATCGTCGAGGACTATCCTTCCGACGCACAGCTTAAAAAGCTGGGTCTTCACCATCGCCGACAACTGTGTGGTTTGTATACCGGCATTCCGCTGACGCATCGTTCGATTGAAGGGCCTGCGGTTCCTTCCGATGCGATTCAGATCTTCCGGGAGGGGATCCTGGCTCAGACGCATCACGTCAATGGTTCGATCACGCCGGATGGGCTGGCCGAACAGATTCGGATCACCATTCTGCACGAGCTAGGCCATCACTTCGGCATGACCGAAGAAGACCTAGACGAAATCGGATATGGCTAAATTTGGCGAGCCTTTTTCCTTGCGGCTGTGTCCCTCGGTTGACCGATAGACCCGATGGAACCCATCGGGTAGCTTGATGGATGGAACTCGCAACTTCGGGGAAACAACATCGTGCTGAACGTCAAAGTCGCTGCCGCCGTCTTGAACCAGACTCCTATGGACTGGGAAGGAAACGCCCGGAACATTCTTCAGGCCCTCGATCAAGCACGTCAGTCGGGAGCCTCGGTCGTTTGTTTGCCAGAACTTTGCATCACCGGCTATGGCTGCGAGGACGCCTTTCTCTCCGCTGGAATGCGGCGGATGGCCTGGGACAAATTGCAAGAGCTTGTGCCAGCAACCGAAGGCCTGGTTGCTTGTTTCGGCCTGCCGATTTCGTACCGCGGCTTGGTCTTCAACGTCGCGGCAATCGCGGCCAATGGCAAGCTGCTGGGCATGGTTCCCAAGAAGAACCTGGCAGGGGATGGCATCCATTACGAACCACGCTGGTTCAAGCCCTGGCCAAGCGGTAAGCGGGCGTTCTATGAAGAGGATGGCCTGAAGATTCCTTTGGGTGACCTGGTCTTCGATTTCGATGGCATCATGCTCGGTCTTGAAATTTGTGAAGATGCCTGGGTCGCCAGCCGCCCTGGTGGTCGTCTCGCGGAACTGGGCGTCGACTTGATCTTGAATCCAAGTGCCAGCCACTTCGCGTTCGACAAGCAGGAAGTCCGCCGCCGTTTTGTACTGGAAGGCTCCCGGGCGTTTCATGCTGCTTACGTCTATGCGAACCTGCTTGGCAACGAAGCAGGTCGAGCGATCTACGATGGCGGGGCCATGGTCGCCTCGGAAGGGCGTTTGCTGGCGGAGGCTCCGCGATTCAGCTTTCTCGATAGCGTGGTCACGACAGCGGTAGTCGATGTCGACGTGAACCGCATGAATCGAGCCAAGAGCGATGCGTTCGTCTTGAACTTCGATGCGGCCCGCGATCAGGTCGTCGAGTCCGACTTCGCGCTGCCGCACTGCGAACCTGATGTTGTGTCGATTGAAGAGCCGGCGTGGGAAGCTTCGGACAATTTGAAAGAAGAAGAGTTCACCCGGGCGGTCACGCTGGGGCTGTTCGATTACCTGCGCAAAAGCCGCTCGCGTGGCTTCGTGGTTTCGCTCTCGGGTGGCGCCGACTCGGCGGCTGTGACAACGCTTTGTGCCTACATGGTTCAATTTGGTTTGAAAGAACTTGGCGTCAGCCGCTTCGCCAAGAAGCTTGCCTATATTGCTGGCCTGGAAGGAATGGCCGATGCCGCCGAGATCAACCAAAAGCTGCTGACGTGTGTCTATCAGGCAACGCGCAATAGCGGCGACGTGACCCTCAACGCGGCTAGGGCGGTTGCCGAGACCGTCGGGGCTGGCTTTCACTGTGTCGACGTCGATGACCTCGTGCAGAAATACATTGCCTTGGGAGAACAAGTCGAAGGCCGCCCGCTGACCTGGGAGCAAGACGACATCGCCCTGCAGAACATTCAAGCACGAACCCGTTCGCCTGGCATTTGGCTGGTAGCGAACCTGAAGAATGCCTTGTTGCTTTCGACCAGCAATCGATCGGAAGCGGCGGTCGGCTATGCCACGATGGATGGCGACACCAGCGGTGGTCTCTGCCCGATCTCTGGGATCGACAAGGCCTTCCTGCGGACGTGGCTGGTCTGGATGGAAGAGCATGGTCCCGCAGGCATCGGTTGTCTGTCGGCTCTTGAGAAAATCAACAAGCAGCAGCCAACGGCCGAACTGCGACCCGCAGATCAGAAGCAGACCGACGAAGCCGACTTGATGCCGTACACCATCCTCGATGCGATCGAACGGCTGGCGATTCGTGACAAGCAGACGGCGGTCGAAGTTCTTTCGCACCTGCTGCATCGCTATCCAGGGCACACGGCGAAGGAACTTGGCGGTTACGTCGAACGGTTCTTCCAGCTATGGAGCCGGAATCAATGGAAGCGAGAGCGATATGCACCTGGATTCCATCTCGATGACGAGAACCTCGATCCAAAGACCTGGTGCCGCTTCCCGATTCTCTCCGGCGGATTCCGGAGCGAATTGAAGGTGATGTGGGATCGCGTTGCCGAGCTGGAAGCGGACTAGCCGCTTCGCTTAAAACTGTTTGCCTGGCGGCGTCAAAACCGATTTCGGGGCAGGGATTTCCTCTGCCTTTGGTTCTTCAGGCGGAAGTTCTTTCGGCTTCGCTTCCTTCGCCGAACCACCGAAGGCACCACCCAGGTCAAACAAGTTGAAGCCTGGCAGCTTGAGCCCAGGGGCTGGCTTTTCATTCTGCATGTCGATCTGGGCATGCAGTTCGACCAGCGATTCGTCGACGTTCAAGCGAGCGTCCATCCCTCGGAACCAGGTCATCAGGTTCGCCTGGTAGTCTTGGCCTTCCTCATTCCAGGCCGTCGAAACCCAACGCTGCGTGCCGTTCGGCTCGGCAACGTACTCAAACGTACCGCCCAACGGGTCGAGGAATTCGAGGTTCAGCAGTTGTTCGGCGAACGCCTTCGCTTCCGGGGCAGGCACACCCAGTTGATTGTGAACGTCCTGGAAGAAAGTCGCATTGGCAAGGCTGCCTCGTTTCGAGAGGGCCTGAGCCAAGCCGTTGGCCAGCGGTGTGATCTGAGCGTTGGAAACGTCACCGACATGCATCCGCACCTGAGCGGGATGCTTGTCTTCGACCAGGGCCAGATTCGGCGTGACTTCCTGCAAGATGTCAGGGAAGAACGAAAGGGTCGAGAACCCATTCCATTCTCGTCGCCACAATCCGAACGGCAGCTGCGAATAGCCATAGGCATCGGCAGGGGGCGGACTGATCAGCGGGAGACTATCGAGAAGCCCCGGCTTCGGCCAGGCAGTCAAATAGCCTGGAGTGGCCTTCAGCATCTTCAGCGTGTTGAAGAAACCTTGGTTGGCGAACTCTTCGATCGGGAATGGCAAGTCCTGGACGGCGACGGCGTAGTGCGTCACCCCACCACTCCACTTGCCATTGAGCACGGCCTGGAAAGCGGCGACGTCGCGAGGGCTGGTCGCGATATGGTTGGGCAGGGGAGGCCCGAGGAACGACAGCATCTGGCTGAAGTTCGATTTCTGGAACGGTGAGACGCGGGCATCGATTGCGATCCGCTCTAACCCTTCGTCATTCAGTTTAAAGCGATTGATACCGACCAGAATTGGATTCATCTGACGCCACTGCGTCATGTGGAACTGACGCAAGGCGTTATAGTCCGCCATCTCTTGGGCCGTCATCCCCACGATGTCCATGTCGGGGATTGGCACGAAGTGCCCACGTCCACCACGGATTGAATCGCCGAGCGTGTCGCCGGTGATAATCGTATGACTGCCGTCGGCACGCTGGCCGAAATTGCGGGGCAGGAAACCAGCCGCGATTAAGCCTTCGACCGAGGTGTCTTGATACCCTTCATGGGTCGCCGCGGCCGATGCCATCTGCTGCAGTTCCATCTCGACCACGCTTTGGAGGCGACGCCGCATTTCTACGCGATACTGCGGCGAGTACAACCCACGGAAGAACTCGGACGAAAGGAACGCGAAGACCGTATCGTCGCGGCTCACCGGCATCAGCGTTCGGGCATACTGGAATTCACGCGTCTGCGCGAGACTGGCGTTGGTTTCTTCGAGGGTAAGGAACGCTTCGATAATCGAACGCGATGTCGTTACCAAATGGAAGTCACCACGAGCAGCATAAAACGAGCGAAGCGTGTTGTCAGGCGTCGAAAGGAACGAAACGTCTTTGCCAGCGATCTTGATCGTCTCGAGCTTGGCGCCTTCTTTTTTGAATTCTCGCAGCGCGTTCTGACGGTTCTTGCCGATGTCGTTTGCCAGCAACATGCTTTGTTTCGCATGGAATAGCATGCCCAGCGCGGCACCTTCCCGGGTATACGTATCGCGGCCGATCAGGGCGACGTCTTGCACGACCTGGCTACCGAAGACTTCCGCCAATTCCGATTGTTTCAGCGCCAACTGACGCTGCACCACCTTGTTCAAGTGGAACGATACCCGGCGACTAGCCACCATGCTGGATAGATCGCCACCGTTACGCTCGAGCAGTTTGTTGAGCCAAAGGTAATTGCCTAGCGAACCGAAGCGGACGTAGAAGCACTGTGCCGGCACGTAGTTGGCGATCGGTTCGATCACGACATCGGCGGCAGGTTCTGGGACGGCCAGGGGAGCAAACGGAATCGGCTCGGCGATCGGTCCGAGCTGCTGGTTTGGGCTGATCTCGTTGTTCATGATCGAACGGAGCATGGCGTCATGCACCTTCTCGGTTCCCAGCAGCAACATCAGCGACTGGCTGGGTGCGAGGGCCGAACGATCTTCGAGGATCTTCTCACTCAGCGGTGGTGCTTCCAGTCCCATGCGGCTGCCGAGCATCATCGACAAATAAGTTTCGAGGACCGGCGAGTGGGCACTGGTCCCGGTGCTTTCGCGGAAGACCTCGTTGTAGGTTCGCCACCACTGACGCATCGCGTTGCGGTAGGCACCCTGGCGGTAGGGACGAGGATTCACGCGAACGCGCTGTGGTGTCGGCGAGTTGACAACCACGTCGAGCGGAGCGGTTCCGCGGAAGAGGAAGTGGACTTCCAAATGCTGCGGAGGAGTGACCTGGTCAGCCCCCATTAGGGACTGCAGCAGTGGCAGGGTACGCTTGGTTTTGAAGACCGGATAGAAGACGCGTCCTTCTTGATCGGTGATCGAGAACGCGCCACTGTCGATTGGGTCGCCAAAGTCGGCTCGTTGGAACGGAACCGTAATCTTGCCGACACTCCACGGATCGCCTGCGACGGCGTTCACGTCCTGGGCATAAACGCCTTGAGCGGAAAGGCCGACCAGCAGCAAGGATCCGCAAACGACGATACGTTGAGTCAGGCTGAACATCGAAAGGCACTCCAAAACAAAGGATTTCACTGCAACCCATCGTTTGTCTGGCTGCGTGATGTGTCAAGGGAACTTCCACCCTACTTCAGGGGCTTGAGTCCCAGCTGCTGGCGTTTGGTGTTAAGCAGGGCAAACGCCGAAGGCTCGTTTTTCAAGAATTTCACCAACTGGCTCGACGAACACCCCAGTTGGCTGGCAGCGGCAGCAGCATTCCAGTCGTGCTGCGTCAGGACCGAGATCGCTTCGGCCAGCAGCGAGGGAAAATCGTCGTGAGTTGGGTTCACGGCAATTTTTCCACTACGGACCCGGGATCGCCAAAGTTCGCTGGGGGAACTGGACAGATCGAATTCGTCGCTCGGAGTCAGCGCCAGCACGATCCTCAGGCGAAAGATCGCTTCCTGACGATTGGCTTCCTGGCTCCGCCGTTCGTTGGCCTCGGCGGATTTCCCGGAAGGCCCGTGCTGAATGACAACGGCAGTCTCGACTTTGTTGCGGTGCTGACCGCCAGGACCGCCGCGACGAAGACGTTTCAACTCGCATTGCTTCAGCAACACGTCCGCCGGCCAGGCAGCAGGATGATCGATTCCAGCAGGCATAACGACCTTACTTCACGATACTGATCGACTGGCCAGATTCTTCCGTCCCGAGCGACAGAATGAATGGCACCGCATACGCGGCCCAGGCCTCCGGCTTCGGAGCACTCGAGGCGCCGTCGGCGAAACACTTCTCGAGCATCTCGGTATGGATCATCCCAGGTCCCAGAGGAATCGCCGACATCGTTTCCGGCAGTTCCTGCGAAAGCGATTTGGTCAGTCCTTCGATTGCGTACTTCGTCGCGCAGTAAGGGCCAACGTTGGGCGAAGTCGAGCGTCCCCAGCCAGAGCTGAAGTTCACGATCACCCCTTCGCCACGCGCCACCATCGTCGGCACGAAGGCCTTGATGACGTGAAAGACTCCCTTCACGTTGATGTCGACAATGTGCGAGAACTCGTCGATCGGAACGTCCCAGACCGGATTACTTTCGTTGATGATCGCGGCGTTATTGATCAACAGGTCAGGCGTACCGAACGATTCGATCACCGACTGACCCCAGTCGCGGACATCGAGCCAGTTGGTCACGTCGACGACATCGAAGCGGTGTGGCGCCCCGTGCGTATCGCAGAGCGATTCGATTCGATCGGCCGAGCGGCCACAGCCGGCAACATGGTGGCCAGCGGCAATAAAGCCGTCGACCATGGCACGTCCCAGGCCCTTGGTCACGCCAGTGACGACGATTTTTCGGGCGGTCATGGGAAGTCCTCTCTGAATGGTTGTCGAAACGTGCTGCAGTGCGTCATTACAATGGGAGGCGAGGCCCAACGCAACCATGGTGAATCGAATCACACGCTACGAACCAGACTACCCGCTGCCGGAATCTGCCTATGTTCCGGGAATCAATGCGCGGCCAACCACCTCGCTGGAAGGGGAGTCGCCGGCGCGGCTGCTGCGGATCGGCGTCGACTTGTTCCATCACGGCTTCTATTGGGAGGCCCACGAGGCGTGGGAAGCGTGTTGGATTGCCGCCGGAAGAACAGGGGCGATGGGGGATCTGCTAAAAGGGTTGATCCACCTGGCGGCGTCGGGCGTGAAGGCCCGGCAGGGCTCGACGCATGGGGTTCAAGCCCATGCCGAGAAAGCTTGCCTGGCCTGGAGCGAGCTGAGAGAAGACCTTGATCTCGCTTCGCTGAGTGAACTCACCGAGCAGGTGCGAAAGGTCTGTCAGACACCCAAGCGTTTCCTCTGCGATTCGCAGGAAAACGTGGTCGTCGTGTTCGACATCCGTATCGAATTAGCGCGTGGTTAGTTCTCGGATTTCGCTACCGAGTCTATCTTCGGTGTCAGGCCGCGCCGGTACTCGCGTGGGAGATAATCCCGCTCGACAAGTTCCGGATCGTGCTGCGTCCAAGTCTCACGCATGTTCTGTCCCACTACGCTGCGGATGACATCGCCATCACGCCAGGTTGTGGTATAGGCTCCGTCGCTCCAACGTTTCCGCGGAACTTGCCAAGAGCTCTTCAACAGACGCCATGCCGTGACATTGAAACGGGCATCGCTTTGCGACCATTCATAGAAGATGACCTGGTCGAAGATCAATCGGCCTTGGGAATCGTAGTAGTGGTTCACCTCGATCAGGTCGACCTGATCCTGGACCACTGGCGTATGGGGCGAGGCCCCCAAAATCATCCACAAGGCAGCTACCGAAAAAGTAACACCACTCATATCGTTCCTCCCTAACGGTCCATCGTGTAAGGGCAGTTTTGTGGCAGAGTAGGGTGTATCTATATTCGAATTTCGGATGACACAATGTCGATTGATCAGGATTTATGAAGGTCTGCCGAAAACCGCAGAAAAAAGCAGAGAAGTCTAGCTAGCGAGAAATTTGGGGGCCGGCACCGCAAAGATTGCCAAATCGTTAGCGGCGAATGTATTGCGAGAAATTCGCGTCGTCGCGATAGCGTTCTGCCAGTTGATTGATCTTCGATTCGTCACGCAGCTTTTCAAACGGGACGCTGGTGTCGAGCAGGCCAAGCGAATAGGCGTATTCGTCGCTGTAGCCTGGCAGCATCACGCGGATGTCGTAAGGAATGCTCTTGGGCGAGATCTTGTTGACGTGTGAGACGATGTTCGTCGTGCAGTTGTTGGTCAACGTGTTGTAGAACTCGGGTCGAGCCGCCAGTTCGTTGGCCCGCTGGATCACGTCGACAAACAGTTCCTGGGCCTGTTTTGGCGAGGCGATCGTGCGATAGAGATAGACGTCGCTCTTGTAATAGTTCGAGCTGAGGTTGATCACGTCGCGTTCGTCACCGATGACGTACATCAGCTCGTATTGGTTGAAAAAGCCTTTCCACGCCGAGTATTCCTCGTTCGACTCTTTGCGAATTTCAACCGAGGAAACCAGGTACTGGCCATCCTTCATGCCGAAGCTCAGCATCGTGTGGGCAACGCTGGGTGAGTCTTTGAAGGGGACTACAATGAAGTCGACCGACTGCACGTCCGAGAGTCGGACGTTCTTATCGTAGTACTGCACGATGTATTCGTCCGCCGACGCGTAGCGACAGTTACGAACGTTATGGATCGTGACCTCATCGCCGACGATGTCGCCGATCGGCAGCTTCGATTGATCAGGTGCCCACGTGCGATTGTTGGAAGGCTTGATCGCTTTGCATCCGGTCGCAACCAAGGCCAGACACAATAGACCCCCAGCCAGGCAAAGTCGCAGCCAGGCCTGGTAAGGAAGTGGTCGGTTTGTGGCGGAAGGCGAAGGCACCGGGGAGCGTCGTCACGGGGAAATCGATTAACAAACTTTCGCGCGACAACTTATAGGAAATCGAGTGCTGGCAACGCAACGGCAGTTGAAAGAATTGCTAGCGAAATTGTTTAGTCTGCTAAATCAGCCCAAAGTGCCGACAGCCGGCTAAAACCCCGCTCGTCGCTGGCTTTTCTGCGACGTAGAGCAGGGCCGGCTCGTGTTCGTAATGAGCTCGAACGGTCTCGACCAGGTCTAAGGCTGCGTTGCCGACAACAATCGTCCGGTATCCAGCCGTCATCGCGGCGAGGTCGTTGCCGGAGTCACCCGAGAAGACCAACTCGGAGTTGTCCATCCCGGCGTGCTCGGTCCACCACTGCAACGCGTAAGCTTTCGAGACATTGGTCGGCAAAAGGTCAATCAGTCCATCGCCGTTGAAAGGATCGACGCTGCCAATAACGTGATAAGGGGCTTCGTGGCGGGTAATAGTGTCTCGCACGCTCTTGATAATTTTCCGGAGCTGATCGGCGTCGCAGTAATAACTGAGCTTGAACTCGCCTTGCTTCTCTTCTTCCTGCTTCCGTAGATCGGTCTCTTCGGCGAACAGTTCATGGACGCGGCTGGTAGGGAAGTCGCCGACCAGCGAACGGAGGTGTTCGACGTAAGCGGTTGCCAGTTCGATCGAGCCAGATTCGTCGCGGCGGTAAACGGACGTACCGACATCGCAGATAATCCAGGCTGGCAATGGCAGACGATGCTGCGTGATCGCATCCTGAACCGACTCGAGATGCCGACCGGTGACAAATGTTAACGTGACTTGTTTTGCTTGCAACTCGGCACGCAATGTGTCCAAGTCGTGTTCGTTTTCCGGCTTTTTGGAAAGCGGGATTAACGTTCCATCCAGATCGGTTGCCAAGACCTTGCTCATGTCGGGTCGCCTTCGTCGATTTGAGTTTGTCCCATGAGAGTGTTACAACAGTATGTCGGAATTACTAAACAATCAGTTTAACAGCTAGACGATTCAACGTGTCGAAACTGAATTCTTCTCGTTCGCCTCTGATCCTGGGCGAGGTCCTTTTCGATTGTTTTCCGGACGGTCGTCAGGTTTTGGGGGGCGCTCCCTTCAATGTTGCCTGGAATCTGCACGGGATGGGATTCGCGCCAACGATGGTTTCTTCCATCGGCAAAGATGATGCCGGTCAGAAGGTTTTCGACGCGATGACCGAGTGGGGCATGCGAACCTCGCAGATGCAGACCCGCGACGACAAACCAACCGGAGCGGTCGAAGTGACCCTCAAGGGAGGCGAACCTGCCTACGATATTTTGCAGGACCGCGCGTGGGATTATATCGAACGACCGGTGATCGAAGACTATTCCGAGTTTTCGTATCTCTATTACGGCAGCCTCGCTTATCGCAGCGAGAAGACGGCCGAAACGATCCGCACGTTAATTGAACGAAGCGGTCTACCCAGGTTTGTGGACCTGAACGTACGCCCTCCGTGGTTCGATGAATCGTGGGTCGAGGTGCTCGTTAATGAAGCGGATTGGCTGAAATTGAACCACGAGGAACTTCAGCGAATAACCGGAATTTCATGCGATTCGACTGACAACGTCCGGCGAGCAGTCGATAAAGTCCGTACGGCGCATAAAGTCGCCAATTTCTGTATCACATCTGGCTCGAAAGGAGCCTTTCTTGCCACAAACGACGGTGATGGCATTGAAATTGCTGTCACTAAGCCAGATCCTCTCGTCGACACGGTCGGTGCAGGGGATGGATTTGCATCGGTCCTTCTTGCTGGACTGATTTCGGGCCGCCCTTTGCGACAGGTTGGCGATGCGGCATCCCGATTCGCAGGAAAAGTGTGTCAAAACCAAGGGGCGACTCGCAATGATAAGTCGTTCTATAACGACGTCTTTGCGTAATCGATTCCGAGGTGCGACACTTGCTTCCAACAACCAACAACCTTCGAAGAATGACTCTCTATGAAGATCGCTCTGATAAGTTTGCACGGCTTAATCCGCGCCAACGACGCAGAATTAGGACGTGATGCCGACACGGGTGGCCAGGTAAAATACGTCTTAGAACTGGCCGCCGAACTAGCCAAGCAGCCCGGCGTAACGGAAGTCGAGCTGTTGACCCGACAGATTATCGATGATCGGGTCTCCGACGATTATGCCCAAGTGGAAGAACCGATCTGCGAAAACGCGAAGATCGTTCGTATTCCCTTTGGACCGAAGCGTTACATCCGTAAAGAATCGCTTTGGCCCTACATCGAATTCTTCGTTGACCAAACACTTGCTCACTTCCGCCGCGCCGGCCTGCCCGACCTGATTCATGGGCACTACGCCGATGCTGGCCTGGCGGGGGCCCAATTGGCGCGTCTCTTACACATTCCCTTTGTCTTCACTGGACACTCGCTCGGTCGCGTCAAGCAAGAGCGACTTCTCGCGAAGGGAAAATCGATCGAAGACCTCGAACGCCGCTACCGCCTCTCGGCGCGCATCGAAGCAGAAGAGGTCGCACTCGAAACGGCTTCGATGGTGGTTGCCAGCACCAACCAGGAAGTCGAACAACAGTACGAGAAGTACGAAAACTACGTGCCGGATCGGATGGAGGTGATCCCGCCGGGCGTGAACCTCACCGATTTTGCTCCGCCAAAGGCGGCCGAAGACACCTACAAGATCGGCCCGGCAATTGAACGCTTTCTCCGCGATCCTTGCAAGCCGCCGCTGATTGCGATGGCTCGGCCAGACGAGCGCAAGAACCTCGAGATGCTGGTTCGCGTTTATGGCGAAAGTAAACGTCTACAAGAGCTCTCGAACCTGGTTCTCGTGATGGGAACGCGTGAGAACTTGAAAGACCTGGCGCCTGCCCAGCGGCGAATTGTCGAGAGCATTCTGGGCAAGATCGACGACTACGACCTGTATGGATCGGTCGCTTATCCGAAGATGCACGCACCCAGCGATGTGCCCGATATTTATCGCTGGGGAACGCAGCGCCGTGGTGTGTTTGTGAATCCGGCGTTGACCGAACCGTTCGGCCTGACGTTGTTGGAAGCGGCGGCTGCTGGGATGCCGATCGTCGCCACGAACGATGGCGGCCCTCGCGATATTATCGCCAACTGTCATAACGGTCTGCTGGTCGATCCCCTCGATCCCGAAGCGATCGAGAAAGCCTTACTGCGAATGCTCACCGAGCCGAAGCAGTGGGATGAATGGTGCGAGCAGGGTAAGGTAGGGGCCGAAAAGCATTATTCGTGGGCGAACCATGCGAAACGGTATTGGCGCGACGTCAACGACATTCTAGCTCACTCCGCCGAACCTGTCCTGGCTTCCAGTTCCAAGATTCGCCGGATGCCGAACTTCGATCGCTTGATCATCACCGATCTCGACAACACGTTGACCGGCGACGATCAATCGCTGCGTGAGTTTTTGGAAGTGATCCGCGAGCACGATTACATCGGATTCGGCATCTCGACCGGGCGTCGACTCGACAGCGCGATGGAGCTGATCGAAGAGATGAACCTGCCACGTCCCGACTTGATCTGCGCCGGCGTCGGTACCGAGTTGTACTATGGCGAAAGTCTCACCAGCGACCGGACCTGGAGAAAACAGATCGGGTTGCACTGGACTCCGGACAAGATTCGGGAATTGTTTGAAGGTGTTGAAGGGATCTTCGTGCAAGAAGACTTCCAGCAGTCCGAGTTCAAAATCAGCTTCGATCTCGATAAATCGGTTGGGCCATCCATCCCGCAGGTGAAGCGAATGCTTCGCGAAGCAGGCATTCGTGCTCGTGTCGTGTTTTCGAGGGACATGTATCTGGACATTATTCCGAATCGAGGCGGGCCAGGCGTGGCCGTGCGACATGTGCTGTATAAGTGGGGTTTTTCCCCCGAAAAAGTGCTGGTTGCCGGGGACAGTGGCAACGACGAAGGGATGTTGAAGGGAAGAACGCTTGGAGTGGTTGTAGGGAATTACAGTCCTGAGCTCGAGAGACTAAGGGACTGGCCCCGGATCTATTTCGCCGAAGGGCACCATGCACGAGGTATCCTGGAGGGAATCAACTATTACCAGTTTCTAGAAAACATCACGATACCCAATGATCGTCACGAGTAGGAATGGACAACACGACCAGCTGCAAACCGAAGCGGAGATCTCGCTTAAGCGGCTTCTTCCGCGGTTGGAAGCGGTTTGGTCAGAAGAAGAGACGCAAAACGGACTAGCGCGTGATTTCACGCAGCGACTTGTCCACGAGTGGCCTCGTCTGTTCCGGTTGCTCTACACGCTGTACCACGGTCGGTACGATTTCTTCTATCACCTGGAAGAAATCTTGTTCACGGCCGCACGCGGCTGGAAGCAGCGTGGCGACGAGCTGCGCGAGCAAGACGATCACCGCCGGAACGACCCGACCTGGTTCGAGTCGGAACGGATGGTGGGTGGTGCGCTCTATGTTGATCTGTTCTCGGAAAACCTGAGCAAGCTGCGCGAGTGCATTCCGTACTTCAAAGAACTCGGGCTGACTTACGTTCACCTGATGCCGCTATTCGCGGTACGTCCTGGTGATAACGATGGTGGCTACGCGATTAGCAACTATCGCAGCGTCGACCCACGGCTAGGGACAATCGAAGACCTGCAGCTGCTGGCGGATGAACTGCGCGCGGCCGGAATCTGTTTGTGTCTCGATTTCGTGTTCAATCATACGTCGGACGATCACTATTGGGCCCAGCATGCTCAAGCCGGGGATGTCGAGTATCAGCAGTATTATTACTGCTTCCCCGATCGCCACATGCCCGATCAGTACGAGCGAACGCTGCGAGAGATCTTCCCGACAGTTCGTCGTGGCAACTTCACGTGGCACGACGGAATGCAGAAGTGGGTTTGGACCACCTTCAATAGCTTTCAATGGGATTTGAACTATCACAATCCTGCCGTCTTCCGGGCGATGCTCGAAGAGATGTTGTTCATCGCCAATACCGGTGTCGACATTCTTCGTCTCGACGCGGTTGCTTTCATCTGGAAGCAGATGGGCACGAACTGCGAGAACCTGCCGGAAGCGCATCTGCTGATTCAAGCGTTCAACTGCCTGGCCAGCATCGCCGCGCCAGGGCTAGTCTTCAAGTCGGAGGCGATCGTTCATCCGGACGAGGTGGTGAAGTACATCGGTGCGAATGAGTGTCAGATCTCGTACAACCCAACCTTGATGGCGCTGCTGTGGGAATCGCTGGCAACACGCAATACGCGACTGCTAAAGAAGTCGCTCAGTCATCGCCATAAGCTTCCCATCGGGACGGCGTGGGTGAACTACCTCCGTTGTCATGACGACATAGGTTGGACATTCGACGACGACGACGCCGGCCAACTTGGAATTAACGGCTACGACCACCGTCAGTTCCTCAATCAGTTTTATACCGGGCAGTTCCCAGGCTCATTCGCGCGTGGGGTGCCTTTCCAGCACAATCCAACCACCGGCGATATGCGGATCTCAGGGACCTTGGCTTCGCTGGCCGGCCTCGAGCAGGCGATCGAATTCCACGACCCGAAGCTGATCGAAATGTCGGTCCGGCGGATGTGTTTGCTGTATGGCATCACGCTGAGCATCGGTGGTATCCCGCTTCTTTACCTGGGTGAAGAGTGGGGCATGCTGAATGATTATGATTTCGTGAAGGATCCGGCCAAGGCGGGGGACACCCGTTGGATCCACCGTCCCAAGATGAAGTGGGAATATCTGCAAGACTTCCAGCAGGATGTCGACGAGCAAAACGGCGGGGCGATTCGCGGAAAAATTTTCCGCAAGATCCAGCGTCTGATTTCGTTACGAAAAAAGCTTCCGTCGCTGGCTGGCCAGGGGATGGACCTCGTTCCGGTCGATAATCCGCACGTATTGGGTTTTGTGCGACATAACGAGGGTAATCGAACCCTCATTCTGGCAAACTTCACGGAAGAATCGCAGCGTGTTCCGGCCAACAATATCCGGACCGGTGGATTGGGTCGATTTTTCCACGATTTAATCTCGGATGAAGAAATCGCGACGCATGATGATCTAATCATGCAGCCTTATGGGCTTCTATGGCTAGAACGGATCTAGCGGGGCGATTAGGCTGGTGCTGGCTCGGAATTGGGCCCCATGTGCACAAAATTTTAGCACCTGTCAGCAAAACCTGTTCTAAGTGGTAGGTTTCTGGCGTCACTACGCATTTGGCCCGTCATTTGCAATCCGGTTAAGCGGATCGTGCCAAATGCAGGAAGGCGGCACTGGGTACCTTGTTTTGTTCGAATTTGTCGAGCGCCCGGGTCGACTATTGCCTTCATGCACCCCGTGGCATTTCTCTCCCGCGATTCGACATCCTTTGAGGCTTCTATGGCGATCCTGACGGCGCTCCATCACTCGACCAAATACACTTACGACCGCAAGATCGGGCTGGGGGCACAGACCATCCGCTTGCGTCCAGCCCCGCATTGCCGGACGCCGATTCACAGCTACTCGCTGCGGATCAGTCCTCAGCCTCACTTCATGAACTGGCAACAAGACCCGCACGGCAACTTTGCGGCCCGTGTTGTCTTTCCGGAAACGGTCGATCATTTTCAGGTCGACGTCGACTTGATTGCCGAGATGACGGTGATCAATCCGTTCGACTTCTTTCTCGAGCCTGACTCGGAAGAATATCCGATCACCTATAAAGAGCCGCTGAAGACCGACCTGGCTCCCTTCCTGGAGGAAGAAGAGCATGGCCCGCTGCTGACGGAATACCTGAAGGGGATCGATACGACCCCGCGTCGTATCGTCGATTTCCTGGTCGCGCTGAATCAGAAGCTGCAGAACGATATTGAATACACCGTCCGCATGGAACATGGCGTCCAGACGCCTGAAGAGACGCTCGAAAAGCGACTCGGTTCGTGCCGTGACTCCGCCTGGCTGATGGTGCAGATCTTGCGTCACTTTGGTTTGGCTTCGCGCTTTGCGTCTGGCTACATCTGCCAGTTGAAGCCAGACATCAAATCGCTGGACGGGCCTTCCGGTCCTGAGCAAGACTTCACCGACTTGCATGCCTGGACGGAAGTTTTTCTTCCGGGGGCAGGTTGGGTTGGTCTCGACCCAACTTCAGGATTGTTTGCCGGGGAAGGTCACATTCCACTGGCATGCACGCCAAATCCAATCACCGCCGCGCCGATATCGGGAACGCTGGAAAAGTGTGAAGTCGAATTCGACTTCGACATGAAGGTGACACGCTTCCACGAAGATCCTCGCGTCACCAAACCGTACACCGACGACGAATGGAACAGCATCCAGTCACTTGGCCACGAAGTAGACGAACACCTCAAGCGTGTTGGCATTAAGATGACGATGGGTGGCGAGCCCACGTTCGTCTCGATCGACGACATGGAAGGGGACGAGTGGAACACGGCCGCTGTCGGTCCCACGAAGCGCGGTTTGGCCGACAAATTGATGCGTCGCTTGTTCAAGCGATTTGGTGAAGGGGGCTTTTTGCACTACGGTCAGGGCAAATGGTACCCTGGCGAATCGTTGCCACGCTGGGCGTTTCGATGTTATTGGCGTCGCGACGGCGAGGCAATCTGGCAAGACCCGTCACTCTTCGCCGAAGATGGGGTCGACTATGGTCACGATGCCGATACCGCGATGCAGTTCACCCGTCGCCTGGCCGAGCAGTTGGGTGTTGAACCGAACCACGCTAATTACGCGTATGAAGACGCCTTCTATTACACCTGGATGGAACGTCGGTTGCCTGTCAACGTCGACGTCCACGATTCCAAACTGGAAAACAAAGAAGAACGCCTCCGGATTGCGAAGATCTTCGAGCAGGGGCTAACATCGCCGGTCGGCTGCGTGCTGCCGGTCCGTTACCTATGGTGGGCCGCCCAGCCTTGCTGGGAAAGTGGCGAATGGGTCGTCCGTAGCGACGAACTGTTCCTGATCCCTGGCGACTCGGCGATGGGGCTGCGGTTGCCGCTGCACTCGCTGATCTATGAGACAGAAGGTCAAACGGCGGCTCTCTTCCCACTCGATCCAATGGGCGAGATGGCTCCGCTGCCAAGCTATGCTGAGTTCATGTCGCGTCGTTCACCGGCGATGGTAGGAGGCGACTCCGGCAAGCCTTGGTCGATGAAGACTGCCGCTGGTGAAGAATATCGAACCGCGGCCCGTTTGCAAGGAATGAGTGGTCAGAGTCTCGACTCGGATCAGTTCTTCTCGCCAAACGACTGGGGTGGCGATGGTTCGACCGCTCAGATCAACCAGGTCGTTCGCACGGCCTTGTGTGTCGAGCCTCGCAACGGCTGTCTGCATGTCTTCATGCCGCCGGTCGATCGGATGGAAGGCTACCTCGAACTGCTCACCGCAGTCGAAGCCGTCGCGACCGAAATGGGAACGCCGATCTGCATCGAAGGTTATTTGCCACCGCATGACGACCGAGTGGAACATCTGAGCGTGACGCCTGACCCAGGCGTGATCGAAGTCAACGTTCATCCAGCGAATAACTGGCAAGAATTGGTCGATATCACCACGGGCGTGTACGACGACGCTCACCATACCCGTTTGGGAACCGAGAAATTCAATCGCGATGGAACTCATACCGGCACCGGTGGTGGTAACCACGTGGTGCTGGGTGGCCCTACGCCGATGGAAAGTCCTTTCCTGAAGCGACCTGATATTTTGCGAAGCCTGATTGGCTATTGGCACAATCATCCATCGCTGTCCTACTTGTTCAGTGGCAACTTCATTGGGCCGACCAGCCAGGCTCCGCGTGTCGATGAAGGTCGTCGTGATTCAATCTACGAATTGAAGATCGCCTTCGAGCAGATCCCCGATAAGGGGCAGTTTTCGCCTTGGTTGGTGGACCGGGTTTTCCGCAATCTGTTGACCGACATCACCGGCAACACCCACCGGGCCGAGTTCTGCATCGACAAGTTGTTTTCGCCTGATAGCAGTGCCGGACGCCGCGGTTTGTTGGAGTTCAGGGCTTTTGAAATGCCTCCACACGCGCAGATGAGCCTGACCCAGCAGTTGTTGTTGCGGGCTTTGATGGCTCGTTTCGCCGAGCAACCCTACAAGGCGTCGCTGGTCGATTGGGATACCAGTCTGCACGACCGCTTCATGCTGCCGCATTTCAACTACCAGGACTTTGCTGAGGTTATCGAGGAAACCCAGGACGCCGGTTTCCGGCTCGAGCCTTATTGGTTCTTACCTCACTTCGAGTTCAAATTCCCCAAGGTAGGGGAATTCACTCATCGAGGGGTTCAGGTTGAACTGCGAAAAGCGATTGAGCCATGGTATGTCCTCGGAGAAGAAGCAGGACAAGGGTTTACGGCACGGTACGTCGACTCGTCGCTCGAGCGAATGCAGGTTAAAATTCGGGGAGCAATTCCTGGCCGGCACTACTTAATGTGTAATGGCCGACGCATTCCGCTGCATCCGACCGGTACCGAACAAGAATTTGTAGCAGGCGTTCGTTATCGAGCCTGGCAGCCACCTAGCTGCCTGCACCCCACGATTCCCGTGGACGAGCCGTTAACGTTTGATCTGTACGATGCCTGGTTCCAACGAAGTTTGGGTGGTTGCCGCTACCACGTAGGGCACCCGGGGGGGAATAACCCAGATGCCTTCCCGGTGAATGCCTTCGAGGCCGAGTCGCGACGCGGCAATCGGTTCGAGAAAATGGGGCATACACCTGGTTATGTTGAACTTCCGCCGGACGAGTCCTCGAGCGAATTCCCCTTCACGCTCGATTTGAGACGGGGTAAAACCAAGCATCTGTAACCCCACGCAGGGAATGCGTAAACACCTCATTTTGGACAGCCCGAGGTCTCGGTGACCAGAATTCCCGCACAAAACGATGCGTCCGCCGATCTGTTTGCGCCGTATAAGCCAATTCCTGACATATACGACGAATTACATGACGGATCGAAAATTCGCCCCTATTGGCAGAGCTTTGTCGATGGGATGCGAGATATCGGCGCTGGTGAGTTCCAGCGTCGTTGGCAACAAATGCAGAAAGTTCTCGAACGCACCGGCATGGCCTATGTCGGTGCCGGGATCGGCAGCCCGGAACAAGATCGTCGTGCCCGACCATGGGAACTTGATCCGCTTCCGGTCTTGTTGCCGGCCGCCGAATGGGAACAAATTACCCGCGGCTTACGCCAGCGTGGACGGCTGCTTCAGCTTGTCCTACAGGACCTGTATGGCCCACAGGAACTAATTCGTAGCGGCATCTTGCCGGAAGACGTGTTGTTTCGCCATCCAGGCTTCTATCGTTGTTTCCATGGACAGAATCCCCCTGGGAATAACTATCTGTATTTCTACTCCGCCGATCTGTCTCGGTCGCCCGATGGCAATTGGTGGGTTCAAGGGGATCGGACCGAGTCTCCTTCTGGCAGCGGCTTTGCGCTTGAAAACCGGATTATCCAATCCCGTTTGACGCCAAGTCTCTTCCACAAAGAGAACGTCCAGCGCTTGGCCGGCTATTTCATGATGGTGAAAGAAGCCGTGCTGCGAGCATGCTCGCGAGTGACCAACCCAAGGGTCGTCATTCTGAGCAACGGCGCCGAGAGCCCGAACTATTTCGAGGACGCCTATCTCGCCCGCTACCTTGGTTACACGCTGGTTGAACCGGCTGACCTGGCCGTCCGCAGCAATCGCGTGATGCTGAAGACGTTGGGTGGCTTGCTGCCGGTCGATGTCATTTTGCGTCGTCCAAACAGTGACCAGTGCGACCCACTGGAGATTAGTCATTCGACCGGCGGCATTCCGGAACTGCTTCAGGTCTGCCGAATGAAAAATGTCGTCGTGCTGAATCCACTTGGGTCAGGCATCGTCGAGTCGCCGATCTTCATGACTTTCATGCCACAGTTGTGCACGCACTTGCTGGGCGAGCCGTTGATTTTGCCAGGCGTGGCAACATGGCGTTGCGGGGATCCGGATGCGCTGAAGTACGTGGTCGAACACATCGACAACCTGGTGATCAAGCCAGCCTATCGACGCCGTGGGTTAAAGTCGCCCATCTATCGCGTGCGGCAAGATGGCGATCGCGAAAAACTGATTCGTATGATCCAGGCCGATCCGCACATGTACATCGCCCAGGAACAAGTCGTTCGGTCGACCAGCCCGGTCTATTCCCGCAAGGGGCTACGGCCGGCGCATATCGCGCTACGTTCGTTCGCAGTGCTGGGGCAAAACGAATTCGAGGCGATGCCAGGTGGGCTGGTCCGTTTGACCGGCGAACTGGAGCCCCTCGAAGCGTCGCTGCAAGTTGGCGAACGAAGCAAGGACGCGTGGGTGTTATCGTCCGCCCCGATTGCGCGGGTTAGTCTCCTGAAACAGCCCGATCACGTGGTCGAGCTGAAGCGAACCGGCGGCGAACTGCCGAGCCGGATCGCTGAGAATTTGTACTGGCTCGGACGGAATCTGGAGCGAGCAGACGTGACCGCTCGCATTTTGCGAACCACCATCTCGCGGCTCACCAGCGAAGAGCAACTGAGCGAGATGCCCGAAGTGGTCATCCTGATGCGAACCATGGCCGAGATGGGAATCATCGAGACTGGCTATGGGGTCGCCGAAATGCGGATGCAGTTGCCGCCGATCGAACGCTCGCTGGCGGCGAACATCTTCGACGAACAGAATCCAATGAGTTTGCGTTCGATCGTGACGCAGATTTTCCGGCTCACTTCCCGCAGTCGCGACCGCGTGTCGGCCGATAGCTGGCGAGTGCTGCACCGGGTCGATCAGAGCTTCAAGCCGCCATCGACCGGATACTGGGATTTGTCCGACTGTTTGGCCCTGCTGGACGACCTGATCCTCGATCTGGCTGCGTTTAGCGGTATTATCTCGGAAAGTATCACACGGACGCAGATCTACCATTTCCTGGACATGGGCCGCCGGATGGAACGTGCGACGCAAAGTTCCAAGCTGATGCGGAACTGCCTGGTCTTGCCAAGCGGTGATCTGACAGCGATCTTAGAGGCCTTGCTAGAGATCTCGGATAGCTTGATTACCTATCGCTCGCGTTACCTGGAAGAAATGCACCTCGGGGCAGTACTCGATTTGCTGGTGACCGACGAAACGAATCCCCGTTCGATCTCTCGGCAATTGGCCCAGTTGCTCGATCACGTTAACGACTTGCCGAACGTCGCCAACCATGCCGGATATACGGTGGAACAGCGTCTGGCGATGTCGCTTCTGCACGAAGTGCGGATGTTTGACGTGACAAGGGTAAGGGCTCCTGATGCCTTGGTGGCGGGCGAATCGTTGCACTTGTTGCTGCAAGAAATCGAATCGCTACTGCCGAAACTATCGGACGTCGTGAGTCAGCGCTACTTGGTTCACGCGATGCCTCAGTCCCACCTGGTCGAGATTCGCCCCTAGTTGGAACGCTGTAGATCGTGCGATATCAAGTTCAGCACAAGACGACCTATCAATACTCCGAGCCAGCCTCGGTAGCCCACAACCTACTGCACTTGCGGGTTCCGACGACGCATCGTCAGACTGTGGAAGATTTTGGCGTCATTGTGGAGCCCAAACCACGATCGGTGGTGACGCGTACCGATTATTTCGGCAACCAGGTCCACTACTTCGCGCTGAGCGAACCACACAACGGGATGACGATTACGGCGACCAGTCGCGTCGCCATCCGACCCGTCGTGCCGATTGCCTCTTCTCCTAGCTGGGAAGAACTTGCCGCTCAGGGACGCAACCGGGCATTCCCATTGGAAGTCCGTCAGTTCCTGTTTCCTTCGCGGCATATTCGTCTGCTGCCGGTCCTTGTGGAATATGGTAAAGCGGCATTCACACGCAATCGTCCGATCGTAGAAGCAGCAATGGAGCTGACCACACGGATCTTCACGGACTACAAATACGATTCGACCGCGACGACGATCAACACTCCACTGGAAGATGTCGTCCGGCAACGTCATGGTGTTTGCCAGGACTTTGCCCATGTCGGTATCGGCGTGCTCAGGGCCCTCGGTCTGCCGGCTCGTTACGTCAGTGGCTATCTGCGGACCGAACCACCACCCGGAAAGCCCCGTTTAATTGGGGCTGATGCTTCGCACGCCTGGTTCTCGGTCTTTTGTGGAAACGAGCTTGGCTGGATCGACTTCGATCCAACGAACAAGGTGATGGTCGGAACGGACCACATCACGCTGGCGAATGGTCGCGACTTCGAAGATGTCTCGCCAATCCAAGGCGTGGTTATGGGGGGCGGGACCCGGACAATGCAGGTCGGTGTCGATGTGATGCCTTTGGAAGCCAAGCCTGCTCCGCCAGCCGCAAACGGCCCCATTCAATCGCAATCACAGACTCAGAATCGCGGCCCAGCATCCTAGGATAGGAACGCTGTTGGCAGGGGGTATCTTGGCCTGGATACAAGAAACGAAGGAGCCCCAACGAGGCGACCGAAATTAGCAACGTTCGGTCGGCCGCCTCGTTGGGGCTCGATCTGTTTTACCCTAGGCTCTTCGCCGCAGAGGATTAAACCGTCTGCAGGCTGAAGAATGTTGTGCCGATCGATTCGCCGACGGCATTCAGACGCGTCTGGAAATCGTCGATGAATTCGTGAAGGCCACGACCCACGATATCGGTAGCACTAGTAAAGGCGAACTCCGCACGGAGTTGTCCAAGCCGTTGTTCCGGCAAGTTGGTAAAGCCTTCGATGTCGCTGCCGGTGATCGCGTGAAGCGATTCGTTGGCACGCGTCAGGCAATGCAGTACCGCTCGCGGGAATTCTTTGTCGAGCATCAGGAAGTCGACCACGTTCTGTGGAACGATGCGGCCAAATCGCTGACGATACATTTCGTACGCACTCGCCGATCGCAACAACGCTCCCCATTGCAGGTCGTCGAAGGCGCTGCCCACATGCTGTGGGCTCGGCAGTAAGATGTAGTACTTCACATCCAGGATACGCGAACTCTTGTCGGCACGTTCCAGAAAGCGTCCCAGTTGGCAAAAGTGCCAACCTTCGCCATGCGTCATCGTGGCATCGGTCACCCCGACGAACTGCTGGCCTGAATTACGAACCGCTTCGTAGAAGTCGGGCAAGTCATCCAGAATGCCTTCGGCATCGCCGACGTCTTTGACCATCAGGTAGAAACGGTTGATGTGCTCCCACATTTCAGCCGAGATCCGCTCGCGAATGCTTCGTGCGTTCTCGCGGGCTTTGATCAAACAGGTGAGGATCGAGTTCGGATTGTTGCGATCGAAAGTCAGAAACTCGATCACATTCCGTTTACTCGCCTCGCCATAGGTCTTGCTGAAATCTTCGTCGTCGCCCGTGGTGGTAACCAGCGGCAACCATTGCTGATTGCCTGCGGTCGACAGGTCCATGCTGATATTCAAATTGACGGCGATGAAGCGTGCGACCGCTTCTGCTCGTTCGATATATCGACTGGTCCAATAGATAGAGTCGGCTACGCGACTTAACATGAGGAACCTTTCTCTCCTACACGACCCAGGTGTCTTTGCTTCCGCCACCCTGGGAAGAGTTGACCACGAGCGAACCCTTTCTCAGGGCCACGCGAGTCAGTCCGCCGGGCAATACGTAGATGTCTCGTCCATAGATGATAAACGGTCGCAGGTCGACGTGCCTACCCTCGAGGTGGTCGTCGATGATGACCGGTGCTCGCGAGAGGGACAAGGTCGGCTGAGCGATATAGTTTCGTGGATTGGCTTTAATCAGATCCACGAACTTGGCGTGATCTTCCTTCGTGGCACGAGGGCCGATCAGCATCCCGTAACCGCCTGACTCGTTGGCCGGTTTGACCACCATGTCGGCGATGTTCTTGATCACGTGATCTCGCTGAGAATCGTCCCAGCAAACGTACGTAGGCACGTTCGGCAAGATCGCGTCTTCGCTCAGGTAATACTTGATCATTTCGGGGACGTAGGCGTAAATCACCTTGTCGTCTGCGATTCCGGTGCCGGGGGCGTTGGCCAAGGCGACGTTGCCAGCCCGATAAGCGTCGATGATTCCAGGCACACCCAGCATCGAATCCTTACGGAACACATGTGGGTCGAGGAAGTCGTCGTCGATTCGGCGGTAGATCACATCGACCGGCTTCAGACCCTTGGTGGTCTTGGAGTAAACCTTGCGATCGCGAACGACCAGGTCACGGCCTTCCACCAGGTCGACACCCATCTGCTGGGCGAGGAACGAGTGTTCAAAGTAGGCCGAGTTGTAGATGCCAGGGCTGAGGACCGCCACGGTTGGCTTTTCAATGTCGGTCGCCAGGTAGTTGAGGGCATCGAGCAACTGGCTGCAGTAGTCGTCGACCGGGCGAACGAACTGGGCCTCGAAAAGGCCTGGGAACGTCTGCTTCATCAATTGACGGTTCTGCAGCACGTACGATACGCCCGATGGGCAGCGAAGGTTGTCTTCCAGAACGTAGAACTCGCCGTCCGAGTCACGGACCAGGTCGGTACCGGTGATGTGGCACCAGATCCCGTTCGGCGGCTCGAGCCCGACACACTGCGGGCGGAAGCTACTGGCCGAGGTGACCACGTGTTCCGGAATGACTTTGTCTTTCAGGATCTTTTGATCGTGGTAGATGTCGTGGATGAACATGTTGAGCGCGACGATACGCTGCTTCAACCCTTTCGAGATCCACGACCATTGTTCGCCTTGAATGATGCGGGGAAGGATGTCGAACGGGATAATGCGTTCGGTTCCTTCCTGCTCGCCATAAACATTGAATGTGATCCCGAGTCGGATCATCGATCGTTCGGCGGCCGTCTTCCGTTTGCGAAGGTCGGTCGAGGTCAGCTCTTGAATATGCTGGTACAGCAACTGACAGTTGGTCCGGGGAGAACCGCCTGGCGAGAACATCTCGTCGTAAAACTCGCCTACGTCGTAATTGGCGACGAGGTTGGGCTCGGAATGCCCTTGTGACTGCGTTTGCCCTTGCACGTCATTCTTCTCCTAATGAGAAATCCAGTGGGGCCAGATTTTACCGCCGGGGAGGAAAGATCGTCTTGGCTGGACGATGCGAATTTTTGCCTGTGGTCCTCCCATGGGGAACGATGCCAAATAGAAGCATTTGTCGTGCCAATACAAAAATTGCCCCGCTTGAATTTTCTTCCTAAGTCGCTATTCCCCGGCAATTTGCGGCGAATTGTCATCCGCGACCTCTTCGTTCGGGCGATTTTCGCTTGCCTATTAAATGAGCAGCGGTAAGGGAATGCGTTTTCCCTTTAGGCCATCTCGACCTGGGGACGAAATCTGCTCGTTTCAGCACGAACCGGTCGTTAGAATGACGGTCCCACTTGAAACCTCATTCCTACCGAGCTCCTGCCATGCTTTATCGATCTGGTCTTGTGCTTCTCGTGATCCTTTCCCTCGTCTTCGTCCATCGTGGCGCGAATGCGAACGATACGATCACACCTTCTCCGAATCTTCCAGAATCACAACCCTGGAATTTGTCTAAACTCTCCAAAGCTCCAGAGTTTGAGTGGATTGACGCGGAAGGACCTGTTCGTTCATTGATGTATCAGGGAGAGGCCTTCGAGGGGCATCCGACCCGCGTCTTCGCTTATTATGCGACACCTGGAACCGTTTCGGGAGACAAATCCCGAGATAAAGACCTGCCCGCGATCGTATGTTTGCATGGCGGTGGTGGAACGGCCTTTCGTGAATGGGCCGAGCTATGGGCGAAGCGAGGTTACGCAGCGATCGCCATGGACCTGGCTGGGGCACGGCCGAACGAAGGAACGAATCCCCATCAGCAACAGAACCGAACGCGACTGACCGACGGGGGACCGAATCAGGGAGACGAACACAAGTTCCGCCGAATTAGCGACGATGTGCAGAATCAGTGGCAATACCATGCAGTAGCCAACGCGCTGCTGGCCCACTCGCTCATTCGTAGTTTCCCGGAGGTCGACCCAACTCGAACGGGCGTGACGGGCATTAGCTGGGGTGGTTATCTGACCTGCATCGTCGCGGGGGTCGACTCGCGATTTCATGCAGCGGTGCCGGTCTATGGTTGCGGCTTTCTGACCGACAACAGCAAGTGGCTTGATCAGTTTGCCCGGATGACCCCTGAACAAAAGCAGCGTTGGCATACGCTGTGGGATCCGAGCCGCTATCTGCCTGCCGTGACGATGCCGATTCTGTTTGTGAATGGTACCAACGACTTCGCCTATCCTCTGGATAGCTATATGAAGAGTTACCGTGCGGTGCCAGACAATGTGTTCAAGCAGTTGGCAGTCACCGTGAAGATGCCGCATAGTCATCCCGCTGGCTGGAACCCGCCCGTGATCGGACGGTTTATGGATCAGCAACTCAAGAAGGGGGCGAAGTTGCCGACGCTGGGCAAGCCGGTTACGGGCAAAGAAGAGGTGCGTGTGATGATTGATGGCACGGGGGTGAAGTCGGCCGCCATACATTGGGCAGTCGACGACAAAGTCATTAACGCCCACGACTGGATTACGAAACCTGCCAAGATCGAATCGGGGAAGGTGACGGCTGAACTTCCACCGGCAGATGCCAAGGTTTGGTTCGTTACGGCCGAGATGGAAGATGGCAGTGTGATCAGCAGCGTGATCGAGATTGCCAGTCCGGCGAAGTAATTGGCCGGTTCAAGCCCGGCTTCCTTCGGTGGCGGAAGCCTGGCTGCACGAAGAGATGTTGGATGAGAAGGTTATCAGGCGGGAAACGTTCCGGCAGTTAAGTTTGCCAATTCGATTGTACCAATGCCTCGGCGCTTACGATCCGCGGGCATTTCCAATTGTGTTTCATCATCCAATCAAAAAACTGCGACTCTACGGCGATGTGATAATTGCGGATGTAATAGATCACATCGCCAGACCAGCACCACTCGCCGTCGCTGTAAACATCGGGCGGACCAATCGGCAACGAGCCGTCGGTAAATCGATCGTATGCCGATCCACCTGCCTCGAACAACATGGTGCCTTCGCTCAAGTACTGGAGTACCAGGTCCTCTTCATCGAGAGGTCCCATCATCTGCAATTCACGCAGATCTTGGAGAGCCACACGAGGGCTGCTCTCCTCGAAGAATCCAAACCGCTTCAACATGGGTCATATTCCTCCGCACCACCCATGGCGAGTCGCTTGCAAACTCTAGCTGGGTGACGATCGAGATGGGGAAAAGAAAATTCCGGTCGCCAGCCATCGTCTGCAGCTGAACCGAACCGGCGGATGGCAAAGCCTACCGAGCTGTCCCGTTGTTAGCAATTGTCTCCACGAAGGTTTCCCTCCGTGGCCCTCATTGGGAAGTGTAGCAAAGCATTTCATTGCGGGGCAAAGAAATTCCCCCGGGAAAGAGGATTCCTCGCTATCAGGATGGCCGCTTATTCCCCCTGAAAAAAGGGGCACAAAATCAATCTCGTTTGTGACCAAAGTCTTCACCAAGGAAGAATCCTCCGCGATACGAATCTTTCGCCAGTCAGGCGGCATCGAAATTAACGTATTGCAGGAATAGAATTTGCAGTTTGATCCCGTACACAAATGAATGCGGGTTAAGGGCAGTAGCTGCGGAAAATGCGCTGCCGATATGGAAAGGCAACAATCATGGCAACCGATCCTATCTGCGGCATGACAGTCGCAGAGTCGACACCTTGGAAAACGACACAAGATGAGCAAACGTTCTACTTTTGCTGCGAAGGATGTCTGAATAAGTTCCAAGCGCAAGGAGGCAAGTTGGATGGTCCGGCCGAGCTTGTCACGCTTGGCGAGGCCCCGGCCAAGAAGAGTTGTTGCGGCGGCGATTCAGGACATTCATCTTGTGGCCCCGATGGTCATCAGCATGGTCATCATGCGGGGAAGCGAGGCCGATCGAAGTCGTCCGCCAAATATATCTGTCCCATGTGCGAAGGTGTCGAAAGTGATACGCCCGGCGATTGCCCCAAATGTGGCATGGCCCTGGAACGCAATCAGCCCGCCGGCCCGCAGACCAAGACCATCTATACCTGTCCGATGCATCCGGAGGTTCGCCAGGATCATCCCGGCAGTTGCCCCAAATGTGGCATGGATCTCGAGCCAGAGACGGTCACCAGTGACGAGGACGAGCCAGATCCAGAACTGACCTGGATGACGATCCGTTTTTGGGTCGCGGCCGCGCTGACCATTCCTGTCTTCGCCATGGCGATGCTGCCGATGGTTGGTGTTGAACTCGGAATCCCTGCCGATGTCTCGCGCTGGATTCAGTTGGCCCTGGCCACGCCGGTGGTGGTTTGGTGTGGGTGGCCATTCTTCGTGCGCGGGGCGAGGTCGATCATGACGATGAACCTGAACATGTTCACGCTGATCTCGTTGGGTGTGGCAGCGGCTTACTTGTTCAGCTTTGTGGCGACGGTCTTCCCTGATGTGATCCCCGATGAATTCAAGCACGGGGGCGAAGTGCCGGTCTATTTCGAGGCGGCCGCTATGATTGTGGCGCTCGTCCTCTTGGGCCAGGTCATCGAACTGCGAGCCCGTAAACGAACCGGTAGTGCGATTCGCGAGCTGATGAATCTCGCGCCTCCAACAGCTCGTATTGTCGAGAGTGGCGAAGAACGCGAGGTCCCGCTTAGCCGGGTTCATGAAGGGGCCGAACTGAAAGTGGTCCCAGGCGAAAAGATTCCGGTCGATGGCGAAGTGATCGACGGTAAATCGACCGTCGACGAATCGATGCTGACCGGCGAAGCCGACCCGGTCACGAAGCAAAAGGGAGACCAGGTCATCGGTGGTACCGTGAACCAAGGTGGCACGTTGCGTCTAAGGGCGACGAAGGTGGGCGAAGACTCGGTGCTCTCGCAGATCGTGCAGATGGTTGGTCAGGCCCAGCGAAGTCGCGCCCCGATTCAGCGGCTGGCCGATACCGTTTCAGGATACTTTGTCCCGGCGATTGTCTTGTCGGCCATCGTGACCTTCGTGGTCTGGGCAATCTGGTCGCCGGCCGAGCCGCGTCTGGCATATGCCTTGCTCAATGCGGTGGCGGTGTTGATTGTGGCTTGTCCATGTGCCTTAGGGTTGGCGACCCCGATGTCGATCATGGTCGGCGTTGGTCGTGGGGCGAAGGAAGGTGTGCTGGTCAAAGAGGCCGCGGGACTCGAGACATTACAAAAGGTCGACACCGTCGTCGTCGACAAGACCGGGACCTTAACTGAAGGCAAGCCCTCGCTCACGAGTTTGGAGCCAGAAGAGGGTTTCGACGAGGAAGCGTTGCTCAAGTTTGCCGGCGCCGTCGAACAGAACAGCGAGCATCCGATTGGACATGCCATTGTTCAAGCGGCGAAGGAGCGTGAGGTCGCACTGCCTGCAGCCAACGAGTTCGACTCGGTAACCGGGCAGGGGGTTGTTGCCCAGGTCGACGGGCAAAAGGTTGTTTGTGGAAAGCCATCACTATTGAAAGAGCAGGGGATCCACTTCGACGCGACGCCATCTGCCGAAGGAACCAAAGTCTATCTCGCTGTCGGAGGTAAATACGCCGGAGCGTTGATCGTGAGTGACCCACTGAAAGCGACGACGCAGTCGGCGATCGATGCCCTGCACGAGATGGGGATTCGAGTGATCATGATGACCGGCGACAATCCTCGTGTCGCTGAGGCAATTGCGAAGAAATTGAAGATTGACGATTTTCAAGCTGACCTTTCTCCGCAGGACAAGCACGACCGCATCGAGAAGCTGCGGAAAGAAGGCGCCGTGGTTGCCATGGCAGGCGACGGGATCAACGATGCTCCGGCGTTGGCGGCTGCTGACGTTGGTATCGCAATGGGAACCGGCACCGATGTCGCGATTGAAAGTGCCGCGATCACATTGATGGGGGGTGACCTGAACGGTGTGGTCAAAGCATTCCGCTTAAGTCGAAACGTGATGCGGAATATCCGGCAGAACCTGTTCTTCGCGTTAATCTATAACGGTCTTGGCGTTCCTATCGCGGCTGGCGTGTTGGTGCCAATCTTTGGCATGCACGCGCTTTTGAATCCGATGTTCGCCGCGGCTGCGATGAGTTTCAGTTCGGTGAGTGTGATTGGCAACGCGTTGCGTCTGCGTGCCACGCATCTGACTGAGTAATTTCACATCGAATGCCGCGTGCGAAGTACGGCAACCCGAACGAAGTGGGGTGTCGTTTGTATCGATTGCCCCCTGGAGTTACTAGCAAAGGATGAACGCGCGTTAATCTGTGAGGCCGCTTACAAATTTGTCTCTCGCTAAGTAAACAACGGTCCGAAAGTGATTGCAGGAGGCGATATTCCACGGAGGGGTAGCCTCACGTTCAGGGGAAGTCACTTAAGGCGGAGTATCATGCGAGTCTCAATTGGACGGATGGTGTTAGGCTTAGCAGCCATCCTAGGCACAAGCGTCAGTCTGCATACGGTCAATGCAGGCGAATTGTACGAACCAAGCGACATGACCGTTTATGACGGTTACGAGTCTTGCTGTGCCTGCGACAGCGGTTGCGAATGTGGCGACCTGAGCCTGTTGAACCTGGTGAAGCCAAGCGACCACTGCTTCGACGACTTCATCAGCCCGATGATCAACTTCGTCTTCTTCGAAGATCCTCGTAATGTTTCAGAACTGCGTCCGATCTTCGTGAACCACTGGGTTCCCAGCACCATCGGCAACAACATTCCTGCCGGCGGTACCGTTCAGCTTTACGCGTTGCAGTTCCGTGTTGCTTTGACCGATCGCTTGAGCGTGATCGCCACCAAAGATGGCTACATCGTCGACAACACCGAAGGCACGCTCGGTACGCTGCTGGACGATGGCTGGGCCGACGTCTCAGCTGGTTTGAAGTACACCTTGCTGCGTGATCCTAGCGAAGGTCGTATCTTGTCGGCTGGTTTCACCTACGAAATGCCGGTCGGAAGCCGTCAGGCACTTCAGGCTCAAGGTGATGGCGAGTTTTACTTCTTCCTGACCGGTGGTCAGCGTCTGTGGGACGGCAATGCTCACATTCTGTCGAGCGTTGGTTACCGTTTGCCAACCGACACCAGCGTTCAGTCGCAAGCCATCCAGTGGTCGAACCACTTCGACGTGAAATTGACCGATCGTATCTACATGTTCACCGAAGTTGCCTGGTGGCATTGGACCGGTGATGCCTCGAACGGCCTGCCCCTGGGCGTTTCGGGTGCTGACCTGTTCAACCTTTCCAGCACCGACGTTGCCGGTAAAGACCTGGTCACGCAGAACGTTGGTTTCCGCTTCAAGCCAACTGGTCACTTGGAAACCGGTATTGCCTACGAATTCCCACTGACCGATTTCAAAGATATCACTGAAGGTCGTCTGACGGCCGACATGATCTTGCGATTCTAAACATCGCAGTAAACCACCGGCGTCAATTGGACGCCGGTTAAGTACGAATCTCCGCCGCCAACCTCCCGGCCGAACGATTCCATCGAAGGCCACCAGGAAACGAAAGAAGCCGTAATCCTAAGGCTTGCATGCCAAGCTCAGGACACGGCTTCTTTTTATTTCTTGCGATCTCGTTCGAGTTTACTTGCTGGAGAGCTCGAAGCTCGCCTCTGAAGTTCCCCACGAAGTGACATCGTACGAAAGCTCGGTCCCTTCGTAGTAGCGCTTCGGTAGATACTCTTTTACGAGGATCACGTCGGGGTTCTCTTCATCACGGTCTTCGCCGCAGATGTAGACCGTGTGCGAACGGATCATTGCCCCTGTTTGTTTCCCCGTTCCGAGGGGGCGATAACGTCTAGCGAGCCGGTTTTGACGCAACAAACTGCGTTACAAAAGCATTGCCGGTATGAAACGTCCCTTCCGTGACATTTCGTTCTAACTCCGCTTGATGCGGGATTTGCATTCCCTGGAAGCAGGGACGGAGACTTTCGAGCGTGACCAGCATGTCAGCATCCTTCGGCCCGCCGGTTCCATATTCAAGCTGTCGCGGATGATAGGCCTCGAGCAGAAAGATCCCGCCTGGTTTGAGGGCTTCGACGAGCCGCGGATAGAGGATCCTGCGAGAAGCGGAATCGATATGAGCGTAGATCGAAACGATCGCGTCCCAACATTCGACGCCGTAATCGAAGTCGTTTAGATCGCTGATGGTGTAATCAATCGTCACGTTATTCTCGGCCGCCAGTTGCTCGGCCTTTCGTTTCCCTTCGGTGGAAAGATCGACGGCGCTGACCTGATGCCCTTCTTGTGCCAGGAACAAACCGTTGCGACCTTCCCCTTCCGCCAGGCAAAGCACCTTCCCGCCTGGAGGAAAATAGAACGCCGAGGCCTTCAGGAACGCGTTGGGCTCTTTGCCATAGATGTACTCCGACTGGCCAAATCGTTCGTTCCAAAAAGATTGCGTATCCATCATACTTTCCTGGCGGTATCGAGCGAGAGGTAACCAAGCGACAAGTCGCCCCAGCCTTCGATGCTCGTTAGCACAAAGTGTTACCAGCTAGTTCATTCCTTCTGGGGGTAGAGGCTGGAAATATCAAACGATACAGAATTCCGCTCGCGATCGCTGCCAAGGACGACCGTAAGCGTGTTGTCCGTGACCTCAAGTTGATCGATCCAAAAACCAAAAGGCTGCGACGTCCGCACATAACTGGCCGATCCATCTGGCGAAGTATATTTAATGCCGACCGTTGGTTCAGGCAGGGGGGAGGTTAGCGGCAAGTCGAGTGTCAGGTTCTGGTCGAGTCCTGATTGAAGGTCCACGATGTTGATCTGGAGGTGCAACAGCCGATCGTTGCGTTCGATCAGGTAAGCGATTGAAGGGCGAAAGAGGAATTGGCGATCCTTCGCAAAGACATCTTGTTTCGGCAATGCATGGTGCCAGGCCTTGGGAGCACGCGGGATGTATTCTCGAAACCATTCGACTGGCAGTGCCAGGTCTTCTAATGCCGTACCAAAGCCTTCCCCATCAACGACGTCTTCGTAGCGTCGAACTCTGACCAACGCTCCCATCTCACAGCCGAGTAGGGCACTCTCTTTCATTGGGAAACAGGGGGATCCGTTCACCATGCGTGGTAAGCGTGTCATGCTTGAAAGTGAGAGGCTGCTGTCTAAATCGACCTCGTAAAGAAGGCATTCCTCAGGCTGGCCATAGCTTCCCGGGTCACATTTAGCGGAACGCGAAACGGCGACCAATAGCCGGGATTCGTCAGACTCGGGCCAAGTCACGAGAAACGGCCCGGCCGAAATATAGGCCTCGTACTTGGCATAAAATAGTTCGCGACCTTGATGCAATCGACGTTCTCCAGCAAGCCGGTCATCAATGCGTCTTTGGAGGACTTCCTGGGAAAGGGGGCCTTCATCTTCCCACACAATAGGATTGTCGACGACTTCATCCACCTCATAATCCAGCCCGAACCGCGAAAAGTAATAGAGTGAAGCGGTTGGTCCCATGAACGCTCGATCGTACTCCCAAATTGCAGGAATCTGGTGGTACGATTGGCCTGTCTCGACATCGATTAGGATCAGCGGAGACAAAGGGCTTGGACACACGATCAACGTCGCACCGAAATTTGTGAGATGCACAATTCGATCCTCGTGCTGTCGCCAGTCGACCGTTTGATAACGTTCCGCGTATTCGCTCACTGGGAACGCTTGTATCCAAACGGGTTCAGATTGATCGGGACGGTACGCGCAGAGCCAATAGCGAATGGCTTCCTCGAAGGAAGACTCACGAGAGATGACTTCCTTGGAAAAGACCACCATTACCTGGGGTAGAACCAACGCGGCTTGGGGACGAATCTCGAGAGGCTGTTCAGCAGCCACACCGAAAGAGTCGTCAATTCCTTTCGGCTCCGGCAAGGTCATTTCAGCTAACCACTTCATGGTCGCAAGATTCAGTTGGGCATACTTGTGACGGATGTACTTGCCCGTCCAATCTTCGCGTTCTCGCTCGACCGCCAATAAAGCAATGCCTTGAGTTTCGCCGATCCAGCGAAGTCGTAAGGATGGATCAACTGCGGCGGCCCGGTGCTGGCTGATGTCGTCTGATGACACGTCGATGATTTCGTGTCCGCGTACCTGCAGGGTTTGTGCTTTTACCTGGTAGGTCGGCGCCCAGTTCTCTTCGATGGAAATTCGAGGAAAGCGTTCGCTTCCCTGTCGAAGTTTTGCCTGATTCAAGATGGGAGAAGGCATCTCCGCTAGTGAAGTCGCAGGGAAGAGCAGCATCAGGAGAATCAAGTAACGGCGGGACATTGCAGGGCACCTTTCACCAGAGGAAAAGTTCGATCGTGATCGGATGCCATCGTAACTTGAAAGAGCAGGGCCAAGCCAGTTATTGGTTAGGCTTTGCGGCCCGTTGGCAGAGGGTTGGCAAGAAAGAAGCAAGGGAACCTGCGTTCGCCGTTAGACGCAGATTCCCTCGGCTTGCGATGGTTGGTGGGTGGGGTGCGAAATGAATGCCTCCAGGGCAATCTTCGACTTCAGATCGTCAATGGGGACTCGTTAGAAAGGAGACTGCCGAATGATGGCAAACGACGCCGACGCTGGGTTCAAAATCGTGCCGTTGTAGCCGCCCCCGGCAAAGGAGACATAGCAGGTAAATTGCTGCGTTCCAAGGGGCAGGTTATTCACGTAAAGCGACGCGACACCTTGGCCGTCGGTGTATACCGTCTGGGCGACAACACCGGGGATGTAAATCGAGACTTGCTTGTTGTAGACCGCCACTTTGGCATTTGGATCCCAGTACGAGTTGTAAAGCTGTACCAGTCGTACCTGAACCGTGACATAATTATTATTTGGGTTGATATAGACAGTTTGTGGCGGGTTGTTGCCGGCCAGCGGATCACGAGGATCCAGGAATCGCGTTTCCGGGGTCGGCGAACCCGATTGTGCGAGTGCTTCACCGGTCCAAGCAGTGGTGACCGCGCCAACCATTATGGCCAAAAGCCCCAGTTTTAGGGCCGATTTCAACCAGCCATGGCCTGAAATGCTCTTTCCATTCCCAATCAAGACGTTCATAGATCGTTCCTTATATCGCTCAAGTCAAAAGACAAACACGCGAATGCAAGTACAGCGTTTAATTCGCTCTGATAGTGCGTTATGAAGAGAGTGAACGAAAATGCGCTGCGATCAAAGTAATATTAGTGAACGTAGATGGATATATATGAGATGTATGTGGGTGTTATAGGGGTGTCTCTGTAAAGCGTCAAACAGGTGCTGCTTGAAACCGGCAAAAATGGGGGCTGGATTGCGCACACCTTGCGAACTGGCCGGAAGCTACGTCGGGAAGGAAAGCTTGAAAAAGTTGGCAACCCTGTCGCAAGTTCGTAGATAATCAAGAGGTGGTGATGAAAGGTGCCTGATAATGGGCACCGATCAGTACGCATGTGTTTGACTTCCAATAGAGAGCCCTGTGATGCCTCCTGCAGCCCGAATCGGAGATATGCATGCCTGTCCGATGTGTGACGGTCCGAAGCCGCATGTAGGCGGCCCGGTATCGATGGGCTGTCCCCAGGTGTTGATCAGCTTTATGCCGGCAGCCCGAGTCGGAGATATCGCCGCGTGTGTGGGGCCACCCGACGTAATTGCGATGGGCTCGTCAACTGTCTTCATTGGCTTTATGCCGGCAGCACGGGTGGGCGATTCCACCGCCCATGGAGGAACGGTCGTGATGGGCTGCCCCAATGTGATGATTGGTGGCTAACTTACCTTCCTGGCACTACTTCTGGAAGGCAATTGCCGCAGTCGGGGGTGGCAAGCCGCAGTTGGGTGAAGATCTTGGACCCGCCCTCTCGGTGGTGGGTGGACTGACCTGCAACGCGTAGAATAATGCCCATATCTCTCCGTTGATTGACCGCGAGTCCCTCTTACCTTTCCATGCAGCAACACGCTCGACAAAAGCTATTCCTCGAGGGGCCGATCGGCACGGCGCTCTTTCGTTTGGCCGTCCCGATCATTCTGGCCAACGTTCTGCAAACGGCTTACCAGCTGACCGACGCCTTCTGGGTCGGGCGACTGGGGGCGTCGGCGGTCGCGGCTGTTTCGATCAGCTTTCCGGTGACGTTCCTGGTGATCGCCATGGGATCGGGGCTCGGGATTGCCGGAGCGACCCTCTCTGCTCAGTACATGGGGGCGGGCAAGCAAGAGATGGTAAACCATGTCGCCGCCCAGACCATGCTGATGGTTTTTCTCACTTCGGTGGTGCTGGGGACAGCCGGCTATATGATCGCCCCTCATTTGTTGCACTGGATGGGGGGCGATGGAAATGTCTATCGCGACGCGCTCGCGTTCATGCGTGTCTCGTTCGTCGGCATTATTTTCGTGTTTCTGTTCGCCATGTTTCAGGCCTTGATGCGTGGAATTGGTCAGACGACCGTACCACTGTTCATTGTGCTGGGAACGGTGCTGCTGAACATCGTACTCGATCCGCTGTTCATCTTTGGGTGGGGACCGATTGCCGAGCAAGGCGTGCGCGGGGCAGCGCTGGCGACACTCAGCACGCAAGGTATTGCGGCGCTGCTCGGAATGTGGGTGTTCGTCCGCGGGCAGAACGGAATCAAGCTGCAACTGCGGGATTTCAAGCCTGACTTCCCTTACATCAAGCGGGCGTTCCTGCTGGGGGCACCTGGTTCGGTCGAACTTTCGACTCGGGCACTGGGCTTGATTGTACTTTCGTTTCTGGTGGCGAGCTTCGGTACGGTAACGATCGCGTCGTATGGCGTCGGCGCGAATGTGCTGCAGTTTGTAATGATTCCGGCAATGGGTTTGTCGATGGCGGTCTCGACGTTGGTCGGTCAAAACATCGGCGCTGGCAACGCCGCACGAGCGCAGAAGATTGCGATCCTCGGGGCTGCTTGGGGCTGTGCGATTTTATCTGCGGTGGGCGTGATCGCGTATTTCATTGCACCGCAGATCGTAGCGTTCTTCGTGCCGGACGATCCCGAAGTAATCGCACACGGTGCCGAGTTCATCCGGGTGATGTGCCTGGCGTGGGGTGGATTGGGGATCCAGCTTTGCATGGTCGCCACGTTCCGCGCCTCAGGCAATCTGCTGATCTCGATGGTGATTGCCCTATTGTCGCAGTGGGTGCTTCAATTTCCGCTGGCGTACATTCTGTCGAAGCATACGCCATTGGAAGCGAACGGAATCTGGTGGTCGTTCCCAGTGATGCACATCGTTATGGCGATTGTGGCCATGGGGTGGTTCATGCATGGCGGCTGGAAAGAAACTCGCCTCACCGACGAAGACCGCCAGATACGAAAGGTCACCGAAGAGACCATCGTCGAAGATGGTCTCCGCTAAGAAGTCTTGGCCCGCGTTCGTTTAGCCGGCCTGAAGTGCACCGCCACGCTGCATGCCCAGCGGCATGTCACCGGTGCCGCTCACGAGCGTTGTTTGCCAGTGAGCACCGATCATCACGCAGTTGATGCCTGAGCCGATGCCGAGCAGGGCCACGTTCTGACCTGCTTCGATAAACTGCGTCTGGGCTGCCAGGGCGAGTGTCGTCGGAAGGGCGGCGGCTCCAGTGTTGCCCAGCCACTGCACAGTGGCGAAGTCGTTGTCGACCGGAAGCTGAAGCTTCTCCAGCACAAGGCGACGATGGGTGAGGCCCACCTGATGGCAAATTGAACGGTCGATGTTCTCAGGCGACCAGCCGGTTTCCGAAAGGAAGTCGGCGAAGGTGGCCGCGCCGGTGGCGATCCCTTCGGCCATCAGCTTTTCGGAATCGGTCTGCATCAAAGGATTGCCGACGCCGGTTTCGTTTTTGCCCGAGATGCTGTGGCAAAGATCGTGATGCTGGGTGTGGGCTCGGGCGCTGGCGGCGATTAACTGGTTGCCGGTGCGGCTCAGTTCTTTGTGGCACAGCACCATCGCGCAGCTTGCCGAACCAATTGTCAGCGAAGCGACGGCCAACTTGATGTCGTTCCGGCTGAGGTTTTCGCTTTCGTTGAGCGTGGCGATCGTGTTGTCGACCAGGTGACGGCCACTTTCGGTACCAACCACGATCCCAGCTTTGATCTGGCCCAGTTCGATCATGTTGGCGATTTGGATCGCCCCATTCAGGATCCCCAGGCAGGCATTCGAGACGTCGTAAACGACGCAGTCCTGCGGAAGCCCCAAGGCATGATGGACGCGGCACGCGGTCGCTGGTTCGATGAAATCCCGGCAGACCGAGCCATGGATCAGGGCGCCGACGTCATTCGGATCGATGCCGGTCGAGGCCATCGCGTTGCGAGCCGAGTGAATACTGACGTCGCCTGGCTTGACCGCTTCAGGGAAAAATCGCCGCTGCGAAATGCCGGTCATCAGCTCGAGGCGACCCTCAGGCAGGCGAAGCCGCTCGTAAAGGGGGGCAAGACGCCGCTCGATCTCGCTCGAAGTGACGATTTCATCCGGTAGGCAGTAGCCCAGCCCTTCGATGCAGACGTTCTGATATTTCATGCCGACTCTGGACAGCGGAAAAGAGGAACCCGTAAAGCCGTTATTCTATCGGTTTTGAGGGCTCAAGAGAACCGACCAGCAGGCGTGAATCGATTGGCCAATCCCCACGAGAAAGTGTGCCTGGTGGCATCGCTAGCTGGAAGATATGGCCACGCCAGCCCAGTTTGAGCACAAGATATGGAAAAAGCTTGGCAAGCTTTAACGGATCGGTAGACTCTTCGCATCTTGTGATTGATCTGGGAACGCACGGAACGGTGCGATCTGATCAAGGCTCAATGATAGGGAGGTCATCGCTTTAGCCATAACCCAGGACGGGTCTCTGCGATTGCTAGTGAGCCATAGCCATAGGTGTGTCGGACTACACATCCAAAGTTATCGGCCATAGATGAAGAAAAGTTTTGGACGAACTTGGTTTTTCATCGTTAGCTCTTAATCGCAAATTCTTCTTTCTGGATCAAGCCGAAGTCGAGCGATCTATTAGGCCTTGGGAGGATCTTCGTTTTTTCAGCGCATGAAGCGCCCGAGGAGTCCCCAGATGTTTTCAAAACCTGTTATCGGTTTGAATGCCAACTTTCGGAATGCAACCCACGACCGGCCTGCATTCTCCTTCATTTCTGCTGGTTACTACGATGCAGTGATTGCAGCAGGTGGGATTCCTGTGGTCCTTCCCCCAGTGAGCAGCCCCGAAGATCAGCAGGCCGTTTTGAGCCGGCTGGACGGAGTGGTGCTGATTGGTGGTCCGGATTTGGATCCTAATCGGGACGGTTTCATGCGTCACGCTTCCATCCGCATGATGGAGCCGCGTCGTGAAGATGCCGACCGATCAATGATGAAATTGATCGCTCAGATGCGTCTGCCGGTATTCGGTATTGGCGTCGGTATGCAATTGATCAACGTCGCCATGGGCGGCAATTTGTTCATGCACATTCCGGAAGACCTGCCGGGTGCCTTGCCGCATCACGACACGATTGACAAACATCACCGCCATGGACTGGATGTGGTCCCTGGTACGCTGATGGAAAAGATCTTCGGCGATGGCGAAGTTCGCGTGAACAGCAGCCATCACATGGCGATCGACGAATTGGCCCCAGGTTTCATCGCCTCGGCACGTAGCCCAGACGGTGTGATCGAAGCGATCGAATCGATTCACGAAGATTGGTTTGCGATTGGAACCCAGTTCCATCCAGAAGCCGAGTCGGCTTCCGCCCTCGATCAGCGTATTTTTGAAGAGTTCGTCGAAGGCGTCGCGGCTGGTAAAGCCGGTGGCGTTCGCGTTGCTGCCGCTTCGTGAGTTCAGCTCGCACGTTCAGCATGGGGTAAGCAGGAACCGCAGGCCATTGGTTCCTGCTTCCCCCTCTTTTTCTCGCTTCTTACTGCGCACACTCTAACCCGCTGGGACACGGATGCCCGCCAAGACACTCGGAATGTCGAGTTTCGCGGAACATGCGCGGCGCTACTTTGTTGGCACCGCGATGACTCCCTGTCTGCGCTTTATGAGTGCCTCCATTTTGAAAGTCGACGGTCGCGGCCTGAACGCCGACTTCGACATCATTCACCAACTCAACGTTCGCACCCCACCCGATGTCCGCACACTGCTTGAACAAGGCGGCACCGGTCTGGCCTCGGGAACGCAACTACCTGGCATGGCTTCGCGTTTGGTGGTCGAACTGCAAGTCGTCAACGTCGAACGACTGTTGAACTCGTGTGGGATCTCGGCCGAAAAAGTCACCGCGATCGGCCAGCGCGGGCCAGCTTTCGGCAGAGAGTTCTGGAAACAAACTGGTTCGGCGATTGTCGTTGGCGATCCCACGATTCTCGCCGAATCGACTGGCGTGACCGTGATCGATCACTTCGAGCAGCGTGACATCGCCAAAGGTGGATCGGCCACCGGGATCGATGTCTTGCCGATGTGGCTACTTCTGACGCGGCCCGTCGATTCGATCAGTGCTCGGCCGCTGGTCGTTGTACGACTCGATCAGGCAATTGAACTGTTCTATCTACCCGCTCGCCGCAAGAACCGACCGATCCCGGGCGTTGCCTATCGCCGCATGGGACCTGGCTTTGCTTTGCTCCAGCGACTGCAGACGATATGCGATCATCAGTTACCTGCCGGGAAGTCGCTGGTCGAGCCGCTACGGCAGACGATGCTTAAAGCGGACGCTTACGATATCGCCGCCGATTCCGAAACCCAGCTTTCAACACTGATCGAATCAATCGTCGATCAGGTTCCGGAGTTGATTCAATCGAGCACGACGTTGAATCAAACGCTCGAAAACTACTGGGCTGGCGAGATTCATCACCAGATCGAAGAGCACTTCCCACCAACCCCTGAGGTTGCCGAGATCGTCGTGCTGGGACGAGGTGCCCGGCGCGAGATGTTCGTGAAGCAATTGGCCGACAAGTTTGCCGGGATTCCGGTTTCGACAGAGGTCTCGCGAGGCTGGATCTCTGGATCGGCTGGGGCATCGATCGCCGCGATCTTCGCTACTCTGCATATCGATCAAGTCAGCGGCAATCTTCCCGATCTCACCGGGGCGACCGCTGCTAGGATTCTCGGGCGAATCACGCCTGGCAGTCCCGGCAACTGGCGTGGCGTTCTAAGCCAACTCGAAGTTGCCGCTCGGCAAACGATGACGCTGCGCGAAGCGGTCTAACGCTCTCGCAAGCTCTCAATTTCAAGAATGAAAAAAGACCTGCGAAGACAGATCCCGAAGGAGTGTTTCGCAGGTCTAGATGGGGTGTTGGCTGCAAGTGGGGCAGGGTGCTACTGACTAGAACTGGCCGAGCACCAGGCCGTCTCGCATGCCCGACAAAGCACGCCAGGTGTCGATGTTGATTGTCTCTGGAATGAATCGCACCGAGCCATCGCCTAGCACTGCTTGGACGCCACCAGGGTGACGGCTACGGGCGGAGAACAAGCTGGTACCGCTGATGCATGGCATTCCCAGGGGTTCCATCGCGGCGTTCTTGCAGAAGCCCGACGCCAACTGGTCTGGCGAACTGGTGTTCGGAGCGTAGTGCGTGGTGAAACCGGAGTGATAGCCATACCAAACCAGGCCACGCAGGTCGCCGTCGACCTGACCCTGACGAACTTCCGCCAGCATCATCGTGTTCGAGAGACCATCGGTGATCGACGCGAACTTGTAGATGTTGTTGAACGCCTCGAACGGAGAGGCCTGGAATGTAACACCGTTGAGCGGATTGGTACGAACGCGATCGGTTGTGCCATAGTTCGCGGCATAGTTGTAGTTCGGCACGCTGTTCCAGGTTTTAGTGGCGGTATCGCTAGGGCAGAGATACAGCGAGATTTCCTGCCGAATCAACAGCAGGTTGGTGGTGCTGTGATGGTAGGTCTTGGTGTAGTCCCACTTTTCGACCAGGTTGTTTTGTTCGATGTAAGGCAGCAACGCCTTGCACCAGCCATTGCCGGAAACACCTGGGTCGGAACCGGCAGGGACCGAGCTGGTGTAGCCGTAGCAAAGCGAGTTATAGATGTCGTGATAGTTGTGCAGAGCCAGGCCCATTTGCTTGAGCTGATTCTGGCAGGACGAACGTCGAGCTGCTTCACGAGCTTGCTGCACGGCAGGCAGAAGCAATGCGATCAATACGCCAATGATGGCGATGACCACAAGCAGTTCGACCAGGGTGAAACCGAAGCGTTTCTTAGACATAACGAAATAGACTCACAGAATTGGATGGATGAGAAAAGGGAGTAATCGATCAATAGGCAGCCGGCTCAGGAAGGCTGGCTATTTGGCTTTGAGATCGAAGGGGAACTCATTCGGGCCTTCCGCCGTGACTTCGACTTTCAGTTCGCTGCGGTCGTTGTACTGGGCGGGAATCGGGTTCTTGAAGGAACTTCCGTTCACGCCCTCTTTCATGGCGGCATCCGCGTCTTGACCGTTGTCTGGCTCGGTCATGCGAATCGAGACCTTATAGGTACCTGGCGTCAAGTTGTCGCCTGGTGGGAACGAATACTTGCCGTCGGTAATTACACGAGCGGCGCTTCGTCCCTGGGAACCTTCTGGCTCGAAGTGGATCAACCCTTTCGACAAAGGCTTCCCGTCGAACTGAACTGTTCCTGAAACTTCCGGCCCTTTGGCTTTGCCCGAACAGCCAACCATGGCGATTGCGGCAAGGCAAACCAAAGCAGAGATCGAACGCGATAAGATGAAACAATGCATAGGCGACTCACAATGAAAAGAACAAACAGTTCCCCTGGGATGCCGCACTTCAGCCCATTGGCCGAACAATCCCAAGACTCTTGCAGGTGAAAAGGCGAGTGCGCGAACAATTGCCCATTCCGCACTTCACGCATCGATGAGTAAGCTGGCGTTAGATGCCTCAATTTGAGTAGTGCAACAATTATAAAGTGAAATTAGTTTTTTCAAGGGGCAGTTCCCCCACGCTAAGGGATTATTTAGAGGCAGACGCACCCCTGAAGGTGGTGCAGTGCGGGTCTGCAGATTTGGGCGTCCATGGCCAAAAGTGGGGAATTGTCGGCCGAGGAACTGTCGGCATCGGGTAAGAGTGCACTGCCGGAAAGGTGCGTCGAGAAGAGAATTCGCCGCATCCCTCTGGCCGAGATGCCAGAGGGACAGAAAGAAAGCCTGATCGGGCGTTCGATCGCCGATCGAATCGCCAAGCCTACGGTTCGATCTTGGTGCCCAGCACTTCCAGGAACGATCGGATCCACGCTGGATGAGCCGGCCACGCAGGGCCAGTGACCAGCTTGCCATCGACATGGGCGTTGTCAAAGCCATCGCTCGGAGCAATGTTCTCGCCACCGCCGATGGTGACTTCCGGACCGACAGCAGGGTAAGGGCAAACCGATTTGCCTTTCAGCACACCAGCAGCTGCCAGGATCTGGGGACCATGGCAAATGGCGGCAATTGGTTTATCGGCATCGGCGAAGTGTCGCACGATGTCCAATACCTTCTCGTTAAGCCTCAGGTACTCCGGTGCGCGTCCGCCAGGGATGACCAACGCATCGAAGGTTTCAGGGGCGATCTCATCAAATGTCGCGTTCAGACCGAAATTATGTCCCGGCTTTTCGCTGTAAGTTTGATGCCCTTCAAAATCGTGAATCGCGGTGGCGACTTTCTCGCCTGCTTTCTTGCCGGGGCAGACGGCCGAAACGTTGTGTCCGACCATCAGCAGCATCTGAAAAGGAACCATCACTTCGTAGTCTTCCACGAAGTCGCCAACGAGCATCAAAATATTTTTTGCGGCCATCTAGGGCTTCATCTCCTCAGGGGTAAATCAGTGGGGGGCTTGGCTGCGCTGTTGAATGAACTGCACGACATCCCGTACCGATTGGATGCCGGCGAACTCGTCGAAGTCGACAGAGAAGCCGAATTTTTTCTCGATCTCGCACACCAATTCAATCAACTCGAAAGAATCAGGTACGAGATCCTCCGCCAACGAGCTATCCAGTTGGACCACTTCGGGACGAATCTGTCGCGTTGTCGCGATCTTCGTCTGCAGCCACTGAAACACTTCTTGGTCATGCACGGCGATTGGTCCTTCTGTCCAGGCGAGTAGGGATTCGCTCAGGGTGGAGGTCGTTTCGTCGCAATTGCCTGGCCAGCGATTGCGACAACATGCTTTTCGCTAGTGGTCGGCATGATTTTAGCAAAACCTTGATACCAGTTTCGAGTCGCAACTTTCCTTGCGCAGGTCGGTTTATACGAGCTCGACTTACAAGACAGGCAAAAAAGGTAAGGAAAAACGTTTGGATAGAGTGTTGCGGCTAGGTTACCACTGCCGATAAGCAAGGCGTGACAGCCAGTTTTGCTAGCACTCTGGTGCGGCAACGACCAGTTATGACGAATGTTCTTTCCCCCCTGAAGAGAACCGATGAGAGAGAGTACTCCCCTATATCTCCTCGCCACCGGCTCGCGAAGCGACATCGAAGGTGGACGTTGGCAGTTTGTTTTGCGTCGAGCTGACCGCAAATTCGAGATTGCTGAGTCCGATTTCGAGATGAATCACTTCGGCGATCGGGTGGCATTGTTGGCAGTGGTTCGCGGTCTGGAAGCGATTCCAGAACCAAGCCGAGTTTTGCTGCTGACACCTTCGCGATACATCCTCAATGGAATTCGGCATGGCCTTCGTGCCTGGGAAGACCAAGGATTCAAGGTGGAACGCATGGGCCGCCGCTCGACCGTACGCAACCACGACTTGTGGGGCCGGGTGGCTCAAGCTCGCCAGTTTCACCGCCTGACGGCCAAATACAGCGAATCATCGCTGACCGACTCGGGGCGGACCGAGCCGTGGCCTCAATTCGCCTCGATGGGCGAAGACATTCACTTCGCACTGCAGAAAGCACAGCGTGAAGTGGAACATTACGGATCCCTTGAAGATCTGGCAGCGTGTGCCTAACGGAAAGTGGATTTCGTGAGCAGCATTTCGGAAAATCTCCCCCAACTGAAAACCCGGCAAGGCCGCAGCATCGGCAAGGAGCAGGACGTGCATACTATTGGTGGTTTGGGTAAAATAACGGATCTTATTGACGGTTGTTCCGACAATCCGAGTAGCTTTCTGGGTCCGCACCCAGTGGAAGCCTCGGGCATGAAATCCGCGGCGGTTCGAGCCTACCTGCCGGGAAAAGAACAAGCCTGGCTGTTCCATCCGGGACACGGGAAAAACACGCCGATGAAGATGATTCATCCGGCGGGATTGTTTGAAGCCATGTGTCCCATGGATGGGGTTACGGAAAAGGGCCAGTATCAACTTCGAATCGATGGCGGAAGTGGCCAAATGAAAACCATGCATGACCCCTACGCGTTTCCTTCCTTCTTCACCGGCTTTGACCTCCACCTGTTGGGTGAAGGCAAGCATTGGCAATCCTACGACAAGCTGGGCGCTCACCTGCGAACGGTGAATGGTGTCAGCGGCGTGAACTTCGCCGTTTGGGCTCCGAATGCCAAGGCGGTTTCGGTCGTCGGTGATTTCAATGATTGGGATGCCCGCAGCCACCAGATGAATCGTGTTGGCACCAGCGGTGTCTGGGAACTGTTCATCCCAGACATGGCCGCCGGCGAAAAGTATAAGTATCGCGTCCGTCAGGCCGACCGAGCCGTCGACAAGTGCGATCCTTACGGCTTCGCTGCCGAAATGCCACCTCGCACCGCTTCGATCGTCGCCGACTTGAATTCCTACAAGTGGAACGATCAGGTTTGGATGGACAAGCGTGGCCAGGAAGATCAGCTTTCCAAGCCGATGTCGGTCTACGAAGTCCATCTCGGTAGCTGGGCCCGCAATGCGGAAGAAGAGCATGGCTGGTTCAACTACCGCTACCTGGCACACGAATTGGTGAAGTACTGCCAGCAGCAGAACCATACCCATATCGAACTGATGCCAATCTCCGAGCATCCGTTCACCGGAAGCTGGGGCTACCAGACGGTCGGTTACTTCGCCGTGACCAGCCGTTACGGAACGCCAGAAGACTTCATGTACTTCGTCGATTACTGCCATCAGCATGGTCTGTCGGTGATTCTCGACTGGGTGCCGGCTCACTTCCCGAAAGACGATCACGGCCTGCGTCGCTTCGACGGTACGGCTTTGTACGAACACGAAGATCCACGTCGTGGCGAACACCCAGACTGGGGCACGCTGATCTTCAACTACGGCCGTAACGAAGTCCGTAACTTCCTGATCTCGAACGCCCTGTTCCTGTTCGACAAGTACCACATCGATGGCCTGCGAGTCGACGCGGTCGCTTCGATGCTGTACCTCGACTACAGCCGCGAACATGATCAATGGATTCCGAACGAGTTCGGTGGTCGCGAGAACTTGGACGCGATCTCGTTCCTGAAGGAATTCAACGAACAGTCTCACCTGCAGCATCCTGGCGTAATGACGATCGCCGAGGAATCGACTGCCTGGGGTGGCGTTTCGCGTCCGACCTTCGACGGCGGTCTCGGCTTCAGCCTGAAATGGAACATGGGCTGGATGAACGACACGCTGCGATTCATGCGAAAAGACCCGGTTTATCGCAAGCATCACCATGGCGAACTGACCTTCAGCTTGATCTACGCGTTCACCGAAAACTTCGTGCTGCCGCTTTCGCACGACGAAGTGGTGCACGGTAAGGGCTCGCTGCTGGATCAGATGCCTGGCGATATGTGGCAGCGATTCGCGAACCTGCGATTGTTGTACTCGTACATGTGGACGCACCCTGGCAAGAAGTTGATCTTCATGGGTGACGAAATCGGCCAGTGGAACGAATGGAACCTGGAAGCAGGCCTCCAGTGGGATCTGCTGGAATGGGAATCGCACCAGGGTATCCAGAAGCTGATCTCGGACCTCAACGCGATGCTGGTTCACGAGCCAGCCCTGCACGAAGTCGACTTCGACGGCAGTGGCTTCGAGTGGATCGAATGCAACGACTGGGAAAACAGCGTGATCAGCTACATCCGTAAGGGTAAGAACCCAGAAGACTTTGTCGCCGTGGTCTGCAATTTCACCCCAAGCTCGCGGGATGATTACCGCATGGGTGTGCCAGTTGCCGGAGCCTACCGCGAGATCTTCAACTCGGACAACTCGCGTTACGCTGGTAGCGACGTGATCAATACCGACGATATCCAATCCGACAACATCGGTTGGAACGGTCGCGAGAACTCGATCCAGTTCCGTTTGCCTCCGATGGCAACCGTGGTGATCAAGCCGGTTCGATAGTCGAATCAAGCTAAGAGATAAGCCGCAAATCGCTTCGGGAAGCAGGCCTCGCTTGCTTCCCAGGCCTTGCGGCTATTTCTTTTTCTTGGGCTTCCAATAGCTCTCGAATAATTGAAGATCGCGCGAAAACCTTAGCAAGATCTCGGCAACAGTCGCCAGCGACGATGGCTCCGTCGATCCGACCCAGAACAAAGAACTCTCGCAGTCGAAGTCCAACGTCTTCAGCAGGCTTCGATCATGCTTCTTCAGATAATTGATCACGGCGTCCTCGATGTCATACGCCGTGATCTCGGTATCGCCATCCGGATCGATCGCGAAACGTGCAAAGCTGTCGATCGTCAGGTGAGTGCTCTCGGTCTGATCGTCGCTATCGGTCGACCAACCCAACGAAAGTCGCAGCGGTTCCCATGGCTCGCCGTCCGGGGCAGGGGAGGGACTCGCCGGCGTGTCGCCATGCAGATCGCTGATGCATCGCTCGAGATACTTCGACAATGCATGTCCCAGCTTGACGGGATGCAACCGCTCGGCCGCGGCTTCGGCGGCTTCCTTCTCTTCGTGAGTCTTGAAGCGGATCTTCAGGAAGGTCTCTTGCGACTCGGCTCGCCAGTATCGTTCGTCTTTGTCCTTGGCATACTTCAGCAGCGTCTGGAAGTCGGGCGTCGAGGTTCTTTTGAACCTGCTCGGCAGCCTCTGGCGTGTACTTCGAGCGTACCCGTTTGAACCAGGCATTCAGCGTCGCTTGCCATTCTTCGACTTCCGGCTTGTAAAGCTTCGTCAGGTAAGCCGACTTCGGTTCTCCTTTCATGACCTTGGCCAGCGCATGCAATGTACCGGTGGTAATGAGGTCGGCTCGTTTAAATTTGGGTATGGAGGGCATGTCGCTTCGGATGCGACTGATCATGTCTCCGATCGCAATGCCAAAGCCCATGCTGGAGTCGTAACTTTGGTGGAGTTTGCCGCTGGAGATCTTAGCCATGAGTGGTCACTGGAACGGAACGAGGAGAAGCGAGGAGGCGGGACAAGTGGTGGGGCACATTGTCAGGCGGTCCGAAGAGGCGTGTCAAGTTTCTAGGCAAGAAACAAAAAAGGGCCGGCAAAGCTGCCGGCCCTTTCCTTGAATTGAAGTCGACTACGAGTTCGAGTCGAGATCGGTTGGGTCGATCTTCCAGTCGATCCGCGTTGGATCGAAGAAGTCGACCAGGATCGCTCGGGTGACCATGTTTTCTTCCTGCGAAGCGTACATCGAAACGCTGGCTGGCAACGCGCCTTGGATGGCGGCCAGCAGATTGTCGCGAAGCTGTTCGTTGGTTTCCCCTTCACCGGTGATCAGGGCGACGTAGTAAACGTTGTCCTTCGAGTTCGGAGCAACCGTGGTCGAACCGACTGGCGTGCTGAACAAGGCTTCCATGGTGGTCTGAGCTACGTCTTCCACGCCAGGGATGGTGCCCAGCGACAGGTTCTGATTGCCCGAGAGCTGATTGAAGTAGGTGATGTTTTCGGCGACGATCACCGTGGCACCTGCTTCGGTGGCAGCCTTGGCCAGTTCTTCCTTGGTCTTGATCTGCTCGGCCAGCTTCTCGGCATGTTCCTTGGCCAGCTTGGCAGCTTCCTGTTCTTTCCAGGCTTTAATCACCAGGTCTTTGACGTCTTCCAGCTTCGGAGCATAACCCTGTTTGGCGTCGGTCTTCCAGTAAAGGTACTGGACTTCCGGTTCGCTAAAGCGGCGAGTCTGCGAATCGCCAGGGAACGCACGTGGCTGGAACATTGGGTTGTTCGACTCGAAAGCTTCGGCAACGAGCGAACGATTCAGCGTACGTGGACCGGTTGGCTCGAAGACGAAGTCGAAGTGAATCGCGTCTTGGGCAAAGGCGGTCTGCGAAGCTTCAAAGTAATCCGACAGCGGCATGGCACCGAACGAGAGCCCCAGGTGCTTGGCCAGCTTCTCGAGGTTGTTCGAGTCGTAAGGCGACTTGGTGTCGTCGGCGTTCTCTTGGCTACGGTGATCTTCGTACTTGCCTTGCAACTCGTGACGAATTTCCGCCAAGGCGGCCTGCATCTTCGCTTGAGCCTTGGGCTGAGCGAGACGAGTACGGATCTGATCTTGAACTTCGGCCAGTGGCTTGTACTCAACCGGAGCTTCTTCCGCAGGAGCGTCCGTGGCAGGAGCCGCGGTGTCCATCGGTGCTTCGGCGGCTGGAGTTTCCTCAGCAGGGGTTTCCGCTGGCTTTTCTTCGGCGGGTGCTTCTTGGGTCTTGGCAGGTTCTTCGCCTTCTTCCTGCAGGAAGCTGACCAACTGCACGCCACCGTCGCGAGCAGTCATCGACGAATCTTCCGCCTTGGCTTCTTCTGGCTTCGATTCTTCCGACTTGGGCTCTTCGGTTTTTGGTTCTTCCGCCGGTTTCTCTTCCGCGGCAGGTTCCTGCTTTGGCTCTTCCATCGGCTTGGCATCATCGGCTGGCTTGGCTTCCTCTTCGGTCTTGGCCGGTTCAGCCGGTGCCTCTTCCTTCTTCATTTCTTCTGCCGGAGCTTCCGGTGTTTCCATCGGAGCTGCTTCTTCGGTGGCAGGCTTCGATTCTTCGGCAGGCGTTTCTTCAGCCGGCTTCTCTTCGGTTTTGGCTGGAGTGTCTGGCTCTGCCGAAGGCAACTGTGGCTTGCGGTAGGAATCTTTGTTGGCTTCGTAGTGAGCCGCGATCTCTGCGTCGGTGATCTCGGTCTTGGCGGCTTCCAGGAAGTCGTTGATGTCGCCCTTGATATAGGCCAGGGCGATCTTGTCCATCTGCATGAAGCCGGTCTGGTTCATGGCTGGATTGGCTGGCTGGTGCTTGAACTTCTCGAACATTTCGGTGATCTGAGCACTCGTCGGCTCGCCCACCTTGCTCATGAATTCGCTAGCCGAAACGGGGAACATCTCGGTCGAGAGCGAACGATTCAAGTTGCGGTAAGCAACCCAGGCAGTACCTGGGGTAACCACGCGGCCGTCACGGAAAACCAGAGCCTGAAGCTTCTGGGCCATCAGCACGCCACGCAGCATTTCAAAGAAATGGTCGTAAGTAATGCCACTGCGTTCGCCACCGGTAACGGTCATCAGGATGGCGTTGTAGTCGTAATCGCTAAGCTGTCCACCAGCTGTCTCTCGCATGAATTCACGAACCGAAGCGTCGTCGACGACCATTCCGATTTCGTCTGCCTTCTTAACCCAGGCATAATAAAGGACCGCTTCTTCAGCACCGATCGGGCGGAATTCAGGTAGGCTAGGAGTTTGAGCCGTTGCGGGGCGGATAGCCAAACCTGGAATCGGTGGCATCGGCGGCTGCGGCGAACCCTTCAGGATCAGCGACTGGCCAATGGCTTCGGCCATGACGCGAGCAACCAGGTTGTATTTATCGCGCAAGTTGTCGACGTCGACGCGGTAGAGACCTTCGTCGTCGACTTCCACCACGACATCGCCGCGTTCGTTATCAACCGTCTGGGTCTGAAATCCATACTGCAGAACTGGCGGCAGAATAATGAAGGCGACCATCAGCAGGGCGCCAAAAACAACCATCAAGATTTTCTGGTTATCGCGGAAGACTTTGAACGGAGTGGCCATTGTCGCCTATCGAAAAATGGAACCGCCGGTGGGTTGTTAAAATGTCCCGCCCCCTTGACATATTGATTCAAGTGGCACTATTGATGCTGGGCGGGGGATGCACAATTTCAACGATTGTAGGGGCATTCGTGGTTTGTACAATCCCAATCAAGACCCGCAAACGCAGCAGCGGTCGTCCTTTAGGGCAGATTGCGGAAAAATTTGCGAGACTTGCGAAAGCTTCATCGATTTTTGGTAGCCAAGTCAAGTTTTCAAAAATTAGCTGCCGGCGGCAACGATTTTTCCGCAGGCGGAAACCTTAAGGCGATGCGTTAAATTCAAAGGCCCCCGACAACGGATAAGAAAACTACGGCTTGGTAACCTCGTCTCCTTTGCCACAGGCCAAACTTCAACGGCGGAATCGCAACAGTAGATTGAATTGGATCATTCATGGCGGAATCGGGTAACAGCAAGAAGGCGTTGGTGATCGTCGAATCACCGGCAAAGGCTCGCACGATCTCGAAGTTTCTGGGCAAGAACTACCTTGTCGAAGCATCGATCGGTCACGTTCGTGACTTGCCGCAGGGTGCGAAAGAGATCCCGCAGGAGTACAAGGACCAAGACTGGGCCTACCTGGGGGTGAACGTCAACGATCGGTTCGATCCGGTCTACATCATCCCCAGCGACAAAAAACAGCAGGTCACCAAGCTTAAGAAGCTACTGAAGGAGTCGGACGAACTTTACCTCGCGACGGACGAAGACCGCGAAGGGGAAGCGATCAGCTGGCACCTGCAAGAGATATTGAAGCCGAAAGTCCCAGTCCATCGGCTCGTGTTTCACGAAATTACAGAGTCCGCCATTAAAGGGGCGCTCGAGCATCCACGGGCCATCGACGATGGACTGGTTCGCGCCCAGGAAACGCGTCGAATCCTCGACCGTCTTTACGGTTATGAAGTTTCGCCGCTGCTGTGGCGAAAGATCAAGCCGAAACTGTCGGCCGGTCGCGTGCAGAGCGTCGCGGTTCGCTTGATCGTCCAGCGCGAACGCGAACGGATGGCGTTCCATTCGGCTACCTACTGGGACCTGGTCGCTACCTTTGAAACCAATGGCCAGACCTTCGATGCGACCCTGATCGAAGCGGATGGCAAACGCGTTCCAGCCAGCCGTGACTTCGATCCTTCGACCGGTAAGGTCAATAAGGAAGGTCTGTTGCTGCTGGACGAAGCGGGCGCGAACGACCTGCTCGAGCGAATTCGTAACGCCGACTTCTCGGTGGGTAACCTCGAGAACAAGCCGTATACCAGCAAACCAGCCGCACCGTTCACGACCAGTACGCTGCAGCAGGAAGCAAACCGTAAGCTTGGTTTCACCGCTCGGCGAACGATGCAGGTCGCTCAGAGCCTGTACGAAAACGGTTACATCACTTACATGCGTACCGACTCGACCAACCTGGCTCAGGTCGCGATCGATGCCTCGCGTAAGTTGGTCGAAAGTGAGTATGGCAAGGAATACCTGCCAGAGAAGCCACGCTTTTACGCCTCGAAGGTGAAAAACGCCCAGGAAGCTCACGAAGCGATTCGTCCTGCCGGCGACGAGTTCCGCAAGCCGGAATCGCTGCGAAAAGAATTGAGCGACGAGCAATTCAAGCTGTTCGAGTTGATCTGGAAGCGAACGATCGCCTGCCAGATGGAAGATGCTCGCGGTCACCGGATCTCGATCAATATCAAGGGTGGAAACGCGGTCTTCTATGTCAGTGGCAAGACGATCGACTTCCCCGGCTTCTTGCGTGCATACGTCGAAGGATCGGACGATCCGCAGGCCGAACTCGCCGACCGTGAAACGCTGCTGCCAGCCGTGACCGTCGGGCAGGGTGTGCAGCAGAAAGAGTTCGACCCGAAGAGCCATACCACGCAGCCACCTGCTCGATTCAGCGAAGCATCGCTGACCCGCAGTTTGGAAGAAATGGGTATTGGTCGTCCGAGTACGTACGCTTCGATTATCGATACGATTCTGCGTCGCGAATACGTCTTCAAGAAGGGGAACGCACTCGTCCCGACTTGGACATCGTTTGCTGTGGTGGGCTTGCTGGAAGCTCACTTGTCGAAGCTGGTCGACTACGACTTCACCGCGAAGATGGAAGACGACCTCGACAGCATCAGCCGCGGCGAGGCAGACGCCAGCGATTACCTGAGCAAGTTCTACTTCGGCGTGGAAGATTCGGGCCTGAAACAGGTCGTCGAAGAACGTATTAAAGACGTCGATGCCCGTAGCGTGAACTCGATTCCGCTCGGAGCTCCGGAAGAAGGGGAGCACCGCGAAGAAGTCTTCGTGCGTGTCGGTCGCTATGGGCCCTACGTCGAACAAGGCGAACGTCGCGGTTCGATCCCGGATGAACTTCCGCCCGACGAAATCGATTTGCCGAAGGCCATGGACCTGCTGGAGCAAGCCGAAAAGGGTGAAGAACCGCTCGGCGAGCATCCAGAAACAGGCAAGCCAATCTATCTGAAGACCGGTCGTTTCGGACCGTACGTTCAGATGGGTTCGTCCGATGACGACGAGAAGCCGAAGAATGCTTCCCTGATGAAGGGGATGAACGCCGGCGACGTGAATCTCGAAACGGCAATCAAACTGCTTTCGTTGCCACGCGAAGTTGGTTTGCATCCCGAAGATAAGAAGCCGATCGTTGCTTACAACGGTCGCTTTGGACCGTACATCAAGTGGAACGACGAGACCCGTTCGTTGCCAGCCGAGATTTCGCCAATCGATATCGATATGGAGAAGTCGCTGGAACTGCTGGCCCAGCCAAAGACACGCGGTCGCCGTGGTGCTCCGAAAGAGCCGCTCAAGACGCTCGACAAGTCGCCGGTCACCGAAGAAGTGATCAAGATCATGGACGGCCGCTACGGTCCGTACGTGACCGACGGCGAAACGAACGCTTCGCTGCCGAAGGGAGCTTCGCCTGACGAACTGACGATGGAAGTCGCTCTGGCACTTCTCGCCGATCGGGCCGCTAAGGGGGGTACCAAAAAGAAGGCGAAGAAAAAGACCGCCAAGAAAACGACGACCACGAAGACCACCAAGAAGAAAGCGGCCAAGAAAAAGACCGCTACGAAGAAGACGGCCAAAAAGACCACGACGAAAAAAGCAGCCACTAAGAAAGCCACCAAAAAGAAGGCGGCTGAGCCTGCGGAATCGTCGAGCGACGAAGCACCGTTCTAAACAATCCTTAGAACGTACGAATCTTTAGTGAGGCCATCCAAGAGGTTATCTTGGATGGCCTTCTTTATGGGAATCTCGTTTGGTGAAGAGCGGCGTTTGAAGTTGATCTCAACGAGACATCGATCCCACTCGCAGAATCAGGTTTTTTATGATCACTTCCAGCGACGATATGTTTTGCTTGCTTCTCGAGCTGCGCCCCGGCAAGGGATCGTTTCTCGATGACGGCGAGACGAAGGGGGCGGTCGTTCGCTGCTATGTGCGGGAATTCGACGTTGAAACGGCGATTGCCCGAGTGAAGGAAGCGTTGAAGGAGCAACGCCTCGAACTCGTCGCCGTGCGATGGTGCGTCGCGATCGACGAATTCGATTGGGAGTTTCCAGGCGACGAAGATGCCCAAGCATGTATCGAGGAAGCGGAGGCTGACGGGAGCGTTGTGTTCAGTGAGTTCCATGCCTGGATCGAATAGGGAGGGGCCAGATCTTGTCCTTGAGTCCACCTAAAAATTGACGGCCTGAAACTTCCTTCTTATCCTGAAAGCGAATTCGCGACGTAATCAGGAAAAGATCATGTGTGCTGGTTCCCTTGTCGTTCTGATCGCTGCCGTTCTTAGCGTGGTGATCACTTCGTCCGCAGAGGCCCAGCCGCTGACGGCCCAGGTTGATAGTCTGGAACTGCGGGTAAGTAACGCTCGCCTGATCTATCTTGCTACGATCTCCAATATCGATCCTGACCCTTCCCGCAGTGGTTGGGGGGAATTAGTTTTCCAGGTCGATGAGTCGATCAAAGGACCCTTCCAGGCAACTCGACAATTGCCGGCGCACTATCTGACCGAGTCGCTCTTGAAGTCGCATGCCGAGGGAACTTCGGTTTTGGTGATCGATGGAGGGAAGGGGAACTCTCAGGTGGCGATTCCCTTGGGAGAGAATCAGCAGGTCGAGGTCTTGACTGCTGACTTGCGAGTTATTCGTAGCCCTGCTGAATTGATCACCGCTGTGCGTGAAATTGCCCAGGATTCCGTCGGAATCATTCGGCGACAAGCTTTTGAGGTGCTGGTTGCAGAGGAAGTTGTTGCCGACACCCAATGGGCGAAATACTATCGAACCGGAGGCCATATCCGTCTCAACTTGCCGGTCGATCCGCACCTGGAACAACTTGCCCAGCAGTGGGTGACCGGCAACGCCCGGCAGCGTGCCCAGGGAGCCGAAGCGCTGCGATACTTCAAGACGGAAGAGAACATCCAGCGTGTCCGCTCTTTGCTGAATGACCCCAGCGAATCGATTCAAGTGCGGACCAACGACGGCCAGCGGCAAGAGGAGCGGGGCCTGTTTGTTCAAGAGGCCGCGAAAGAAACGCTGCGTTACTGGGGGCTGTAAAAAACGGTCGTCGTGAATCGTTCCATTGGGTGAAAATTCAACTCTCCCCCCACTTCCATTGTGCACCGTAGAAAAGGGAACCGGCGATGATGCGTCTAGCCTATGGACTGCTCGCCTTACTGTGGATGACGCCGCCGGCAATGGCCACCAATAGTTACTTTTTGCCAGGCGACGCATTCTTTCACGTCACGCTGACGGCAGAGACGCTCAAAAACCTGGAGGAACAGTCGGCACCCTATGTGGTTGATTACTCTCTGCAGGATACCTCTCCATTTGTGTTCTGTGGTTATGCTGGCTATCGCTGTGCGGAAGTGGACGGGCTGAATAAGGCGTTCGTGGCGAACCTGAAATTGGCTTACGACCGAATGCGAGAATTCAATTTCCGCGAGGTCCAGGAAGTTCCCGGGGAAGATGGCGTTGTGCTGAAGGAGATCAATGGATTGCACCTGTTCCTGGTGCGTGACGACTTCGAGATCGAGGGCCCAAGATTCCATCTAGGGCTGCGATACAACGAAGACTGGGTGAAAGAAACGCAGAAGTTCAGCGAGTTCTATCACCTGGGTTGCTTCGTGCAAACGGCCGAAGCGATCGAGGCCTCGTGGCGAGACTCTACCGTGGTTCCTGGGCTGGAGGTGAAGCTACCCGACGTGGTGCCCCAGCATGGGCAAGCCATTGAAGAGCCGATCAAGATTCAAGGTAAGATCAAAGCGGTGATCACGCGTGACGGCTCCATGGAACCCTTCTTCAAACGTGATAACGTCGACATGTATGTCGTGACGGAAAAAGGCATCGCCATCTATTACAGCGAAGATGGCAAGTGGGAACTATTGAAAATGATCCCTGCGGTTGAGGAAAAGTGAATCGGCATCGGATCGAGATTGATGTCGCAGCCGTCGCGAAGGGGAGCCTGGCTGCGGCTTTGCTTCGAAACGAAAAAAGGCCATCCCGGTAACGACCAGGATAGCCTTTGGCTTGATCTCTTTTCGCTTAATCGTTCGATAGCGTTCGCAGGTCGCGGACGTCTTCCAGCAAGTCTTGATACTTGCGGCGGAACTCTTGCGAGGTGGTGAACATGTAGAAGTTCGCACCGAACGAAATCAACGCACCGAAGGCAAGCAGCGGCCACCAGGTCGGGAGCTCGGTAACCTTCTCGTAGACAATTTCCTTTTCGGTTTCCTTGGCATCGCCAGTCGTGGTGCCGGTCGTCTGAGTTGGCGACGAGGCAGGCGGAGGAAGCGAAGCTACCTGTTGAACGGGTGGCTGCATGTAAGGCTGCTGGTACGAAGCCGGGACGTTGTAACCGTAGTTCGGCTGGCTACCGTACTGGTTGTAGGGCACCTGGCTGGCGTAGTTGTTGTTGGGATACGGGCCATACTGCTGCTGAGGCGGCATCTGCTGCTGGCTGTTGTAGTTGTTGTTCGGGTACTGCTGCCCGTACGGTGGCTGCTGAGCCACCTGGCCGTTGCCTTGCTGCTGCTGATTGGTGTTCGGCAGTGGGCTGTAAGGTGCCGTGTTGCCACCCGTCTGTTGGTTGTTGTTACCGAACGCGCCGGTCAACCACGAGTTATCGAAGTTCGGCACACCGTTGTTCGGAGTTGTGTTGTTGTTATTGTTCGGCTGCTGAGGTTGTTGCTGCTGCTGTTGCTGGGAACCGGTGCCGTAGTTGTACCCACCTGACGAGTTGTTCAGCGGTGGAGCCATGTTGCCGTTGTTGGTTCCGTTCTGCGTGGTACCGGTGTTCGTGCCAGTTCCGGTATTGGTTCCTAGCTGGCTTGTCCAAGAATCGGATGGCGAGACGACGCCGGTGTTGTTATTGGTACCGGTCGTTGACTGATTGAAGCGATAGGGATTGGTCGCACCTGTGGTACCAGCAGTCGTTCCGCCGGTTTGCGTTCCGGTCGTGCTGCCGGTGTTGGTACCCGAGGAAGTGTTCCAGCGATTTTCTGTGCCGGTAACTGCGGCGCTGTTGTTCGCTGCTCCGCCGGTTGGCGAGCCAGTGGTGCTGTACTGATTGCCGCTGGTGGGCGTGCTCCCGGCTGTGGTGCCGGTACCGCCGCTTGGCGTGATCGGAGTCGTGCCGCTGGTTTGAACCGCGTTGTAAGGACTGCCAGGCGTGTTCGGAACCGAGAAACGCGAACCGTTGCTGGCCGTATTGCCGTACCGTTCGTCGGCGCCAGGAATTGGCGGCAAGTTCGTGGCCGTGGTCGATCCGGGGTTGGTGGTGTTACGCGAGGAAGCACCAGTCGCCGGCTGCGTGGCCGCGTAAGGAAGCTCGCTCGTCGATCGCGGGATATACTGTGCCAACTCGTCACCCAACGACGGTTTGATGTCCGCTTCCGAGGCGACTTCCGGCGGAGAAGTCAACTTGGGAGCCTCGGTGGGGATAAGGCCAACATCGTTGCTGCGATCGCTGACTGGCTTTTCGTAAGTGACCGGAAGATTCAGCGCATCCGAGCCGACTTGGATCCGAAAGACCTGAATCCGGTCAATTTGCGGAGGGATCCCAACCTGGATAGCTTCGCCAGCTTTCAGGCGTTCCAGAGCTTCCGGCTCGATCTGAACAACACATTCGAGTTGTCCCTGATCGGTCGTTTGATAGCCGAAATCAACCCCGAGAACGGCGGACGTAATGATTAAGCAGGCGGCGTACACAGTCTCATACTCCTCGCACAGCACGTGCATCATGCAACTTGTGCCGCTAATCCTAACTATTATCCTGGAAACAGGAAAGCGACATTTGCCAGCATTCTTGCCGCCAGCACCGCCGCGAGGAGAATTCCCTATCTCGGTTTCGGTAAAGCATTACGGCATGATGCCCCTTGGGGTTCGCAGCGGCTTTGCGATAGACTACCATCGCCAAGTTATCCACATAAGCTGTCACACCGCTAGAAGCACCTTCGTTGGATTCTCCAGTAAGCCCAGATTGCCCGGATGGTCGCCCAGTCAGCCAAGCGAAGCTGTGGAAGTCGCGCGCGATGACTGCGGTTCAGTTGATTGTGGTGGGTTTGGTGGTCTGGGGTGTTTGGCAGAATATCCAAAAAGCAATCGATCAAGTTCACCAAAATAATTTTTCTTTTGGCCAACTTCGCTGGGATTGGGTGATCGCCGCAGGTCTCTTGTACCTGTTGGGCTCGTTGCCGATGGGGATCTTCTGGTACCGCTTGATGACCGCCATGAAGCAGCACCCCACGTTCTGGAGTGCGATTCGGGCCTTCTTCATTGGGCATCTCGGAAAGTATGTGCCCGGCAAGGCGCTGGTGGTCGTACTGCGTACTTCGCTGGTGCAAGGTACCGGCCTACAGCGCTCCGTCGTCGCAACCGCAGTCTTTGCAGAAACACTGACCATGGTTTCGGTCGGGGCGGTTTACGCCGCGGCTCTGATCGCCATCTGGTTTTCCCATCATCATCTATTACTACTGATCGCCGTGGGCATTGGCCTGGCTGCTGGGTTCGTGACGTTGCCGCCGGTCTTTCGCAAGATCGTGCTGCTGCTGAAGGTCTCGAAGATCAACCCAGAGATCGAGCAGAATCTGGCCGGGCTGAATTACCGCGTGATGGCCTGGGGCTGGTGCGCGAATATTATTGGATGGACGCTGCTGGGGGGCAGTCTGTTCGCAACGATGGCCAGTATTCCCGACGCCGACGCACATATGGCAGGCGGAATGAAGATGTTCCCACTACTGGCTGCCACGGTTTGTTTGGCGATGGTGGTTGGTTTCGTGACCCCAATTCCTGGCGGGATGGGGGTTCGCGAGTATGTCATCATGGAAATGATGGCTCCGGTATTCGGGCCCGTGGTCGCGGTCGTTTCGGCCGTCTTGTTGCGAGTATCGTGGCTTTTGGCGGAAGTGGCTCTGGCGACTATCCTATATGCTATTCCCGCCCGGGCACCTCAAACCGATGGCTCCCCCAGCGAGCCTTCCCCCTCGGAAGAGAGTTCCAACACCGATCCCGCCCAACGTCCTGCATAACGAATATGCTTGGAAGAGTAAGAGCCCATGAAGCTGTCTTTAGTGATCCCGGTCTATAACGAAGACGAAAGTCTCGACAAGCTGCACGAAGAGATCTGCGCGGTCGTGACAGCGAACAACTATGATGTCGAAATTCTGTTTATCGACGACGGTTCGAAGGATGATTCGTGGCAGGTCATCTCGCGGTTGACCGAAAAGGACTCGCGGATTCGTGCGCTCAAGTTCCGCCGGAACTTTGGCAAAGCCGCCGCGCTGGATGCAGGCTTTCAGGAAGCAACCGGCGACGTCATCATCACGATGGATGCCGACCTGCAGGACGATCCGAACGAGATCCCACGGTTCCTCGAACAACTGGACGCCGGCAACGATGTCGTCAGCGGCTGGAAGAAAGTGCGTCACGACCCATGGCATAAGGTCGGTCCGTCACGCGTGTTCAACTGGATGGTCAGTACGCTGACCGGCGTGACGCTGCATGACCACAACTGCGGCATGAAGTGTTACCGCGGCGAGATCTTCAATGAAGTTCGTCTGTATGGCGAGCTCCACCGATTCGTCCCGGTCCTGGCCGCGGCTCACGGTTGGAAGGTGGGCGAGATCGTCATCAACCACCGGGCACGCCAGTTTGGGCATTCGAAGTACGGCGTCCGAAGATTCCTGAAAGGCTTCCTCGACCTGACCACGGTGGCTTTTATTACCGGTTATGGTCAGCGGCCGCAGCATTTGCTCGGCGGGATTGGCCTTTTATTCTTCGCGCTCGGCTTCGTCGGATTGTTCGGGCTTTCAGGCTGGTGGGTGATCGATCGGTTGATCGGCGTGGAAGAACCGATTGAACTGCACAAGCGCGCGGTGTTCTATTACTCGATCGTCTCGCTGCTGCTCGGCACGCAGTTTGTCACGGTCGGTTTGCTGGCCGAGATCATTCGTTCGGCGATGGCTCCCCAAACGAAGTCGTACTTCATCTCGCAAAAGGTAGGCTCGCGCGATGAAACCAACTAGAGTTTCTCGGAAGCGAGACGACCAGATGACCGATGCCGATCGCTTGCGATGGGCCGTTTATTGGTTGCTGCTGGCGATCTGTCTCGGCGGAGCGATCGGACGGATTTATGCCGTCACGGCGAATCACAATCGTCATCCCTTTTTGAGTGCGAACGATCGTAGTCGCTGGGCGACGGTGCGCTCGCTGGTCGATCATCAGACCTTCGCCATCGACGAAGTCATTCAGGATCGATACTGGGATTCGATCGACAAGGTGTATCACCTTGGCCCCGATGGCCGGTATCACTATTACAGCAGTAAACCTCCACTGATGGCCTGCGTGCTGGCGGGCGAGTATTGGCTGATTAAAAACACGGTCGGAATCGAGATCTCGGAGCATCCTTATTACGTGGGGCGAATCATTCTGATCGTCACCAACGGGCTGCTGCTTTTGGGACTGTTATGGCCGACGATCTTGATTGTCGAACGCTATGCCCGGTCTGACTTTGCCCGGATCGGGATCGTGGCAACGGTCGCCTTCGGAACTTTCCTGACGACCTACGCCGTGACAATCAATAATCACCTGGTGGCGGCAACCAGCGTGGCGATCGCCTTGTACTGCGGGCTTCGCGTCTGGTGCGACGGGCGAAGCGAGGCTCGCTATCTGCTCGGGGCTGGCTTCTTTGCGGCTTCGGTGGCGGTGAACGATTTGCCAGCCTTCAGCTTCCTGGCATTCCTGGGGCTGGCGATGCTAATCCGTCGCCCCATTCCAACGCTTTTGTGCGGGCTGCCAGCCGCGGTGATCGTGCTGGTCCTTTCGATCGGTTCCAACTACATCGCCCATCAATCTTGGCGTCCCCCTTATGCTCATCGGGCCGACGGTCCGGTATTGGGAACGGTCGAAGAGAAGATGCACGGCGCGTTCGATAAGAACGAAGTGCCGGCCGAAGTGAACGATATTCTGGCGGAACACAACGTTCAGCTCAGCGATCAGGCCGAAGTCATCACGCGTGAAACAGGTTCCCGCTGGGTGCTGCTCGATCGCGGGATCGATCGCCGCTATGCCCTGCAGCGGACCGAGGATGCAATCGAGCTTCGCGACTGGGACAACTGGTACGACTACGACACCAGTTACTGGAAACCAGGCGTGAAGCAGGGAGTCGACAAAGGAGAGGCCTCGATCCCGTTGTACGCGTTCCATGTGCTGATTGGGCATCACGGCGTGTTGTCGCTGACGCCGGTCTGGTTGCTCTCGATCTTGGGGTTGGGCTTATGGCTGGGTGAAAAAGGAGCGTTCCGCCAGGTCGCCATTTTTATTGTCTTGCTGACGGCGGTCTGCCTTTTGTTCTATATTTTCCGGCCGTTGAAAGACCGCAACTACGGCGGGATGACGTCTGGCTTTCGCTGGGCTTTCTGGTTAATCCCAATGTGGTTAACCGCGATGATTCCGGTCCTGGATCGGTGGAAGAACTTTGTGTGGGGGCAACGAATATTCGCTTTGCTTCTGCTTTTGAGTGCGGCGTCGGCCAGCTATTCAGCGCTAAACCCGTGGGTTCATCCGTGGATCTACACCTATTTGGGGTATCTTGGCTGGCTCGAGTAATATCCGCGAGCAAGCCTTACACTGCCTGGGATGAATGCTGGTATTTAGAATTCGATGCTATCCGTGCTGGCGAAACTCGTGTTGCATCGTTTGGCGAAATCTCGACAATACCGGCAATTCCCGACCCGAACCTGACCCGTTCGATCCAAATTCAGGCGCAGCGCAAGGAGGCGTGCTTGATGAAATCCCCGCACTTATCTTGGGCAACCCAGCTTGGGTTGGCTTTCGGCTTTATTCTGTTGATTACCGGTTGTGGTGGTTCCGACGCCGCGACTCCCCCGGCAGCAAGTATTGGTGATCCTGGTGCCAACGCGCTGAGCGGTGACGCACCAACAATGACGACGGAAATGTCAATTTCCGAACTTCAGCAGTCGGACTTCCGTGGCGAAGAATTTCCGGAGGTGGTGCTGACCACCACGATGGGTAAGATTCGTCTGCGTTTGGATGCCAAGAAAGCTCCGGCGACAGTCGATAACTTTCTGACCAATTACGTCGCCACCAAGCATTACGACGGAACCATCTTCCACTACGTCCATGCCGACCGCATGGTGTTGGGAGGGCTGTTCGACTCGAATATGAGCCCGCGTGACGTGCGGAGCGAAATCCAGAACGAAGCAACCAATGGGCTGAAGAACAAGCGAGGCACGATCGCCATGTCGCGCGATCCGAACTTCATTCATAGCTCGACGTGTCAGTTCTTTATCAACTGTGCTGACAACGAAGCATTCGATCATATCGGCAACGACGATTCGAGTAGCTACGGCTATTGCGTCTTCGGCGAAGTGATCGATGGAATGGAAGTGGCCGACGCGATCTCGCAGGTCGAAGTAGAAACCAACGATGGTTTCGCCAATCTGCCTCGTCAGCCAGTGCAGATTCTATCGGCCGAGCGCGTCAAGTGAGACGGTCTTCGTGGCTGGCGGCGTCTCTGGCTCGTAGGCCGTTTTGAGCACTTCCAGCAAGTGATCGATGGTGTAGTTCCGCCGTCGCGGTTGGGCGTCGGCGGCGCTTCGCACGCCTAGATCGTTCAAGATATCTTCCAGGGCGGCATCATCGATCTGCGGGAACATCGCGTCGGTTCCCGTCCAGTCTTCCGAGAACGCTTCGCCTCGTCCGGCAATACGATTGAGATGCCGGATCGTATCGTACGAAGAGCACATCGCATCGATACGCTGAAGCAGAAACGTTGGATCTTCGGGATAGCTACGGGCAGGTTCCTGGCTGAGCTCGCTGAGCACGAACCGAGCGAAGAATTCTTTATCGTGCGGAAAGCTCCGGACAATCTGTCCGCGTCCCGGAATGTAGATTCGCATTCCGCGCAACTCTTCCAGCAGGTCATGCACCTTGCTTTGGGTGAGCAGGATCGGCGTCGACCGCGTTCTCGCATGCAGGAAATATTGCTGGACGAGCTTCTCCAACGTGCTGAAATCAGGCGAAGGAGTATCTGCACGCACCGGCGAAACGCTTGCGACCACACCGGTCAGCATCATTAAGCAAGTCAGTACCAGGCAGTAGCGAGGGGACGGTCGCATAAGTGTTCCAGAGTCCGGTTGCACAAATTAGGCAGGGGGTAATCGCCTGAAATGGCAAAAAAAGTAGTCCTTACAACTTAAAGATAGGACAAAACTTAGCATGGGGGTGTGTTTATCCGCAGATCGCGGCATTACCGCAAATTCCCGCGATATCGATTCGATTTACCGTACTAATCAGGGGTGCAAGCAGGAAATCGTATTAAACGGGTAAGTTGGTATTAATTCCCCTAGCGATACCCATAACGTGGTATTGATATGCATTCGTCGCGGATTTCGGTTGATTTCTTAGGCCCATTTCTTATACTGCGGGAACGTTGCCGGGTTGTCGTCACCTGGTGATGCTTATCTCTTGGTCGCGGTAGTAGGAGATGCCGTTGTGTGCAAAATCACTTACTTCGTCCAGCCTTGTCCGACTTGCGGTCGCAAGTTGCAGGTGAAGGTCGAGTACTTAGGACTCGAGGTTTCCTGCCAACATTGCGGCGCCAAGTTCACTTCCCAAGACCCGACGATTCTGGCCGCTCCGATGGTGAATCCGATCGAAGATGCTCTTCATCGGGCCGATGCCTACTTAGGCAAAGGGATGCCCACGTCGCACTTCCCGGCGACGTTCGGAACCAATTAAATCGGCGAGGTCCCTCGGCAATGGCTTATTCCATTGACCCGGGGATCGACCAGAACGAAAACAGCCGCCTGTTGAGGCGGCTTTTCTCATTTCTTGTTGCGGCTTCGCCCCGGCAATGGGGGAAGCGTTGCCTAATCTCCCTGGCAGATCGCGGCCAGGTCTTCAAAGAAGAGTGGGTAGGTCTTGCTGGTGCATGCCGGATTCGTAATGACGACTCCTGGCTGACGCAGGCCCACCAACGCGAGGCTCATTGCCATGCGGTGGTCGTTGTACGTTTCGATGCGAGCGGGCTGAAGCGTCCCCGGTGTGATCACCATGCCGTCTTCCAACTCTTCGACCGCGGCACCCAACTTTCGAAGTTCACAGGCCAGGTCGCCGATGCGGTCGGTTTCTTTGTGGCGGTTATGGGCCACGCCGGTCACCCGGGTTGGGCCTTCGGCAAACAGAGCAACCGCGGCCAAGGTTTGAACCGTGTCGCTGATCTCGCCCATGTCGATATCGATCCCCTTCAGCTTGCCGCCGGTCACGGTGATCGAGTCCTTACCATATTCGACTTCACAGCCCATTTGCCGCAGCGCTTCGACGAAACCAACATCCCCTTGCAGGGCATCCTTGGTGAGCCCTTCGACGCATACCTTGCCGCCGCTGACTGCGGCCGCGCCCCAGAAGTAGCTCGCCGCCGAAGCGTCAGGCTCGATCGCATATGGACGGGCCTGGTACTGCTGCTGGCCAGCGATCACGAAGCGGCGACAGTCGTTCTCTTCGACGGTGACGCCAAAGTCACGCATGATCTGGGTCGTCATGCGGACGTAAGGCTGCGATACCAGTTCGCCGTCGACTTCCAGTTGAACTTCGCTTCGGGCATACGGTGCCGCCATCAGCAGGCCGCTGAGGTATTGGCTGCTGATGTTCCCGGCGATGGTCGCCTTGCCGCCTGGCAGGCCTTTCGCGCGAACCAATACCGGCGGGCAACCGTTGTCGCTTTCGGTTTGAATGTCGGCGCCGAGTTGCTGCAGAGCCTTGATCAAGTCGCCAATGGGCCGCTCGCGCATTCGCTTGATGCCATCCAGGCGAAACGTGCCTTGGCCGAGAGTTGCCAGCGCCGTGAGAAATCGCATCGAGGTGCCAGAGTTGGCGATGAACATCTCGGTGTTCTCGCCTTGGAATTGCCCTCCGTTGCCTTCGACGCGTAGCGTGTGGTTGATCTCGTCGACATCGATCGCGACGCCGATGGCTCGCAAGCTTTCAATCATTACCTCGGTATCTTCACTGGCGAGCGCCCCGGTCAGCAGCGAACGCCCTTGAGCCAATGCGGCGATGATCAAGGCACGGTTGGTCAGGCTTTTCGAACCAGGAGGGCGGATCGATCCGAAGATCGGACCGCACGGCGTGATTTCAATTTCGCTTACCACAGGGCAACTTCAAGCACGAGGGATCATGGATGGGATACCCCATTTTACTGCTTGGAGGCGATCTTCCACAGGTGGTGTTCTCCTTTGACATACATGCCGTCAGAGCCCAAGGCAGGCGTCGCTTGAATGTTCTCGCCCATGTCGATTTCCTCGACGATTTGAGCCTTCTTCCCTGAAAGATCGATCACCATGCCGAGACCGTCGAAATTGAAGGCATACATCTTGTCGCCCACGATCACGGGCGTGGCCCAGAACTTCCCTTTCAGACGCACGGCCCATTCCAGATCGCCGGTGGCCGCGTCGCCGCAGTTCAGCACGCCAGCGCCGTTGATCGTATAGACCTTGCCGTTGTGCAGAATCGGGCTCATCGAGGATGGGTTTAGCTTGTTGGCTTCCCAGACGATCTCTGGCTTCTGACTCGGATCTTCGATGTCGAGAACCGTCAGGCCGTTCGACACGATGAAAGCTCGATTGTCGGTGGTCAGCGAAGTCGAGATCGTCGACGCACCACCCCCCAGTTCCCACAGCACTTCCCCTTCTTTCGCTGACACGGCCGTGATGCCGTCGCCACTTTGCAGCAGCGCCACATGCTGACCATCGGGCTGGGCAACGCTTAGCGAAATGGGAGAAGCCCAGTTGGCTCGTTCAGCTCGCGGAAGAAACCAACGGGTCTGACCATTCTCGGCGTTGATCCCAGCGGCGAACGAATCGCCCTGGTTTTCGATCTGAACGATCACCGTTCCATCGACTACGATCGGCGAGCTCGCCATCCCGACATCGTTGCCTGCCTTGGGATGCTCGTGCCCCAGACCGCGATACCACTTCAAGTTGCCGTCGAGATCAAGGCAGACCAGGTCGCTCGAACCGAAGAAGGCATAGACCGACTTGCCGTCGCTGACCGGCGTGGGGGCGGCAGGCGTGGTTTGCGGATGGCAGAACGTACGACCCGTTGCCCAGAAGTTGCGATGCCAGAGCAGCTTTCCGTCGGTGGTCGAATAGCACAGCACATGCAGTCGCTGCAGATCGGCGCCATCGGCCGTCGTCAGAATGACTTTGTTGCCCACAATGATCGGGCTCGAAGGACCTCGACCAGGAAGTTCGACCGACCAGGCAATGTTCTCGCCATCGACCGACCACTTATCAGGAACCGGGCACTTATCAACCGCGCCGGTGGTATCGTCACCGCGAAATTGTTTCCAGTCAGCACGCGCGGCAGTGGTAACCAGGCCAAGGCAAAGCAGGCAGAGCAGGGTACGCATCGTTCATTCTTTCGCGTGAGATTGGTTTATGGTTTGGCGTCGCGGATGGCGGTGCCGAGCGAATCGCAGACACGCAGATCAAACTGCCAGACGTTGGTCCACGACTGCGTTTGCTCGTTCTGAACGAGCTTCACCAGAATGGTGTTCTCGCCAGCCTTCAGCGTGGCCGGGGCCATGTATTGATCGAAGTTGTCGCCAGCATGATACACCTTGTTCGAGGCGATCAACTTGCCATTTACCCAAACCTTGGTTGCGTTCGGGGAACCCCAGCGAAGTTCGACCTGTTGCTCGGTTGGGCTATCGAACGTAGTGACCGCGTAGCCAACGACTTCTTTGACCGGTGCAAAGGCTTTATTGAAATCGACCCGCTTCTCGCCAGCGGGGACTTCCAGCGGCAGCCACTTGGCCGGACCTGGTATTTCTTCGACCAGCTTGCCAGGGTAAGTCGCTTCCAGGTCGATCGCTTCTTCGGGTGGATAAGCGGTGTCGAAACCGTTGCCTTTGTCGAACTCAAACGCCGCCATCACGTGCCAAGACTTGAGAAAGCCAAAGTGCTCGGTCGTGTCGACCTCGACGTCCAGCTTCTTCAGGGAATCGGAAATGGCGGTGGCCTGGGACGCGTTGCGGGTCGCGGTCAAAGCCTGGCGATAGGTCGCGATCGCGGCTTCCTTCTGATCGGCCTCGACCTTAGCGGCGGCATCATCGATCAGCTTCTGAACGGCCAGTAGGCGGAGTTCAAGCGAAGCATCGTTCTCGAAAGTCGGAATCAAATCGGTCGCCGCGGCTTCGTCTTGATCTTTCAGCAGCGAGTAAGCGATGGTGCGCGCTTTGGCCGAGTGCTCGGTATCGTTGATGAAGGCGATCAGCGTTTCGTTGGCAATCGGCTTGCCTGACCGACGACCCTGATCGGCGATCGCTTCGACCGCACCTCGCAGCCAATTTGCCGCGACTGGCTTTCGGTCGTCGACCGCTTCCAGGATTTGAGGAATCGTGTCGGCGGGTAGTTTGCTGAGGGACTCGACAGCGTCGACTGCCGCTGGGTAACCGTCGGCGTTGGCGCCGATGCCGTTGATGGTCTGCGTGAGCTGCTCGACATTGGCTGCCGGCAAGGTCGAAGTAAACGTGGCCAGGAAGATTCCAGCCAGCGATAGCCAAGGTGTACGCGTCATAACCAGGCTCAATTCCGGAAGGGGAGAACGTCAGATCAGTTCGCCCGATTGTAAACCATGCAGATCGGCAAGGAAGCGCTGCCCGGAAATATTAACCAACGGGCTATTCGAACCCGGTGCCAGATGTGGGGCGTTTAGAAGAGGATCGTTTCCGAGACGAAGACACCGTCGCGGCGGAGGGCTTCGTTGTCGGAAATGTTCCACAGGCCCAGCACTTCTAAGAAGGTACGTTTGCCGGTCTTGCGTTGATATCGCAGGCCCAGGCCATAAACCAGGTCGCCGTTAGGGCTTTGGAAGGCGATTTCCGGGGCGATCGACTCGTCTTCATGATGGCGGAAGAACTGCATCCCGAGCGAAGCGCCATAGGTCTCGCCCAACTGAGTGCCCGACGAGATGGCTACCAGCGGATTGACATCGAATGCCGAGCGAAGGCGATTGAAGTTGCCCCCGGCGGCTGAGTTCCATCCTGCCGAGGAATAGAACAAGTTGCAATAGGCAACGCCGAACTCGATGCCGAGTGGATGGGCCGGCATGTGATGCGTGTAGTTCGTTTCCAGCACAAACAATTCGCCACTGCCGGTGCCTGCTTCGTCGCCGAACTTGAACAGTGCGCGGCCGGCATAGTTGAACTTGCCATGAAACTGCGTGCGGCTGATCGCGGCGAAGTGCTGGTCGCGGCCGGGGGCGTCGGGCGTGTTGACATACAAGTACGAGGCTTCGTAGAAGACTCGCTTGTAGTCGATACTGATGTTGGTGCCGTACATCGCGCTGTTGGCATCTGCCACGTTGTCGACGTCGCTGGCAGCGTAAATCCCTTGCACGTTGATGTTGCTGGTGTTGCCCAGGAAGATCGTGTTCTTGTTGACCGCGAGACCGAGGATCTCGTCATTCATCAGCAGTTGGTTGTGCAACTGAAACGGGAACTTACCCGCGACCATGTGCACGTCGCGAACGGCGAACGGATCGAGGAAGCCTGAGAAGATGCTGTGCAGTTCGCCTTCGAACCAAAATCGTTGAGGTACGCCGGTGCTGTTGTCGATGTAGCCGGCCGGATCACTGAAGCGGTAATACGAACCGCCCGTGTTCCCTTCACCCAATGGGCGAAACTGCACATGGAAACGTTCCGTCCCGGTAAGACGCAGGTCAAGTTCCAGCAGCAACTGATGCCCCAGTCCGTCACTCCGCGTGTTACCTTGCTTGTAGGCAATCGCGCTGGCCTGGTAGGCTCCGTAGCCGACAAAGCGGGGCTCCCAGTCGTAGGCGCCTGGTCCGAACCAATGGAAGATCGAATTCTTGATCGGCTCTTCCCCTTCGAACTGGGCGAAGAGGGTCAGCGGTTCTGGATCGACGTAATCTTCTGGAAGTCGCAGCAGCGAATCTTGGGCGTGGGCATCGTCGTCCGGCCAGCCCAGACGATCTCCTTCCGCCGTGTAGATATACGAACCGCCATGTTGCCACAGTTCTTCATCCAGTGGCGGAAGTGGCTCATCTTTCCAAGGTCGGTTTTGATCGCCGAAGTCGGACTTCGTTGGCGGAAGCAGGACCGGTTCGTCGAACGACTTTTGTAGCGTCTCGAGCGGTGGCGGCAAAACACCGGTAGGGTTCGGGCGACCAAACTTGACCAGCTGATGCTTGTCGACGGGCAACTGCGGTGGAGGATCGGTCTGCCCTGGCAGTGGTGGTGGGGCGAAGATGCCTTCGTCGGCCGACAACGGCGAGACGCAGGCAAACACCAACGCACACCATGCCGAAGCCATGGCTCGTCGGAGTTTCGTCATTAAGGTCTGCGTCATGGAGCGACCTCAATGGTGCCGCACCATTCTCGTAGCACGACGACCTCAAGCAGATGCTTCAGGTGTGGCGTACCGATTCGATCCAACAGCGTTGGGGGAAGATGACGGAAGTTCAAACGAACCGTCACGTGGTAGGTGCCAGGCTCGTTCGGCAAGCGAACTGGATAGCTCTGACGTTGTTTCGAGAGAGGCGCGAGACTTCCCTTGGCGATTCGGAAGGTTTCGGGCCGACCGAACGAGGCCGAAACGCCTGTCGCAGGTCGCACGAAGCTGAGCGGCGACAGGTTCCGGTTGACCGACAAGATGACGGTACGGTCGGTTCCTTCGGAGGTCAAAGCGACGAACTTGTTCTGGAAGTTGAGCAGGTACTGATCGTAAGGTACCTGACCGGCGAGGACGGCATGGCTGTGGTCGTCGCGGAGGTCGCCATTCTCGTCCAAGTCACCAGACTTGAAGACAACACGGCCTTGCTGATCGCGAACAATCGTCGAGACCCAGGCCTGCCGTTCGGCGGTGAAGCCGGTTGGGAAGCTATGCCCCGACATTAAGCTTTCGACTTCGACATTGACTTGGACCTTCTGACCTGGTCGAGCTACCTCGGGTGCTTGAACATGCAGGTCTGCTGCTTGCGAGAGGACTTCGTACCGCTTCTCAGCCGCCAGTCGCAGGTGATAACGATTCTGCTTTCGCAGTTCGGTTAGCGTTTCTTTCTGGTAGGGCGTGAGTGAATCGAAGTCGCGGTAGTCGACTTCGTACATCCAGTCTAACCGTTGAGGAAACTCGGTATCGGGCAGCAGCGAGTAGTCGGGTCCGGCGAAGGTATGATCACTCAACCGACGGAGTGGGAGCTGATCTTCCGGCACGCCGGGCACGACGGCGGCTCGCCCTAGCGGACGTTCGCAATCTTTGAAGGGGACGCCTTGCACTGGTCCCATATGGCACTGCTGACAGGTGATGCCTTGCTTGGCGGCGGGGCTGTTCTGCCATTCGCTGAAAGCTTCTTCTAGACGCACGCCTTGCGGATTGGTCACGTCGTGGCACTCACCACAGAACTGCGACGACTTCAAATACTCTTGGCCGGCCGAAGGGTGAGCCCCCATCGCCTGGCTGGCCGAAGCGTCGTCGAATGGACCGTACATGCAAGTATCGAGCATCTTGCCAGGCTCGATCCCGACGCGACCGCTCGACTTGTAATGTTTGGCGTTACGGCGGTGGCAGGTGACACAGGTCACCCCTTCCATCGAGATACGCGAGCGATGAATGTTACGGCGGTTGCCGTTCTCGCCCAGGGCGGTGCCGACCGGTGTATGGCAACGGGTGCAGAAGGTTCCCTGGGTGCCGTTGGTCCGTTCCATCAACGTCAGGTTGAAGGCCTCGAACACCGGGCTGTGCTGGGCATAGGCATGCATCGAACGCGACCATTCGTCGTACTGCTTCGGATGGCAGGCCTGGCACTGCTTGGCCGATGGAAATTCCATCTCGGTCAGCGGTGCGATGTTGCAGTTCTCGGGCAGGCAGTATTCGAGGGCGCCATTGGTAATCCAACGCTTCATCGTTTCGAGCTGACCAGGCGAAAGCCATTCCAGCTTGTTCGGTGGCATCTCGGGCGTGCGCGAAACGCCGGACAATGGCTTGGCGTGCTCGTCCCATTCGACGTACAGAAACAACGCCGACTTATCGGGATCGCCAGGTACGATCAGCGGATCTTTGCCCGCCTTGCCTGCTAGCAAGGCTTCGTAGGAAGAAAGATCGACGCGTTTGGAATCAGGACGGTGACAGCCAGAACATTTCTGCGACAAGATCAGATAGATCTCGGGCCAGTCGGGATCGTAAGGATGTGGCTGCGAGATCACATGCGGGATCGCCGCGACTGGCGTCGGAGCGATACCCCAGAACCATAGCGCAGCAATCACCGTGAGACCGATGGTCACGACCGCCAATTGGGAGGTCAGTTTTCTGGCAGCTGGCATTCGGGGCGTCCTTCCCGTCTCTCGAGTCTGTCTCTGCCGATCCGTGGCCAAGACAATGAAGGATGGCGGGTAACTCATCCTCTGGTGGGATTCATCGGCGGTCGTTTGTGACAAGAGTTAGCCGACAAACGATCACACTATTCATTGGAATAATCGGAATCCCGCGATCCGGTGCTTCAAATTGCCAGAGCAGAAAACTCTAGAAAATCGTCAAAGTTGCGCACTCCCCGTTACTGGGATGCGCCAAGCTGCTTAACGGCGTCGACAATCGCTTTGTCGCGCGACTTCGAGGCCGATTCTTCGGCAAGTTTCACCATTTGAGAGGCGACCTGACCTTGGCCGGCAGCTTTGAACTGCGGCACCTGATCGATGGCGTGCTGGGCGATAGCTGCATGCACCTTCGACGACGTGCTCGAAGTTGCTGCTAGCTGCATCGCTTTGAGGTGCCATTCGCCCGGTTCGATGGCAAATCGAACCGACCAATCGGTGATGATTTCATTGCAAGCTTCGAAGTCACCCCCTCGGGCTGTTTCTGCCAAGGCATAGCGGAAGCCAGCGAACTGCCCCGGTGAGCCGTTGGGCAGGCTCTTGGCATCTGCTGCCATGTCGCGGCCGACCTTGGCATGGTCGTCGAGTCGCATCGCCGACTGGATCTGGGCGCTCCATTTCTCGAGGAACTTGGCTGCCGGCGCCGCGATTTCCGATTCCGGAGGAACCGGGACCTGTTTAATCAGATCATTCGCCAGGTTCAACGGCGTTCCCATTGCCCCGATCAGGGCATCCATCTCTTCGTCTGACAGAAATGCGGTGGCCCAGGTTTCGCGGGCCTTCTCGGCGCCACCTTCCGGAGTCACCAGGAGGAAGGCACCGACAATCTTCTTGGAATCGGCGGAGGTTGGCAGTTCGGTCTCCGCCAGAAATTTAGCCAGACCGGCTGGCAAGTCACTGAGCGTATAGCGTTTGTTCTCGCCATCGACGCGAATCACCAGGCGGTTGGCGTCCGATTCGACCACGCGAACGATCTTTCCATTCACGTCGAGATCTTCGTCCGGAGGCAACTTCGCCAGACGACCGGAAACGGCCTGCCAGAACTTCTGATTGAGGTCGACTAGTTGCTTCAGCTGAGCCACCTTCTTTTGGTGGGCCGGGATTGTTGCCAGAGGCTCGGCCTGGGCGATCGCTTGCGCGGCCGCGGCAGGATTGCGTTCGACAAGCTGCGTTCGGGCCTCATTCATCAGGTTGGTCAGCATTTCGGCGGAAGCGATGTCGCCACCCGCCATTTCCATCGGTGGGTCTGCGGCTGCCGGCATTGTCGGTTCATCATTGGGCGTCGACGTCATTTCGGTCGACATATCTGGCTTCGGAGCCGTAGCCACCATTTCGCCGGGCATGTATTTCTTCTTCTCGGCTTCCAAGGCAGTTAAGGCACCGCCGTCGGCACCCGATTGCATCCACAAGTTGCGGACATATTCGATGTCAGCCTTCGGCGAGAGAAGCAGGTGCGAAGCTTCGATCCGCTTCTTCTGGGCGTCGTCACCCTTCAAGCGGCTTTTAGCGATTGCCCGCAAAAAGCCTTCCGGCAGTTCGTTACGATCGTAGCCGCGGTTATGACCGGCGTAGCGGATCACGACGCGATTACCGTCGAGCGTGGTCACGGTAAAGCTGGTGCTGCCGACCGTCAGCTCTTCGTTTTCGCGAAGTCCGGAGGTCCCTTCGTTAAGGGCACGCGTGTAAGCCATCAGGTCTTGGACGAACTGATCGACGCGTTCGAAATCGGCGGTTCCCGCCGGAGTTTTCGGAGTCTTACGAACTTCGTCGAGGGCGATCGATGCCTTCGCGAAGTCGCGCGACGCGATGCCGGTCCAAGCGTTCATCAGGGCCGTTTTCAGGGCGGCTTCGTCTTGCGGAGTCACCTTTGGTTCCGGTGGCTTGGCACTCATCTCCGGCATGCCCGCCATGGTTTCTTCCGGGTTGCCGAGGCCTGGGATCGAGTTCGCCAGGTCCTGCGAAGTCGGGCGATCACCCTTCGGAGGGCGTGGCGGTTTGCGGGTGCCGCGTGGATCTACCGTTTCTTCGTCGGACGGTTCCGGCTCTTGTTCCACCGGGGTGACCGGAGCAGGGTCGAGCTGTGCGACTGGTTCCGGCGTTGGTTCTTTCAGTGCGTAATAGGCACCCCCAGCAATGGCAGCCAACAGCAAGATCGAGCCGCCACCGGCATAAAGGGCGAACGACGATTTGCGAGCCCGGTTCTTCGCGCTCGAAGCGGCCGACGACTTTTTCGACTTCAAATTGATGTCGCCGGAAGAATCAGATGGCTTCGATCCCATCGGCATCGAGGCGGGTGCTGCGACTGCAGCCGGCGCGGCTTGCACAGGAGCACTTGCTTGAACCGGCGTCGCGACAGGGGCCGCAGGCGTGTTTTGGCTGCTAAAGTAAGCGTGCAACTGCTGATCGTACGACTGCTTCTGGGTCGGATCGAGCAGGCAATTCTGGGCGAGTTGGATCTCAGAAACCAGCATCTGACGAAGTGGCTCGTCGGCAGGCGCCATCGGAATGGAGGCGCGCGCCATCGCATTCTGAGCGGCAACCATGATCTTCCCCTGGTCGGCTTCGTACATCGGAAGCCCCAAAAGGGTGTAACAATCAGGTCGTCCTGCTACATTCAGACCCAACCAGGTTTGGTATGGGTTAGTGGTTTGAGTCATTCCTCGAACACTCGCACTAGGTAAGGTTTATCTCAAGGCTAGTCGCCATTTACGACGGCTGCCGGACTGGGATTGCCATTCGCCTCTGCTTATACGACGAGGAAGCGACCGATTTTGTTTCGACAATCGGTTATATCGGCAATGATGGGGGGGTAGGGCATCGCCTGGTGGGTATGATCCAGGCCATCTTACAAGTTGGCGGCGGATGCCTCCTAGTCCTATTCGCGGTCATCTTACCGAGATAGTCCCGGGAAGTGGGAGATTCCTCCAAACTTCTTTTGTGAAAGGGATTTATCCGTAAAAATTGCGAAAAATGTCAGACGCAAAACTCTTCGTGAATCAGCCATTTATGGAAATCGGAACTCAGGTTAGGTTCGTCTAGACTTCGACAGGCCGGCGGTACTATGAACCCCGTCGAATCAGAAATAGATCGCATCAAGGACGCCCCATGACAAATTACCCCCTCGTCCGCATGATTCCTTTGGCACTGCTGCTATGCTGTGCCGCGCTTATGTCGGTATGGATTGGCCCGCTGAATCATGCAGCAGAAGGAAATGCCCCGACCGTGACGCAAATGGAAGAGCTCTTCAAGCAAGGCAATTTCAAAGAAGCCTACGAAGCCGCCGAGAAGCTGTTTGCCGATCCGAAACAAGATCCCAAGCAGCTCGCTCGCACGATCAATCTGCCGATCAACGCCTTGCAGCGTTTAGGGCGCTATGCCGAGGTGGACGACTTTCTGGAAATGACCGCGACTGCTCAAAAAGGGCAGTGGCGCGTGTTGCAGGCATGTGCTCAACAATACGCACGGCTGAATCACTGGGGCGTGATAAACGACAATAAGTTTGAACGCGGTCCGGTCCGGGGCGGCGGCAAGCGGGTGAATAGCATTGACCGCGACCGTACCCGATCGCTTCAGCTTTATGTCGAAGCGATGAACATGGCCAAGACGCAGAACGCCGATCCTGACATGGGCGATCTGTATCAGGAAGTGGCCCAGTTCTTCTTGAGCGGTGGTTACGGCCGCGCTGCTTGGCAACTGCAATATCTGACCGATATCAGCGTGCTGCCCGGCTACGAAGAAAGCTACAACTACGGTGGCTCGAATCAGGGGGCTCCGGTTGATGCGGAGGGGAACCCGATCTATTACTACGTCCCCAAAAGCTGGGACGCCGCCAAGAACGATGGCGAGCGGATGCGCTGGGCCATGGAACAGGTCGGCGAGTACAACGCCAAGAAGGTTGGCGATGTGCAACTGAGCTGGGCGAACTTTCTGAACTCGCAGTTTGGGGTGCAAACCCTTCGTCAGTTCCAATGGTTCTTCGCACCGGCCAGTCCCGATGCCGACGACGAAACGACGCACCTCCTTTCGCTTGGCACCCTGAAGGAAAACGAAACGATCGCGCGGCTGGCGACTGGCATCAAACGCTTCGATCTGCCAGACGAATTTAACCACATCAAGGTCTGGCAGAAACTGATCAGCGACAAGAGCGCACAACGTTCGCAGGCCTACGACCAGTTGGCTTCGATCTTCGAGAACCGTCGCCAATACCCGCGGGCCGCCGAAGTCTGGAAGCAGGCAATCGCCGATGTCGGGCCTGGTTCGAACAAGTATCGCGATGATCGACTGCAGCAGATTGTGGGCAACCTGGGTCAATTCCAAGGGGGCCAGGTCAATGCCGCTGGGCAAGGAGCGACGCTGCAGTACTTGTTCCGCAACGGCAAGGGAGTCAGCTTCACTGCCCACAAGATCGACGTCGAAAAGCTTTTGGCGGACGTCAAGGCGTATCTGAAGTCCAATCCTAAGCAGGTTGAATATCAGAAGCTGCAGTTCCAGCAGGTTGGCGAACGGATTCTCTTTCAAGGTGGCGAAGGCTATCTGAAAGAACAGGTCGCCAAGTGGTCGATGGAACTCGAGCCTCGCCCGGACCATCTCGATCGTCGCGTCGACGTGCATGCTCCGCTGAACAACGCCGGTGCCTACATGGTGACGGCCAAGATGGCGGATGGCAACGTTTGCAAAATCGTGGTTTGGGTGGTCGATACGGTCATTGTCAGCAAGCAGCTCGATCAGAAGAAGTACTACTTCGTCGCCGATGCCGTCAGCGGTCAGCCAATCGCCAAGGCCAACGTCGAGTTCTTTGGCTACAAGATGGAAAACGTCCGCAACCGGAACGAGTTCCACGTCGACGTGAAGAACTTCGCCGAGTTCACTGATGCCGATGGCCAGGTGACTTTGGGATCGGACCAGATGGCCGAGCGTTATCAATGGCTGACCATGGCTCGCACTGACCAGGGACGCTTCGCGTTCATGGGCTTCCAGCATGTCTGGTATGGTCAATCTTATAACAGCGACTACACCCAGATTCGTGCTTACGGCATCACCGATCGACCGGTCTATCGTCCGGATCAATCGATGAAGTTCAAATTCTGGACACGCCGATCGCAGTACGACATGCCCGATAACAGCCAGTTCGCTGGCCAGCAGATTTCGGTCCGTTTGCACGATCCGCAGGGAAACAAGATCTTCCATAAGACCCTGACCGCCGATGCTTACGGTGGCGTGGAAGGAACCTGGGATATCCCTTCCGATGTGAAGCTGGGGCAATACAACTTGTACACCGATCGGGGCAACGTTCAGTTCCGTATCGAAGAGTACAAGAAGCCTGAGTTTGAAGTCACCGTCGACGCTCCTTCCAAGTCGGTTGAGCTAGGCGAGAAAATCACGGCTAAGATCAACGCCAAGTATTACTTCGGTTCGCCAGTGACCAATGCCACGGTGAAGTACAAAGTCGAACGTTCGCCTTACAACGAACGCTGGTATCCTTCCGCACCATGGGATTGGTGCTACGGCAAGGGTTATTGGTGGTTTGCTTACGACTATTCCTGGTACCCTGGCTTCAATCGCTGGGTCGGCTGTGTTCGTCCGATTCCGCCATGGATCGGTTGGTCTCACAATCCACCGGAACTGGTCGCTGAACAGGAAGTGAAGATCGGCGAAGATGGCACCGTCGATGTCGAAATCGACACGGCGATCGCCAAGGCAATGCATGGCAACGAAGACCATCAGTACACCATCACCGCGGAAGTGCGTGACGAGTCGCGTCGCACGATTGTCGGTACCGGCAAGGTGCTGGTCGCTCGTCAGCCATTCAAGGTTTATACCTGGGTCGATCGTGGCTACTATGATGTGGGCGACACGATTGAAGCACAGTTCCTGGCTCAAACGCTCGATTCCCGCGATGTCGCTGGCAAAGGCAAGCTGAAGCTGCTGAAGATCACGTACGACGATAAGAAGCAGCCCATTGAAACGGAAGTTCAGGCCTGGGACGTCGAGCTTAATGGCGAAGGCTCGAAAACGCAGTCGATGAAAGCGTCGGCTGCCGGTCAGTATCGTTTGAGCCTCACCGTCACCGACGACGCCGGTCACACCGAAGAAGGTGGCTACATCTTCACCGTTCGGGGCCAAGGCTTCGACGGCTCGGAGTATCGCTTCAACGACCTGGAACTGATTCCCGACAAGAAGCAATACGAAGCTGGCGATACCGTCAAGCTTCAGATCAACACCAACCGCGTCGGAAGCACGGTGCTGCTCTTCGTGCGACCTTCCAACAGTGTGTATCTGCCACCGAAGATTGTTCGCCTGACCGGTAAGAGCACCGTTCACGAGATCGCAGTCCTGAAGAAGGACATGCCGAACTTCTTTGTCGAAGCGTTGACGATTGCCGACGCCAAAGTGCACAACGAAGCGAAAGATATCGTGGTGCCGCCAGAATCGCGCGTCCTCGACTTGCAAGTCGAAACCGACGCGACCGAATACCTGCCGGGTAGCCAGGGAACGATCAAGCTGAAGTTGACCGACCTGACGGGCGAACCTTTCGTTGGGTCGACCGTGCTGACGGTCTACGACAAAGCGGTCGAGTATATCAGTGGTGGTTCCAACGTCACCGACATCAAAGAGTTCTTCTGGAAGTGGCGTCGCCACCATCATCCCAATACGGAAGATAGCCTCAGCTTGTATAGCCACAATCTGACTCCGAAGGGGCAGCGGGCTTTGCAGTTCCTGGGAGCTTTCGGCAATAGCGTAGCCGACGAGTTCAACAATCAGATGGTTATGGAAAACGATGCCATGGGCTTCGGAGGAATGGAGGGCGCTGGCATGGGGCGTGGCGGCATGATGATGCAGTCGCGGGCTATGGCCAAGAGTGCCGCGCCGATGGCGGCAGCTCCGGTTGCCGATGCCGTGCTCGAAGTTGCCGGAGAGGAAATGGGGGGTGGTGAGCAAGCCAACCTGGTCGAGCCAACCGTTCGCTCGAACTTCGCCGACACCGCTTTGTGGGTCGGAAGCGTCGAAACGAACGAGAAGGGGGAGGCCGAGTTCAAGCTCGATATGCCTGAGAACCTGACGACCTGGAAGATTCGCACGTGGGCCATGGGCCAGGGAACCAAAGTTGGGTCCGCGGAAACAGACGTGGTGACTCGAAAGAATCTGATCGTTCGGCTTCAGGCTCCTCGCTTCTTCGTGCAAACAGATGAAGTGGTCCTGTCGGCCAACGTGCATAACTACCTCGAAACCGAAAAGACCGCGATGGTCTCGCTCGATGTGCCGAGCGAACTGATGTCGAGCGACTCGCCACTGACCCAGAAGGTAACCATTCCGGCTGGCGGCGAAGTGCGTGTCGATTGGACCGTGAAGGTCACCGGCGAAGGGGAAGCGGCCATCACGATGAAGGCGCTGACCGATGAAGAATCGGACGCCATGTCGCAAAGCTTCCCGGTCTTCGTGCATGGTATGTTGAAGACGGAAGCCTGGGCTGGCACGGTTCAGCCAGAGCAAGATGCCAACGGTTTCACGATCAACGTTCCACAGGACCGTCGTCCCAAGGATTCGCGTCTGATCGTGCGGTACTCGCCTAGCCTGGCAGCTGCCATGGTCGAAGCGTTGCCTTACCTCAGCGATTATCCGTATGGCTGCACCGAGCAGACCTTGAACCGCTTCGTGCCGACCGTGATCACGCGGAAGGTGCTGAGCGAAATGGGTATCGATTTGAAGTCGATTGCCGAGCATCAGAATAACCTGAACGCTCAGGAACTTGGCGATCCGGAAGAACGCAACAAACGCTGGCACGTGGGACACAACCCTGTCTTCGACGAAGCGGAGCTGCAGAAAATGGTCAAAGCTGGTGTCCAGCGTTTGACCGAGATGCAGAACAGCGATGGCGGCTGGGGATGGTTCTCAGGCTATGGCGAACGTAGCTATCCTCATACGACCGCGGTCGTGGTGCGAGGCCTGATGATTGCTCAGCGTAATGACGCCGCAGTCGTGCCAGACGTGATCGCTCGCGGTCGCCAGTGGCTGATCAACTATCAGAACGAAGAGCTGCAGAAGCTGCAAGCCAAGCCGCAAGAGAAGAAGCCTTGGAAACCAAACGCCGGCAACCTGGACGCGATCGTCTATGCCACGCTGGTTGAACTGGGGCACGACAATGCGGAGATGCGAGAGTTCATCTATCGCGATCGCACGCACCTTTCGGTCTACGGCTTGTCGGTCTTCGCTCTGGCCACGCACCAGGTGAAGGACGCTGAAAAGCTGACGATGCTGCGTCGTAACCTCGATCAGTACCTGGTTTCGGACGAGGAAAACGAAACGGCTTACCTGAAGATGCCAGCCGACAACCACTGGTGGTATTGGTATGGCGACGCAATCGAAGCCAATGCCTACTACCTGAAGCTGTTGTCTGCGACCGACGCCCAGAACGTGACGGCTCGCCGATTGGTGAAGTACCTGCTGAACAATCGGAAGCATGCCACCTACTGGAAGTCGACTCGCGACACCGCCTTGTGCGTCGAGGCAATGGCCGATTACCTGCGGGCCACCGACGAAATGAATCCCGAGATGACGGTTGAAATCCTAATCGACGGCGAAAAGAAGGCCGAAACCGAGTTCACCAAAGAGAACTTGTTCACGGTCGATAACACGGTGGAACTGACCGGTCTGCAAGTGACCGATGGCAAGCACAAGGTCGAGCTAAGCCGCAAAGGCAAAGGCCCGGTCTACTTCAGTGCTTACTTGACGAACTTCACGCTGGAGAACTTCATCACCAAGGCAGGCCTCGAAGTGAAGATCGAACGTCGCTTCTATCGACTTGATCGAGACGAAGATGCCACTGCCAAGGCGGTGGGTGCTCGCGGTCAGGCCTTGAACGAGAAAGTGGTCAAGTACACGCGAACCTTGCTTGAGAACGAGTCGCAGATCACAAGCGGCGACCTGGTCGAGATCGACCTGGTGATCGAAAGCAAGAACGACTACGAGTACTTGATGTTCGAGGACCAGAAGGCCGCCGGGTTCGAGCCGGTTGATCTGCAAAGCGGATACAACGGCAACTCGCTGGGGGCTTACATGGAACTTCGCGACGAGAAGGTCAACTTCTTCGTGCGAGAACTGCCACGCGGCAAACACACGCTGACCTATCGCATGCGGGCCGAAATCCCCGGTAAGTTCAGTGCATTGCCAGCGATCGCCCAGGCCATGTATGCACCAGAACTGGTTGGCAACTCCGACGAGATGAAGATCGGAATTAAAGATCTCGATAACTAGTCGAGTGAAACTTGAAACCTGCCGCCGCGTCGGGAAGTGATTCCTCCGCGGCGGTTTCTGTTGGTGGATGCTCTTCCGCGATGCCAAGCGAAATGCCCTGCATCGCATAGCTGCCCAGGAACATCATGGCGACCAGGTTGCGGACGATGAACCACGTCTCGCCTTCTTGAAATGCTTGAAAGGCTCCCCAGCCTTTCATCAAAGCGAACGCCCCGATAAAGCCGCCCAGCAGAATCGCGACGGTGGGTAGCGGCCGGGTGCTAACCATCATCATGATTCCAAGACCGATGATTCCGGTTCCCATGATGGAATAGGCGATCGCGTAGATTCGCGATTCATGGATCAAGTCTTGGGCCCCCTGGCGCGCCTCGGTCAAACTGATCCGGGAATCCTTGCGGGCCACTTCTTGGATAAAGTTATCTTGGCTGGCAAGAACCCACATCACGGCATTCAGAGCGGCAAATCCAATGATGATGCCCCCGATGATTGTGGTCAGGTTTTCGAACGACTTCCAGCGACGCGCGTCGGGACCGGCGTAATGGGAGGGCATAGATACCCCTTTAGAACGAGGTTGGCTAGTTCTTGAAAGCCTATGTCGATTCCGCCCAGGTGGGGCAAGTTTTGCGCGGATGCCGTTATCGACTTCATGAAAAGTTCAAAACGCATCGCGTGTGATAACTTGGTGAGACAAAAAAAGGCGTTGCACTTAAGTAGTACAACGCCATAAGTCGTTTCATTCAAGAACGATCAGCCAACACTAAGCTGGCGAAGCGAGTTTGGCCAAGATCAAGCCGAGGCTAAGACGCCTCCGCTCTCTTGCCACTGCTTCGCACCTCCTTCGAAGTCGTACACTTCCGAAAAGCCGGCATCTTCGAGTCTCTGCGCCGCTTCGGTCGACGAAGGACATTCTTCGCTGGCACAATATAAGACCACGGGCTGATTCTTCCCGCCAATGGTTTGTTCGACACGCGACTCGAAATCGGGCGCCGTCTTCGGGATGTTGATGGATCCAGGTATCTTCGTCTTCTCGAAGTTGTCCTGGTTCAAGGTATTGATCAACGTAAGTCGTTCGCCCTGATTCTGACGGGTCTTCAATTCACTTGCATTAATGGAATGCATGGCTTTCTCCTTACTAAGGTCCAAAAAGTTGTCCCCCAGTAAGGTTGGTGCAAGCTCTGTTCCAGTTCCCCGAATAGGGCAGGTTGAGGCGAATAGCTGGGTGGCGAGCTACCAACCTGGATGCTCGCACCGCAAGTCGGATGCTATGGCTTCGGTTCCCAATCGGCTCCGTTGTCGGCCGGTATCGAGGCATTCCATTGCATCAGTTTGCCCTTCAGGCGAGCAACTTCTTCCGGATGGCCCGCGGCAACGTTCGTGGTCTCGCCGATATCATCAAGCAGATTAAATAGCTGGACTTCGGAACCATCGTAACTGCAAAGCAGTTTCCAGTTGCCATCCCGCACAGCGAGGTCGGGCAGTTGCTCTTTGTTAATCGCCGGACGATCGGGAGGTCGGCGGAAGAAGAGTGGCTTCTCGCGCGATGCCTTCGATTTCCCCAGCAGCACATCGGGAAGTGGCTGACCGTCGAACTCGATCCCGGTGAAATCGGCCTGGCAGATTTGCAGCAAGCTAGGCACCAGGTCGAAGGCGGCGAAGACCGAACTCTCGTTAACCTGACCACTGTCTTGGGAGGCGATCAAACCAGGACCCCAGACCACCAGTGGCGAGCGAATGCCTCCTTCGTACAGCGTTGTCTTGTGCCCTCGCAGAGGACCAGCCGAGCCAGCGCCGAACTCGGGTCCATTGTCCGAGCACATCACAATCAGCGTGTTGTCGCGAAGCTTAGGATCATTCCGAACCAGATCGAAAAGCGTGCCGAGCTGTTCATCCATCGTTTCCAGCACACCGAGATACAACTGACGCTTCGAATCGTCGCCGCGACGAGCCTTCGGTGGAAAGAAAGGTGAGTGAACGTCGTCAGGCCAAACGTTCACGTAGAACGGCTTCTGGTCGGCTTGGGCTTTGCGAATAAAATCGACAGCGGCGTCGACAAACGACTGGGTGACTTGGCTCCGGTCTTGCCAGGTAATCTTGCCGCGGCCGAGGTTGTCGCTCCCCAAGGCATACCGACGAGGTTTCTTGCCGTTGTAGGCATCTAGCAGAGGCAGCACGCGGTCTCCGAGGCCTTCGAAGTTGGTCAGTGACGCATCGAAACCATATTCGGTGATCAGCGGTGCTTCGCCCACATCGCGTTGGCCACCCATATGCCACTTGCCGAAGTGCCCGGTGGCATAGCCAGCTTGGTGCAGTTGGCGAGCCAGCATTGGAGCGGCAGGATCGAGCCACTGGGCCATGCCACGCCGATGGTTCATCTGGCGATCGGCCAGGTACGAAGAAATCTTCCAACGCTGCGGATACTGCCCGGTCGAGATCGCCGTGCGCGATGGCGAGCAAATGGGCGAGTTCACATAAAACTGCGTGAAGCGAATTCCTTCGGCGGCGAGACGATCGCAATGCTCTGTGGTCGCCGCTTCGTTCCCAAAGCAAGAGAAGTCTCCCCAGCCCATGTCGTCGATGAAGACCATGATCACATTGGGTGGCGAATCGGCGGCGAAACTGGTTGCTGAGAGCGTGAATAGAAGCAGCAGCGATAACGATAGTTGCAGAAGTCGCATGAGGGCCTCGTTGCGGAAAAGGCTTTCGGATGGGCGACTTCAGTATTAATGGCTGCCGCAGGTGGGTCAACGCAAGTCAAACCATGCGTGGGTAATCGAGCTCGAAAACAGCGGCGCAGGCCCCCAGGGTTGTGCATCGATCAGAAAGAGAAATCAAATCGACCTTTCTCTTTTGTGTCGGCGAGAATCTGCGTGCATGGCATCGCTGGTTTCCGTGCACGCAAATTGGCGAAACAGTGAAGGCGTTAACTACCAGACTTCTGGCCGTGAGCTTTCTTCGGCAGAGCGTACGGATCTTCCTGGAAGACGCTTTGAGCGAACCAATACAAACTGCTGCTCCAGTGGGCCGCATCGTGACCATGGCCGTCGACATGCCACACATGTGGGATATCGTTCTCCTTAAGGAAGCGATGCATCCGCTGGCTGATCGAAATCAAGCCGTCCTGATTGCCGCACGAGATCCACAGCAGTTTCAGTTTTTCCTTCGCACGATCAACGTCCGGGATCAATTCTTCGGGAGCTTTGGTATTAGGGGCTGCTGAGAAGGGGGCGACCCAGGCGAACGTATCCAGATTCTGCAAGCCAAAATTGAACGACTGTCCGCCTCCCATTGAGAGGCCGGCGATCGCTCGCTGAGTTCGGTCGGTATCGACCGAGTACTTCTTTTCAATCGCAGGAATCACATCGTCCAGCAAATCACGCTCGAACACGGCGAACGCTGGTGCGCTGGCCATGATGTTCCCTTCGGCACGGTCGTTCTTCTGGGCTCGGCCGTTCGGCATCACAACGATCATTGGCACTGCCTTGCCATCGGCAATCAAGCCATCCAGCATGGGCTGCGGATTAGCGAAACGGTTCCATTCGGTTTCATCACCTCCGATGCCATGCAGCAGATAAAGCACCGGGTACTTCTTTTCGGGGTCGTAACCTGGTGGCGTGTAGACCAGCATCTTCCGCTCGGTCCCGACGGTCTTCGAGTCGTAAGTGACCATCTCGAGTTTGCCGTGAGGGATATCGGTTCGTTCCGACTTGAAGCCTTCCGGTGGAGCCTCGTAAACCGCGACATCGTCAGGCCCCAGTTCGATACGGCCAAAGGAGCGGATGCGACGTTGAATCTCGCGATCTTGCTCGGCCCCCTCCGGCTTGGCGGAAGAGCCTTTCTCAGGCGGCGCTTCCTGGGCAGATACCGACGAATTCGTTGTCAGAACGGTAATCAGAGCCAGCAGCAGGAAAGAGGTCGTTGTTCTCATAGCGTCAGCCATTGTGTTCGGGGGCGTTCAGTTTGGGGCGTACTTACTATGCTAGGCATTGGGTAGGGCCATGCCAGTTATTTTGTGAGATTTCAACGCCTGGCGGGAATTATCGCTGATACCCACACCGCCAACACATTGAATAAAAAAACGGTTGCCATCTAAGCGAAGGCAACCGTTCTGTAACTATGTGCAATGGTTGGCAGCTATTTCGTCATCGCCGCTGCTTCCGCCTTAAGCGAATCGATCGAGATGAAGACCTGATCGAGGCTTTCTTTGAATAGGTCGCCAATCAGCAGGTCGGTGATGTCGCCGCGATGATTCGGGAACCGACGGACGAAGTGACCGAAGTTGAAACCGTCGTAGTATTCGCAGACGAGCTTCCGCATGCGTTCCATGCCGACCATGTAGTCCGCTTCCCAATTGCTGAGTTGAGCCCGGGAGGTGTCTCCCTTGATCAAGCCTTCGGCAATTGCGTCGGCAGCCAGTTCGCCCGACTTCAAAGCGAGCAGTACGCCGGATGAGTACAGCGGATCCAGGAAACCGAGGGCATCGCCGATCAAAACCCAGCCATCGCCGGCGGCCTGCTTCGACTTGTAGGTGAAGTCTTTGGTGGCGAAGATCTTGGTGACCTGCTCAGCGTTTTCGACACGCATCTTGGCGGCAGGGCAACGTTCCAACTCTTCGGCGAAGACTTGCTCGTGCGAGCCACGCCCCTTGAACAAGTAATCGAAATCGCCAACGACGCCGATGCTGACCATGTCGTCGTGCAGGGGGATGTACCAGAACCACCCCTTCTTGTCCTCGACCTGCAGGACCGTCGTGGCACCTTCGTCGCGACCTTCGCCGCGGTAGGCACCTTTGTAATAGGTCCAGATCGAACCCTTGTTGAGCGTCGGATCAGGGACACGAAGCTTCAGCTTGTTCAGCAGCATCGAGCTCTGGCCGCTGGCGTCGACCACCACGTCGGCTCGCACTTCGCGTTTCTCGCCGTCTTCGCCCATCACCTGGATACCAATCGCGCGATCTCCTTCGAATAGGACATCGAGGACGCGCGTGCCTTCGTGCGTTCTTACGCCATGCTCTTCGGCATTGCGCAGCATCATTTCGTCGAACTCGCTTCGGCGGACCTGCCAGGTCTGCGAGCAGTCGTGGTCTTTATTATCGTGAAAGTAGAACGGTGCCGACTCTTTCCCCGAGTCGCTGACGAACTGCACGCTGTACTTCTTAATGAAGGCGCTCTCGCGCAGCTTCGGGATCATGTTCAGACGCTTCAGCACCCAGTAGGTTTCCGGGATCAGCGATTCGCCGATGTGGAAGCGTGGAAATTTCTCGCGCTCGAACAGCTCAACGCGAACGCCTTGTTGGGCCAGAATGGTGCTGACCGTGGCTCCTGCGGGACCGCCACCAATTACCACTACCTGAGTCGTCTTCGGGGTATCGATCATCGTCCTTTGGCCTATCGTTTCAGGCGGCATGGCAGCCGCGTTATATCAATCGTCAACCAGCGAGAGGTTCGTGGCATCTTCGTGCGGGGCACGAGCATCGCGAAGCAGCCCGGCCAACTGCTTCAACTGGGCAGGGGAGAGGTGACCCAATTGCCGTGCATGGCATTGTTCGACCTGTTCGGCAAGCTGCTCCAGCAGTTGAAGCCCCGCCGGCGAGATGGTGACTTCCACCACCCGTCGATTCTCGGGACGCCGCTCTCGTGTTAGTAAACCGCGTTGTTCGAGCTTATCTAACAGACGAGTCATGTCCGGCGCACGAGAAATCAGTCGCGAGCCTAGCACCAGCGTTGGCATCGAAGCAGGATGCACGGACTTTAGCAAGCGAAGTGTGTTGTACTGCTGAGCCGACAAGCCGACTTTGCCGAATACTTCTTCCTCGATCGTTTTCAGGCGATCGTAGGTGCGCCAAAGGTTCAGGAAGACTTCCTGTTCCAGGGAGTCAAACTTTCCGCCAGGAGGACGCGTTCGAGATTTCTGTGAAGATACAGCCATCCCCCCAGGATAGGCGTCATTACAATAAACGTCAAGACAACAGTCTCACTTCCAGGTATTGATCTCGAAAAGAACAATGCCCCCAAAAACTCGGGGTGAGTCCCGAATAAGTGGGGGCACTGCAAGCTGGATCGTGGGGCGAACCAGCCAGTCATCGGCACTCGCGGACTAGGCGAGGCCGGCTTGATCCAGCACGGTGGTGAATTCCTGATACGAATTCCGCACGCGGTGGCCGATCGTTTCGCTGGAAACACGAATTTCCTGCATTCCTTTCAGCATTTGCTCGACCATTTGTTCAATCTCGCTACCGATCTGACGGACCTGTTCGGCCGAGGCCCGTTGGTCGGTCGATGTGTTCTGCAGGAAGCGGTTCATTTCGTCATTCATAGCACAGACCTGGCCGATGACGTTTGCCGTCTCGCTCAGGTTCGAGGCCACTTCCCGGGTATCGCTGCGAATGCGAGAAATCTGTCCACTAATTTGCTGGGTCGATTCGGCCGAAGCACGAGACAGTTGTTTCACCTCGGTGGCGACCACGGCGAAGCCCTTGCCAGCGGCACCGGCCCGGGCAGCTTCGATCGTGGCGTTCAATGCAAGCAGGTTGGTCTGCTCGGCCACTTCGCGAACCATGTCGAGCACCGATTCGATCTCGGTCGACGATTCATTCAACTGGCTCATCGTCGCGCCGCTGCTGCTGGCAGTCGCCACGCCTCGTTCGGCCAGCGACGCAGTCTTTTGCATCTGCTGCGAAATATCCCCCAGCGAGCGGACCATCGTATCGATGCGAGCGAAGATCTGCTGAACTGAACTGACGAGCCTCTGGGCGTTGGTTGAAGAGGTCTCGACCACCGACTGAAGCGAGTTGCGTTGTTCGTCGATCGACTCTAGGCTCGACTCGACTTGGTGCTTGTACCTGGCGAGGCCTGCCTGGGCGAGTGATTTCTGGCGTTCCAGCGATTGCACGGCGTCACGCGTGCGGTGCCGTTCCGAGTCGATCGCTTCGATCAAACGATTAAACGCCTGAGCCAGGTCGCCCGCTTCGGTACCGATTTCCGGTTCGACCAGGAACCGGCGATCGATGTGCTCGGCATGGGCGGCCTGCTGCATGGTAGCGGCCAGGTCGAACAGCGTGCTCTTAGCACCATGTTCGGAAACGTTCAGGCCCATGATTTCATCTTCTTCACTAACACGGACATGCGTGACGCACTTTAGCAGATAGACCAGGGCAAACCCCGTGCAGAAGGTCCACACGAAGCAAGCCGCGACACCGATCGCTTGAACACCGATCAAATCCCAGCGGGTCATACTGGCGCCGGTAAGAACGTCTTCTCGAGCGAAGAAGCCGACCGCGATCGTACCCCAGGCACCGCAGAAGCCATGCACTGGAATCGCACCGACGACGTCGTCCAGTTTCAAAACCTTCTCCATCAAGATCATACCGAGGAAGACCAACACGCCACTGACCAGACCGATCAGCACGGCACCCGTCGCCGAAACACTGGCACAGCCGGCGGTGATCCCGACCAGGCCACCCAGCACGCCATTGGCGATGTCTTCGGCTTGAGGCAGTTTGGCACTTCCGAGCGACCAGCTAATCAAAGTCGAGCTAAGCCCGCCGAAACAGGCGGAAAGCAGTGTCGTCATGGCGATCGGACCGACTTCAGCATCGACGGCCAGGGTACTGCCGCAGTTAAAGCCAAACCAGCCAAACACCAGGATGAACGTACCGAGGTACATCAACGGCAAGTTGTGGGGATGGAACCGGTTCGCCGTGCCGTCTTCGTTAAAGCGTCCCAGACGTGGCCCAATAATGATGACCGATGCCAACGCCACCCAGGCACCCACCGAGTGCACCACGGTCGAGCCAGCGAAGTCGATGAAGCCCATGTCTTCCAGCCAGCCGCTGGAGTCGCTGTGATACAAGCTGCCCCACGCCCAGTGACCGAACACCGGATAGATGAGTGCCGATGTGATCAGCGAGATAAACAGGTAAGTCACAAAGCGGGAACGTTCGGCGACGGCGCCCGAGTCGATCGTCGCTGCGGTTCCGCAGAACGTAGCTTGAAAGACGAAGAAGACGGCCAGCCAAGGAGAGTTCTCAAAAGAGACGCAGAAGTCGGTCGTGCCGAACAGGCCATAGTAGGTGGTTCCGAACATCAGCCCAAAGCCGATGAACCAGAAGCCGGCGACGGAAAGGACGAAGTCGGCCATGTTTTTCACGGCGACATTAATCGAGTTCTTGGCCCGAGCCAGACCTGACTCCAGGCACATGAAACCGGCTTGCATCAGCATGACCAGGGCGGCGGCAAAGATCACCCACGCATAGTCAATCAACGCGTGGCCGTCGGCAGTGGCATCTACCGCAGGGGCGGCTTCCACGGCTGCGACCGGTGCCGCCAGATCGGCCTGGGCAAAGGCCTGCGATCCACCGACGACCAGCGAGCCAACAGTAAGGAGAGATACGATTAGATAGAGATTTCGACGTGAGGGCATACGTTTACTTCTTCCAGTGTTTCGTAGATTTTCCGCCTCTAAAAAACAATGAATCGAATTGAAGATTCCCCCAACGATAGGTTGTTCGTAGAAACCGCAATGTGAAAAAGTTGCTTCCTTTGTTGAAAATTTATTGTCCTCTCAATGGGTGGTTCTGAGGTCGATAGAAGCGAAACTTATTCCCAATGGACCGCTGGATCCCCCGCAAAGTGAGTGCGGGCTGGATGGTGTAAGAAACTTGTGACGAATTTAGGGAAAATGCTTTGAAGCGTTCCCCCCAGAACGCTATCTTGGGCACCCAGATGGTCCAACCACTACGCCCGCGATCGAATCCGGCCTGAAAGCCGGGGTTTGATTAGCTAACGGAAGGCTGGGATGTATGGAAAACGGGAGCTCAAACACCTCTCGTCGCCAGTATTCATGGAAGCGATCTTCAAGGGCCCGCGTCTACGTGGGGCTCTTTTCGTCTTGCTTCGCGATCCTGCTGGGGATTGTGCTCGGCCTGGGTACGTTCACGTTTGGTTATGGAAAAGGGGCCAGCTACCTGAGCAACGACCCCCAGACATGTATCAATTGTCATGTCATGCAAGAGCCGTATGACACATGGCAGAAGTCGAGCCATCACAATGTTGCCGTTTGTAACGACTGCCATCTCTCTCACGACCCGATTGGCAAGTGGGTAACCAAGGCCGATAACGGTTTCTTTCACTCGCTGGCGTTCACACTGAACGACTACCCAGAGCCGCTGCGAATCAAGCCTCGCAATCGCCAGGTCACGCAGCATGCCTGCCTGCATTGCCACGCCGACTTCGTCCATAGCATGCTTCCGGCGAATCATCAGGAAGAGACGATGTCGTGCGTGCATTGTCACGCCGACGTCGGGCACGCGCTGCACGCTCGCGTCTATCCCACCTTGGAACCCAACTCACGATAGCAGGATTTGATCATGAGTTCTGAACCATCCACGTCCCCCTCGAAGGGAGCCCGCGGAAATTCCTTCTTCGCCCTGGTTGGGTTGATGCTGTTGTTCGCGGTGATCACCTTCGCCGTCGTAGCGCTGTTGATGAATATCTTCGAAAAGAAGCAGGAAGCGCGGATTCCGTTCGTGCGTTTGGAAGAGGTCGACGAAGTTTCGACTGATCCGGCACCGTGGGGCGTGAATTGGCCGCACCAGTACGACTCGTACCTGCGTACGGTCGACATGGAAGAGAGCGATTACGGTGGTTCCGACGGGATGACCGCCAGCAAGCTCGAGGCGGATCCCTGGCTGAAGCGTTTATTCGCCGGCTATGCCTTCAGTCTGGACTACCGCGAAGCACGCGGGCACGCTTACATGCTCAGCGATCAAGAGAAAACCAAACGGGTGACCGAGCGAAAGCAGGGCGGGGCCTGCCTGCATTGCCATGCGTCGGTGGTGCCGACTTACCGACGTCTTGGTTTGATTGAACAAGGCGAAATGGATGTTACCGAGTTGGAACTGGCGCACGACTTCAACTGGCCCGCCGTGATGAAGGGCTTCGAGAAGATGAGCACGATGGACTATCCCGACGCCCATGCCGAGATTGAAATGACCCCCGATGGAACCACGGCATCTGGCAAGGCACACCCGGTGAGCTGCATCGATTGCCACGATCCCGAATCGATGGCGATCCGCGTGACTCGGCCAGGCTTCGTGAACGGTATCGCCGCGCTGGCGAAAAGTGACGACCCGGTTCCTCATCTGCCAAGTATTCAGCGATGGCGAAACGGCAAGAAGGATCGCGACTACGATCCCAATCGCGACGCGACGCGGCAGGAAATGCGGACGTTCGTCTGTGCCCAGTGTCATGTTGAGTACTATTGTGCGACCAAAGAGACATTGTTCTTCCCCTGGGGCAACGGTCTGAAGGTCGAGCAAATCGAAGAGCTGTACGACAACCACAAGTTCCCTGACGGCAGCGACTTCATCGACTACAAGCATGGAGAAACGGGCGCGAAGATCTACAAGGCTCAGCATCCCGAGTTTGAGCTCTGGAGCCAGGGGATTCATGCCCGCAGTGGCGTGAGCTGCGCCGACTGCCATATGCCCTACGAACGTAAAGGGGCGATGAAAGTCAGTAGCCACTGGGTCGGAAGTCCTTTGCTGACGGCCGACAAGTCGTGCCAGACTTGCCATAACGTGAACGCTCAGGAACTAGTCGATCGAGTGCATATCATCCAGGAGCGAACCAAGGCCCTGACCGAACGGGCCGCGGTGGCGATGACGTCGATGCTGGATGCCATGCGGGCCGCCCAGGCCGCCGGCGCTACCGACGAGCAGATGGCACCGATCCTGGAACTGCAAAAGAAGGGGATGTGGCGGCTCGATTTCATCAGCAGCGAGAATTCGAAAGGCTTTCACGCCGATCAGGAAGCGGCTCGTATCTTGGGCGAGTCGATCGATTATTGTCGCCAGGCCGAAATCGAGGCGCTGAAGCTTCGAGCCCCAGAGGCGCCCGAGCCAACCGGGGAAGTGATCGAAGTCGAAGGCATCACCCCCGACGATAAAGCACCAGTGAACTAGCCAAGCATCAACCGGTACGAATAGGGGAACTGGGCTTGCTTTAAAGCCCAGTCGTCCGCTATCTAAGTGGCCATGCGTCTGGGTCATGAGTCTACGGGCGCTAGGGGAGTGCCAAGACTCTGATTCGTGCTATTCTCAACGGATGTCTGACTTACCTGTTTCTTCTTCCACTTCCCAGGCCCCCAAAGCCCGCGGAAAGCGTTGGATTCCCGGTGGATTGCCACCTCATCGGGCGATCGTGTCGGACTTGATGCGCATGCATCGAACGATGCCGACGGTGTCGCAGGTAAAGACCTTCGATCTTCAAGGACTCGCGGACGCACGCTCGAAATGCCCCATTCGGATCTCGTGGTCGATTGCGGTTCTTCGGGCCTACGCTCTGCTCTCGGCTGAAACGGCCAGTTTACGGCAGACTTTTATGGAGTGGCCCTGGCCACATCTTTACGAGCACCCCCATCCTATTGGCAATCTGGCCATTTCGCGTGTGGTCGACGGAGAGCAATGGCTCTTCTTCGCGCCGATGGACGAAGCCCACACCATGCCGCTGCTTCAACTTCAGGGGCTTTTGGAACGCTACCAGACGGCTCCGGTCGAAACGGCTTTCAAGAATCAGGTCCGCTTTGCCAACTATCCTGACATGCTTCGCCGCGTGATGTGGTGGTTACGCTTTCATTTCACCCCGAAGAAACGTGTGAAACGTCTGGGAACCTTTGCTCTGACGACACTCGCCGGCCAAGGGGTGACCATCGTCGATCCCAAGGCACCGGTCACCACGACGCTGACTTACGGTCCGCTGGATGATCAGGGGCGTTGCAACGTCACCATCGCGTACGATCATCGCGTCATGGATGGTAAAGAAGTGGCCGACATTCTATGTGCTTTAGAACGCAAGCTGCAGACGCAGATTTTGAGCGAGTTTGAAATGTTGACCCAGCAGGTAGAGTCTCGGAGCCGGGCTGCATAGGTCGCGAACAGAATCTAGCTTATCCGCCGGATCAATGCCGTCAGCATCGGCGATTACCATCCCCCTCGCGGGAAAAACAAGGCATGTGAGCCAAAATTGGCCAATGTGGATTCTCGCAGTTTGAATTCCCATAAAAAAGCCATTTGTGAAATGCGGGTTAAGGCCTAACTCTAGTTCTTGAAGATACTTAGGTTGTGTGGGAGCGGTCCCATCCGATTGCGAGATGGATTAGATTTGCCGAACGTATCGATTCGAGCTGAGCAATTCTCTTAGCGCGTTGTCGGCAATTGATTTGCAACACCGCTTCTGCCCTAGATTTCAACAGTAACCAGATGCCATTTGGCTAGGCAATCGAGTGAAATCAAAGGGCCGAAGATGAGTCAGCAGACTAACAGTGCACCAGGCAGCTTTCGTAATCGTTTGAACTCTATCCGTCTCAGCACGAAGTTGATCGGTGGGTTCGCGCTGGTGTTGATTCTCGCCGCGACGGCCTGTTTTATTGGCGACCGCGGGCTCAGTTCGCTGCAGTCGGAACTGGACTACATCGCGGCCGACAAGCAAATCTTCGGCGACGCCCAGGCCATCAAGAACCTGATGCTCCAGCACCGCCGGTACGAGAAGGACTTGTTCCTCAATATCGGTAACCGTGACAGCCAGGTCGAAAAGTATCTGCCGAAGCTTAAAGAGAAGCAGGCCGAGATTCAGGCGCTCCTCACGAAGATGGAACGAGTCATCGCGGAAGATCCTCGCTTCAGTCCTGAGATCAAACAGATCGCCGCCCGGCTGCCAGAATTGCACAATACCTACATGAGTGGCGTGCTGCAGGTGGCGGACAAAGCGATCGCAGACGCCGAACTACCACCGCAAGAAGCCAACCGTATGATGGTTCCGTTTAAGGTGCCAATTCATGATCTGGAAGAAGGGATCGATCAGGTTGCCGACGCCGCGACCGAGCTGTTCACGCAGCGCATCGAAACTTCGGAAGAAGTCGCCAGCAATTCGCGGATGGCAATGATCATCGGTACGGTGATTGCCCTGGTGCCTTGTCCATTCATCGTGCTGTGGATCTTGAAGCCGATCCGCAAGGTTTCGCGTCTACTCGCCGATATCGCCCAGGCCGAAGGGGACCTTACCCGCCGGTTGCCGGTTGATGGCAACGACGAAGTCGGCGAACTCTCGATGTGGTTCAATAAGTTTGTCGATCAGTTGCAGGATGTCATCATCCGCGTCGGTGGCAGTGCTTCGGTCCTGGCTCAATCGTCGTCCGAGCTTTCCGCCACGGCGGGCTCTCTGACCGATCGTGCCGACGATACCACGAAGCGTTCGGCCGTCGTTTCCCACGCAGCCAATCAAATGGCGACCCGCATGGGCGAAGCCGCTAACTCGACCCAGTCGATGCAGGTCAGTGTCAGCACGGTTGCCAACGCAATCGAAGAACTTGCGGCATGCATCAACGATATCTCGACCAATACCGAGAAGGCGTCGTCGGTTGCCGGGCTGGCTGCCGAGGAGCTAGAGCAGAGCAACGCTAATATCGCCGAACTTTCGTCCGCGGCCCAAGAGATCAGCCGAGTGATTGAAACGATCGAAGACATCTCGGAACAAACCAATCTCTTGGCGCTCAATGCGACCATCGAAGCGGCCCGTGCTGGCGAAGCTGGAAAGGGGTTCAGCATTGTGGCGAATGAAGTGAAGGAACTCGCCCGGCAGGCAGCTTCCGCCACGGAAGACATTCGCCACCGCATTGGCGCTATTCAAAACGCAACCGAAAAGACGACCCGTTCGATCGGTGACATCGGTGTGCACGTCGCTCAAGTGCACGAAGTGTCTAACATGATTGCCGCTGCGATCCAGGAACAAAACTACACGACACAGTCGATCGCTGAGCATATTTCGCAAACCAATTCCGCCGTGACCAAAATCAGCGGAGGTGTGGCCGAGTCGGCCGCCGCCAGCGAAGAAATTCGTTCCAGCATGCTGGCCGTTGACATGGCAGCTCGCGAAACGTCGCACGGAGCGACAACGGCCTCGGAAACGAGCGTCGAACTGAACCGCGTCGCCGATGACCTGCAAGCGTTGATGTCGAAGTTCCGCGTGGTGTAAGTTTTCGCTCCGCATCGATCTGACGAATCACTTTATCCCTGCGTGGTGTTGGCTACGCAGGGATTTTTTTGTGGCTGCTGGCATCGGCAGACAAATATGCGTCGCTGGTTGACGCAACGTTGATGACCGAAATGCTTACCGTAGAGGGTGTGTTGCCGGTGAGGCCTTGCGCACGAATCTCCTGCTTTCGGGGCATTTTCGACCAATGTGTTGAGCTGCGGAATATTTCAAGGCAGACTACACGAAGTACGAAAAGCAAGAGGTAGCTAGATTCGCCAGTCTCTTCTCACCGCTCGAATCACCTCGACCGAACACTCGGTTGGTCAGGAGTTACCATCGCCATGTCCAGTCATGCCTATTCATCGTCAACTTCGTTCCGTCGCGAATCGACTTCCGAAAGTCGTCACGACCAGCATCCAGACCAAGGCGATGCCCCCGTTCAAAATCGATGGTGGTTCAAGGCTGCCATCTGGAGCATGCCGGCCTGGTTGATCAGCCTCATTGTTCACTGTCTCGGTGTGACGACGCTTTTGCTGGCGACCCTCGCCCCGCCACCGCTGCCGCAAACATTGAACCTGGTCGCGACCGATCAGCCTGAGAGCGAAGAACTGGAGCAGATGGTGCTGGAGATCGAACCGCAGATCGAAGAAGAGGTGGAACTGGCGATGGCAGCGCCGCAGCTCATGTCGGAATCACTTGAATCGCTGACCGCTGCCCCGGACCCGGTGATGATGAGCGAAGCGCTCTCGGTCGAAGAACTGATGCCGACGCAAACGATCGACTTCGCCGGAATGAACCCGGACGGGCTCCTTTCCGAAATCGACGGTCTGGGGGACGACATCGGCAAGATGACCAAGTTCTTCGGAACCGGAGCAAAAGGAAAGAAGATCCTGTTTCTGGTCGACAACTCGATCAGCATGGGTGGCGGCCGCATGGAGACCGCCCTGATCGAGCTTCGCAAGACAATCGAAGGTCTCACGCCGAAGCAGGAGTTCTACATCATCTTCTACAGCGATACCGCCTACCCCCTTTTCTATCCCTCGGTCGAAAAGAAGATGGTCCACGCCAACGATAAGAACAAGAAGAAGGTGGCCCAGTGGCTCGATACCGTGCAGATGTGTCTGCTGACCGACGGCCGCGACGCGATCACGTTGGCGCTACAGCTTGAGCCAGACCTGATCTACATCTTGGGGGATGGTGCATTCACCGACAATGCCGACGTCGAACTGGCCAAAACCAAGCTGGAAGGGATCACGATTCACACGCTCGGCATGCAGGTTTTGCCGAAGGATCGCGGACGTTTCTCGGCGATCGCTACCGCGCACGGGGGCACTTACAAAGATGTTGGTATCACCGAAGAGGGACGCAAACGGCTTCAGTCGAATGGCCCCATTCCCAGCAATCGCCGCCGAAATGGTGTCTGGGGCGTGAAGCTACCGGGCGGCTAGTCAGGCATCGCTTTCCGAGCCATTCCCAAGCGGATTGTGATAGCTCCGTCGATATTCGAGCGGTGTCATCCCCATATGCTTGCGGAAGAGACGACTGAAGGTACTTTGATCCGAGAAGTCATGATCGGTCGCGATTTGGCAGATCGAGTGATCGGTGTTGCTAAGATCGTCCGCCGCAGAATTGAGCCTCGTGCGGATCTTGAAATCACGAACGCTCATTCCGAACACCGCCTGGAACTTGCGATTGAGTTGCCGCGAAGAAATGTGAGCCCGGTCGGCCAGTTCTTCCACCGTCGCCAGCGAGCCTTCCGGCGTTCGCATGTACTCGACGATTTCTTCAATCTCGGAAGCCGGCGCGGCCCAGCGTTTGCCGGCCTTGTAACTGCGAATGACGCCGGCGACGCCGATGACCTCGCTGCCCGATTCGTTGAAGACCGGAATCTTGCTCGTAATGTACCAGTCGAGAATCTTTGTTTCGTTATAGAATACCTCGACACGGTTGTTGATCGGCTGGGCGGTCTCCATCACGTAGCAGTCGTCGGCACGATACTTCTTGGCGACTTCCATCGGAAAGAACTTCGAGTCGTGAGCGCCAACGACATCTTCTTCGCGCGTGGCACCCAACCGTTTGATCAACTGACGATTCGCCCAGACCATGCGGCTGTCGCGATCCTTCGTGAAGAAGAACACGTCCGGGACGGCATCGTACAGAAACTGCATCTGGTGCCGTGACCCCATCTGCGCAAAGAACTGTTTCTGAAAGTCCACATTCATCGCAATGGCCGAGATACTGGATGTTCGTTCCGGAAAGGCGTCGATCGCCAACCCTACCAGCGTAAAGATTTGAAACCGGAAGAAACAGGCCCGCTAACCATGAATATGCCTCCGTCAGCCTCGACGATCCAACCTTTTCAGGTGGCCTGAGGAAGGGGCACCTTCCTTTTCTGGGCATGCCGCCACGGTTTCCGCAAAATCGAGCCCCAGGCAGAAAACCATTCGCCGCTGAGAATCGTCTCGATGAGTGAAAAACATGCTCAATTCCCTTCGAGGAGATTCCTATGCGGCTCGTACTTTTGACGCTTGGCTTTCTGTTGGTAATGGTGTCGGCTCTTTCGGCTGCCGAGCCAGAGAACGTGGCTTCTGGCAAGATCCAGAACAACGACGCTTTGAAGCAGGTGCCCAAATCAGGCATCGTGACCGATCAGGCCACGTTCGAGAAGTTGTGGAAGGCTTTTCGTGGCGAGGAAGCGTTGCCAGACATCGACTTCGAAAAGAAGCTGGTGCTCGTCGGAACCGTCGACGGGCCGAATCTGGTGATGCTGAATCCGAAGCTGGAAGCCGACGGCAACCTGAAGTACGTCGTTGGTGGGACCCGAATGGCTGGTCCGGGCTTCGGCTATCGAATGGTCGCTGTCGATCGCGACGGGGTGAAGACGATCAATGGGCAGCCGATGAATACTTCGGCCGTGCATGGCAAGATTGTGATCGGCAAGGACCTGCCCGGTTTTGAGCGGCAAGCGCTGGAGATCAAACTTTTCGAGTACGATCCATTGCTCGCGGACGTATCGGCGGACCTGATCGATGAGGTCGTGATCGACGACTTTTCGCACGCTGCTGGCAAAGAAAAGAGCGTGCCGTTTGGGCTTGGCAAGGATTTCCAGCCACGGAAAGACCGCGAGTACTACATCACAGTCTTTGTGGTGGCAGGTGCCAACCGAACCCATGTCGGAGAACTGAGCCGCGAGAGCCGAATCAATAAGGTCCGGCCTGGCAAAGGTTCGGGGGAAGTTGTGGTCACCTTGCGACAGGTTCGCTAGGCGACCACTTGATAAGTCGCACTAGTTGGAAGGCTTCGCGGCAAGTGCCTTCTCGATGACCGATGCCACTTGTTCTGCCAGGGCCTGCGAACCTTTGTCCGAGAAGTGGACGTTCTTGGGCAATTGAATCTCGTCCAGGCGTGGCTGGCAGAAGGCATAAAGGTCGTCGATCTCGATATCGTTGGCCTCCATGATCTTCAAGGCGGCGGCGTTGTACTTGCCGGGCGATTCTGGTTCGCGCAGGGGACCCTTGGTGCCGGGCACGACCGGGGTGGTCGTCGCGAAGATCAACTTGGCGTCGGTTTTCTTAAGCCGGGCCACAATCTTTTCGAGATTGGCCGCGTACTGGTCCACGGTTGCCTGAACAGGATCTTTAGGATTGCTCGAAACGGTGTTGCCGCCTGGCTCGGTCACGTGCTTTAAGTCGTGTAGTCCCCAGTTGAAGTGGATGACGTCCCATTTGCGATCGCCCAGCCAGCGATCGATCGACTCAACACCTTTCGTGGTGCCGCTGCAGTTCTCTGCCTTCTTGCCGTCGGCGGTGTGGGGGCGGAAGACGTTCGCTTTGCCCTCCAGCAGTTCGCGAACCTTCAGCGTGTAACCAATCGAAATCGAATCGCCCAGGATCAACACGTTGGGGAGCTTCGGATCAGGCGTCTCGGCCCATTGCCCCAGCTTTTTATTTGTCGGTTTAGAAATCTCTTGGCCGACGAGGCTCGTCGAGGTTAGCAGAGCCAAGGCAATCGTCAGGGCGATCATTTTCATGATGAGTATACTCGAGCAGGAGTGCAGGGTAGGGAAGGACTACGCATGATGATAGTCGATCCCCAACACAGATGCACGCAGTGCCATCCTCGCGTTGAGAAAGGGACCGGGCCGGATGGAAAGTGAACCAAATGCCAGCCCAAAGTGGTCGCTGGGGACACGGCTGATCTTGCTGCTGGCCCTGTTCTGGGCGGCGGCAATCTTTGCGACGTCGTGCTATGTCATCCGGCCTGAGGAGTTCTTTCGGCGGATCCAAGAGTTTCTGAATCTCGACACGGCAGCGATGTACGAGTTTCGTGTTTTCTGGGGAATCTGGTGGTTCACGATCGTGAAAGGATGGCACTTCACCGAATTCGCAGTCTTAACCTGGCTGGTTAGCTGGGCGTTTCGGGCCACTGGCTGGCTATCGACTCGCATTGCGATCAACGCAGCCATGATCGTTTGCATTCTGTACGCCGCCGGAGACGAGTGGCATCAAACGTTTGTGCCCGATCGTTATGGCACCGTCACCGACGTACTGATTGACTCGCTGGGAGTCTTCTTTGCCGGTGGCATTCTTGGGTGGCGTGCTTCACGAAGAACAAAAGCACTGGCAGCCGAAGCCACGTAAAAAGATCGATCAACGAGGGATACACTCAGACGGAAACTCAACCCTAGTAAGATGTAGTCCGAGCTGGCAGTTGATCGGTCAGAAACGTCGGTGGGAGTCGAACCCACTTGAAGTTGCTTTGCAGGCAACCGCCTGGCCGGTCGGCATCAGCGTCGTAAGGGTAGAGGAAGCTGTCGCTGATAAGGTTCGCGCTGCGAACGTGAAAAACCAAAACACCAGACCTATCCAGAACAGATAGACCCGGTGCTTTGGAGGTAGGGAGATACCTGCCTCATTTGGAAACAAGTTCGAAGTTGATTTCGTTTCGGCTGCCTTGTTCGACGTTGGCTGTCAGGCTGCCTGGCTTGCCAAACTTGGCGGGGACCAGAACGGCCGGACTTGGCTTGCCGGGCGGAGGCGTGTTGCTGATCGAGACCATATGGTCACCGATGATCGCCCCGCGGATATCGTTGGTATAGATCAATCGGTACTGCCCCTTGTCATCGGTCAAGCCAAACGACGTGCGGCCTCCGCCAGTCGGCGAGAAGCTGACCATCGCTTCTGCCGCTGGCTTGCCATCGACCGTGACCAACCCAGTAACCTCTGCGACGTTGCTGGGGACCGAGCTAGTGCACCCGCTGCCAAGCATCATGGCCGCGAGTATCAGCCCGTAACTAAGATTTCGCATGATCATCATGTCCCTGAATCTGGAAATTCCTTTGCGTTTGAAAAGCTGGCCTAGAACGATGCTCTTGGGATGAAGCCGTCGGAACGGTTGGCCAGGTTTTCGAGCACCGTGTTGTCGTGCACTTCGTCTGGCTTGTGATCGACGGTGTCAGGAATGAAGTGGACCGAACCGTCGCAGTAAACGAATTGAACGCCGCCTGGATGATGGCTGTTGAAACCGGAGCGGCACCAGAACGTGTAGAGGGGGCTATTCAGCGGATAGGCGACCGAACCAAGCACGTTGGCCGAGTCCCACAAATAACCGCCGTCGTACGAAAAGCCATACGGGTTCGTTCCCACGCAGGGGCATTTTCCGCCTGGGGTCGAGTCGTCGTCGTCGGGGGCGTCGTACCCATCTGGCTCCTTCAGCCAGGTAACCCGTTCGCCGATCATCAGCGTATTGCTGGTGCCATCGGTGATGTCAGCAAATTTCACGACCGCATCCAAGCCAAACACACCATTGAAGTTGGTCTTGCCGCCACCACCAATCGGCGGTGCCCAGTACGCTGTCCAGGTGTAGCGCTGCGACCCTGCGACTGCGGCGTAGTTCCCTTTGGCCGGGTTGTTATTAGGGTTGTTCGTTGCCGATCCACTGGTGTCGTTCAGCAGGCCAACGTTCCCTTGGATGGGCTGCAAGATTTCGTCGCCAGCATCGGATGGGCAGACCATCGCCGATAGTGGATTACGCATCAGGTCAATCAATTGGCGACCGCTGGCACCGTTGACGCTGCTGCCTTCGGTAACCGCTTCGTCGAGGCGAATGGTCCCTGGTTTCAGGGCTTCGTAGAGGTTGTCTTGCTCGAGGAAAGGGAACAAATGGAGCGCCCAGCCCGAGGCGTTGCCGTCGCCATTGCCGCCAGAGTTAAAGTAAGTCATACCTCCCGGCGGAAAGCTACCGAAGCTGTCGTGATAGTTGTGCACGGCCAAGCCAAGCTGCTTCAGGTTGTTCGTGCAAGACATACGCCGCGCTGCTTCGCGTGCTTGTTGCACCGCTGGCAAGAGTAAGGCGATCAGTACGCCGATGATCGCAATGACCACCAACAGTTCGACGAGGGTAAAACCAGACCGACGCGCGTGGTCTGTTCGGATTTCGTTCTGCATTCATCAGGCTCCCAACGAAAGTGCGAATCGAATGACGAGTGTGCGGCGATGAAGAGGAGACAATGCCGCACGGAAGAAAGAACTCGCTCAAGAGGCAGAGCAAGCCTTTCCGGTTTCGTCGAAAGAGAGGCAACCAGCATGCCGCCTTACCGGTGCTCGTTTAAGCACAGCGGCGCAAGCGATCGCGATGCATTTGAGTTAGGACTCAATCACTAAAAGGTTTGCCGAAATATGACAAAAACCGAATGTTACAACTTGGCATGCGAGGGGAGTGCTGCAAGAAATCTCTAGCAAATGCCAATAACTTATGCGGTCACGCTTTGCTCACGAAAGCGGAGCTGTCCAGTCCAGTGGCACGTCGCGGCGCGCCGCCTAGGCAGGCTTTGAAAAAATGCGAACTTGCTGGGCAGCTTCGGCCGAAATAACCATGCCGCTAGTTCGATTTCTTCAGCCGCTTGAGGGTGTTAGAAGGAGCTTCGGCAAAGAGGATGTCGCCGCCGTTTTCTTCCAATAATTTTCGTAAACTCGCCGTGTCGTTCGTAATCAGTGAGTCAGTTCGCGTCAGGCGTTGCTTCTCGAGCAGGGAGTCGACTTTCTCGTCGACTGTATCGGTCCAGATCTTCAACTGATCGTTGCTAACCTCGTAGCGCCAGAAATAGTACGAGACCACCTTGCCATCTTGAGACATCGGGACACTCGCGAACCGTTGTTTGCCAATCGTGGTTGGAAAGGCGAGCCAGCTTTCCGATTTCAGCTTGCCCTCGGCTTCGTAAGAAACGCACACGATCCGCGTCAGACCTTTATAGGGGAATGGTGCCTGGCGATCTTGCCGGTTCTCGATACGAACGTTCCTGTCTTTGTCGTCAGGATCGAGTACGCCGGCTTCGCCGATGTGGATGTAGGCTTCCAGTTCGACGCCATTCTCATCTTGGTATTGGACCACCCAGGTTCCGAGCAAATCGGGGTCGACCTTGGCTTCCTCCAAGGGAGACAAGGGATGTTGGAACTGGGCACAGCCGGTCATCACGACAACCGTGGTGAAGATCGCGACCCAACGAGCAGTGATCGAAGCGTAGGTGATCATCGGTAGAGCTGAAGTCAAAAGGAAAGCATGAGGGAACGGGGCATAATGTCTGCCTTCAGTTTATTGGAGCTAACCGCAGGGGCGAAACGAAATGCCGCGGTTCTGCGGGGAAAAGTCGACTTACTGAAAGGTTGCTTCGTCGCCGTTTAAACGGGGGCGTTGTAGGCGAAGATCTGCAGAAAGAAAATCGACGAAAACACCTGCTAGCCAGATTGAATATGCCGATCGATTTGCCAAAATTCGGACTTATCCGTGCCCGCTCGTTCGGGCAGCGGAATTTCCCCCAGAGGTATGTTCCGGCACAGCAAGGGCATTATGTCGCACGAATTGCAATTGGATCGTTTGATTACCGGCTATTGGGTCTCGCAGTTGATCTATGTCGCCGCTCGACTCGAGATCGCCGACCTGCTGAAAGATGGTCCCCGTTCGGTGGAAGATCTGGCGGAAGCAAGTTCCGCGAATGCCGATGCGCTCTACCGTGCGCTGCGAGGACTGGCGAGTGTTGGGATCTTCGCAGAAACCGATCCGCGGCACTTCGCGTTAACACCCTCGGCAGAACCGCTACGTAAAGATGTGCCGGGATCTAAGTATGCCTTGGCCTTAATGACGGGCGACGAACAGTTTCGGACTTGGACTGAAATCGAGTACAGCGTGCGAACCGGCAAGACCGCTTTCGACCAGGTCTACGGCAAGCCTTTCTTTCAATATCTAAGCGAGAACCCCAGCAAGGCGAAGATCTTTGACGCCGCGATGGTCGGTATCCATGGCCGGGAAGTGGATGCGTTGTTGAACGTTTACGACTTCTCGCAGTTCGGCTTGCTGGCCGATATTGGCGGCGGGAATGGTTCGCAGATTCGAGCGATTCTGAAGCACTCGCCTGACATGAAAGGGATTCTGTTCGATCTACCTCACGTCATCGAGCGGGCCGAATCGCTCTTCACCGACGCTGACCTGGCCGATCGCTGTCAGCGCGTGGGGGGCAACTTCTTCGAGTCGGTACCTGCGGGGGCTGATGCCTATATCATGCGGCACATCATTCACGACTGGGATGACGAAAGCTGCTTGACGATCCTTCAGTGTTGCCATGCCGCCATGCCGGACGACGCCAAGTTGCTGATCGTCGAAAGTGTCATCCCGGCCGGCAACGAGCCCTTCGGCGGCAAGCTGCTCGATATCGTGATGATGCTGATCCCAGGGGGCAAAGAACGAACCGAGGCCGAATACCAGGAACTCCTTGCCAAAGCAGGCTTCCGACTCGAGCGAGTCATCCCAACCGATTCCGAAATCAGCATCGTGGAAGCATCGAAGGTCTAGCCGCTTCTCGACATTCGAAACCAAAGAGCCCGACTCAAGCGATCCACTTCAGTCGGGCTTTTGTTTTAGCGATCGTAACTTGGCGAAACGCAGGCGTCACTTCGTCAGCGTGGTCGACATCGCTTTTGCCTTCGCTCGAACTGCAGCGCTGCCGCGTGCAGCCAACAATTCATCGAGATCTTTCTGGAGAGCCGAACCTTTATCGGGATCGGCCGCTTTGATCTCTTCCACCAGGCGAGGCAGTTCGTCAGCGATGCTGCCCATCTCCCCAGCCTTATTGATCTCGTCTAAGGCAACTTCGAGTGTCTTGATTGCTGGCGGCGGCGTCACGGTAACCGGAGCATTCTCCGAGCAGCCGACCAAGCCGATGCCTGCCAATCCCAGCGTAATAACGATACAAGGCATAAACTTCATGGCGAGTGTCTTCAAAGTGAAGGGCTGGAAGTGAGAATGACGCGAACGGGCACCAATTAAGGAAGCGTGACCGTTTCGCCACCACTTCGTGAGCCAAGCGCGTGGTAGGTGGTGTAGTCCGTGGTTTCAGCAATGAAGCTGACCGAACCATCGCACAGCCCGTGCATTGCTCCACCTGGATGACGGCTACGAGCTGGGAACACCCCGCGGCTGTCGCTGGCACCACAGACCGAGCAGGCCTGGCATGCGGGATACTTCCAGTTGGGTGGAGCCAACGTGGTAAAGACTGCCATGTAGTTCACACCACGAATCCACTCGCGGCCTGGGATGACCGAAAGCGAACTGTTGTTCGAGGCACAGGTCGAACCGTAGCCATCGACGGTTGCTTGGGTGATGGCACCCTGGGAAGTCGACAGGAACGAACCGCCCCAGCTTTGGCCTCGCACCACGACCTGATCGTATTTGTAGGACGAGCTGCTGTTGTTGCCCTTGAGGATCTCGCCCAGCATGATCGTGTTCGACGTGCCGTCGGTCATGCTGGCGAAGTTCGTGGCTTGGTCACGACGGAAGGCACCGTTCTGCTGATCCACCGAGACGTCCCAGCCAAGGTTCGAGCCAGCCGACATCGCGTAGTTGGTGTTGCCCTGGAAGTTGGTGTCGGGGAAGTCGCTGTCGGAAGGACAAAGGAACGCGTTAACACGCGTTAGGCGATGACGAGGATGGACGGCATTGTCTTCGTTCGACAAGTAGAAGTTGTTGGACGCCGAACGGATTTGTTCACGAAGATTGTCCTGCTCGATGAAAGGCAGGATTGAAGTCAGGCCGCTGTAGCCTTTCCAATGCGAAGCCGCAGGGTCACCTGCACGAATAACGTAGGTGGGAAATGTTTGGTACGTATCGTGATAGTTGTGGAACGCCAAGCCTAGTTGCTTGAAGTTGTTCGAGCAGCTCATGCGACGAGCGGCTTCGCGGGCTTGCTGCACGGCAGGCAACAGGAGAGCAATCAAGACACCAATAATGGCAATGACGACCAGGAGTTCAACCAAGGTGAACCCCGAGCGCTGGGGCTGGGACATTTGGGGGATCCGGGGGAGATTTAGGAATGAAAACGAGGAAGGAAAGGAGAAGGGATTTTATTTCCGGAATTTAAATTATACAAGGGCACGCCTGGACGATTGTCCAGCGAGCAAGAGTCCCCCGTTAAGCAGCAAAACATGCCTTTTAGTGGGGAAACACGTGGGGAAGTGTCAGGCTTCCCATAGAGAGGGGGCCGTGCTGTTACGTAACGAAAAGACCCTTTCTGGGGCAATTGCGAAGAGGTCGCGTTTGCCGTCTGCGAGTCTCGGATGAGGGCTATCGGCGTTCGAATTGAAGGAAATAGTTTTCCTTGAACGACGGGACTTCGACTTCGCCCATGAAACGGAAGCCTGCTTTTTCGATCTCTTCTCGAAAGACCTCTTTGCCGGCGCGGACGTGGTTCAAAGTCCATTCTCGTGATTCGCCAGGAATGCGATTGAAGTCGATGACAACCAGCTTGCCACCGGGGCTCATGGCTTTATGGATCGAAGCGAGCGATGCGGCCGGGTACTCGAAATGATGATAGACGTCGCAAATGAAGGCAACGTTGATGGAGCCTGGGGCAAGGCGAATGTCGTTCTGACCACATAAGACGGGCGTGATGTTCGTGAGCTTCCGCGCTTCGGCCAGCTTCTCGACACGTTCGACAAACTTGGGGGCGATGTCGAGGGCATAGACCCAGCCCTGGTCGCCGACTGCTTTCGAGAACGGTTCGACGAACAGACCGGTTCCGGTGCCGATGTCGGCGATCCGGTCGCCAGGGCTCAGCTTTAAGCGTTCGACGATTTCGTCCTTGGCGAGAAAGACTTCGCGGCTTTCGACCTCGAAGCGATTCACCCATTGCTCGACGTCGAGATTGGGATCGAGGAAAGAGTCGTTGATGCCCGGCTTCACGCTGGTGGTTGCTGGCTTCTCTTGAGCCTGGGACCAGCCTGCAAGAGACAAGAGGGCAGCGATGGCAAGCAGGAACAAGCGAGGCATGGTACGAACCTTCAGGGTGGTAGATGCGCCACGATCACCAGGCATTGGCGTACCGACAAATCTAGTAATCCGCTGGCCTATGGTCAACGTCGTGGTGCGGAGCCGCAGGTAATTGGAAGAAGATGCGATTCGAAATCAAAACGGCCAGTTCGGCAAGAACTGGCCGTGGACTATTTCTAGATTTGCGATGCTTAGCGGAACCGCCGCGAGGCACCTTTCACATTCTGGGTGCGGTACTGGCCTGGTGTTTGGCCCAGTTCACGTTTGAAGACCACGCTCATATATTCCGGGTGATCGTAGCCCGAGAGGCCGGCGATTCGTTCGAGCGGGAGGTCGGTTTCGCGTAGTAGTTGTTTCACTCGTTTCAGCTGCACGTTGCGAATTTCGGCCTGCGGGCTGCGACCGATAAACTTCCGGAAGCGACGTTCCAGAATGCTTCGCGAGACCGGCACATGCTGCAGCACGTCGACCACCGAGATACCATCGCAGGCATGCTGGCGGATGTACTTCACTGCCGAAGCGACCAGCGGATCTTCGATCGCCAGAACGTCGGTTGACTGCCGGGTCACAATCCCCAGCGGTTCGACCAGCTTGCTCATCTGCGTTGGCTCTTCCCCCTTCATGAGGCGGTCGAGCAGGGCAGCAGCTTCAAAACCGATGCGCTGCGGATTCGGCATCACGCTGGAAAGGGGGGGATCACAGAGTTCGCAAACCAGTTCGTCGTTGTCGACACCGATCACGGCGACTTCTTCCGGGACGGCAGCGTTGATCCGGCGGCAGGCGTCGAGCACGTGCTGGCCACGCATGTCGTTACAGGCCATGATTCCGATTGGGCGAGGAAGCCCCCGCAGCCAATCACAAAGCTGGGCTTGCTGTTGCTCCCAGGTCAGGGCCGACGAAGAATCCCAAGGACCTTCCAACAGTTCGACCGGGCCGCTCGCCTTTTCGATGGCGTCTTTGAAACCGTGATAGCGTCGTGTGGACCAATTGTGGCCACTGAATCCGCAGAAGGCGAAGTGACGGAATCCTCGTTCCAGCAGGTGGGCCGCGCCCATTCGACCGACCGCTTCGTGATCGGTGCCGATATGGGGCAAACCTTGATCCCCATAGATATCGGTCAGGTCGACTGTGGGAATATTCCACGCCTTCAATTGCTCGGCAAGGCTCGGAGTGGTACTCCGGGTGATGATGCCATCCCCGTCCCAGTTCTCTAACCAAGCAGGTGGACGGTATGCGAGTTCGCGCAGATCAACGAACATCGACCAAGGTTCATTAGCCACCACATAGCGATTGATTCCACGAAGGACCTCGCGACCGTAAACCAGCGAGGTCTCCACGATGAGCATGACACGGCGTCGTTGCATTGGAAAAGAGACTCAGTATTTGATGAGGATGCTTATCAAGGGAGGACCTCATTATGAGCCGAAACGATTCTCAAAAGCAATCGTGTGCCAAATTTCCGGGGAAATTTTCCCCGATTTTTATTCCTGGGTTACGTTCGAGAGAATTGCGGCTCAAGTGGGCTCGGCAAAGGATTTTAAATTGGATTCCCGCCCTCATATGGTGTCAGGATTCTCCACAGGAAAAGGCTCTCAAAAGGTTTTCGGTAAATCTCATTGATTCTGAGCGCCTTAAGTACAAGAATTGTCGGTGTAATGTAGGAAGATCTCTTTCGATACAGAGTGTGCCCTACCAACAGCACTCGTGATGTCGGGCACCTTATCCCACCTTAAATCCGCCTTAAGTTGTTGCCAATGCTCTATTTATCGCGCATTTCCCGGTCGTCGATGTTGATCATGGTATGCACCATGTTCGCTGTTTGCACCGGTCTGGCCCAGGCTCAAGACGAGCCGGAAGCCACCGTTAAATTCAATCGCGATGTCAAGCCAATTCTGGCGAAAAAGTGCTTTGCATGCCATGGTCCTGGATCTCAGGAGGGTGGGCTTCGTTTGGACGATCGCGAGGTCGCAACGGGGGAAACCGACTCAGGCGAAATCGCCATCGTGCCCGGCAAGGTGGAAGAAAGCGAACTCATTCGCCGCATTCTTTCGGAAGACGAATTCGAACGCATGCCCCCCGAAGGTGATCCCCTCAAGCCGGAGGAGTTGGAAGTGATTAAGACCTGGATCAACGAAGGGGCCAAGTATCAAGGGCACTGGGCCTTTGAACCGGTCGCCGATCCAGAGCCACCCAAACCCGAACATGAAGGTTGGGCCCTGAACCCAATCGACCAATTCATTCTGGCTCGGTTGGAAGAAGCGGGTCTCGAGCCAAACCCGAAGGCCTCGAAGCGGACCCTCATCCGCCGGGCATACTACAACTTGACCGGCCTGCCGCCGACCAAGGAAGAGATCGAAGCATTTGAAGCCGATCAATCGCCAGACGCTTATGGCAAGCTGATCGATCGATTGCTCGCCTCGGAGCATTACGGTGAAAAGTGGGGCCGACATTGGCTCGATCTGGTTCGTTTCGCTGAGACTAACAGCTACGAACGAGACGGCGTTAAGCCGAATGCCTGGAAGTATCGTGACTACGTGATCCGTGCTTTCAACGAAAACAAGCCTTACGACCAGTTCGTTCTCGAGCAGTTGGCTGGCGATGAAATCGAAAACCCCACGCCAGAAACGATCATCGCTACCGGCTATTATCGCCTAGGTGTGTGGGACGACGAACCAGCCGATCCGCTGCTGCATATTTACGATCAATACGACGACCTGATTACCACCACCGGGAAGGCGTTCCTGGCGGTCACGGTCAACTGTGCACGTTGCCACGACCACAAGATCGACCCGATCACTCAGGCGAACTACTACGAATTCCTATCCTTCTTCAAGGGAATGAAACCGTACGGTACGCGTGGCAGTGTCGCCTTCAGCCAGAAAGAAATCTCGGGCTCAGAAATCATTTCGGCTCACGAGAATCACCATCGGGAAGTGCGCGCCGTCGAAGACCGAATGAACCAGATCGTGCGGGCGGCGATCGAACAGCTTCCTGAAGAAGAACGCAAAGAGATCCGTAAGGAACGCGATCGCAACCGTCGGCGCGAAAAGATGGACGAACGGATCGCCGATCTCGTCCCGAACGACGCTTCCGAGTATCGCGAACTGAAGAAGCAGATGGATGGTCTTCGCGAGAAGGAAAAGTATCTGCCAGCTCGCGAATTCGCCCTGGCTGTGAATCAAAGTGACAAGAAGCCAGAGCCAACCACCATCATGATGCGTGGCAATCCCCACGTTCCTGGAGACGTCGTCGAACCAGGCTTCCCGAAGTTCTTCAACGAACCGAAGCCTGAGATTCCCGAACCAAAGGATGGCCAGGAAACCTCAGGTCGCCGTCTGGTGCTCGCCAAGTGGATTGCCTCGGATAAGAACATGATGACCGCTCGTGTGATGGTGAACCGTATATGGCAATTCCAGTTCGGCCGCGGCATCGTGCGAACCTCGAGCAACTTCGGTCAGCTCGGTACCCCTCCGACCCATCCAGAACTGCTGGACTGGCTGGCTACCGAGTTCGTGGAAAGTGGCTGGGACATCAAGCATATGCAGAAGCTGATGATGCTCTCGGCGACCTATCAGATGTCGTCCGACGGTGCGGAAAAGGGTTTGGCCCAGGACCCCGGCAACGACCTGATGTGGCGATTCAATTCGCGTCGTCTAACGGCCGAAGAGGTCCGCGACTCGATCCTGCTGGTCAACGGTCGCCTGAACGACAAGATGTACGGACATGGCTTCTACCCGAAGATTTCGGACGAAGTGATGGCTGGCCAGTCGAAGCCTGGTGACGGCTGGGGCAACTCGTCGTACGAAGAACAGGCTCGTCGTGCGGTCTACATCCACGTGAAGCGATCGCTGGTAACGCCACTGTTGTCGACGTTCGACTTCCCAGATACAGACGCCCCTTGCGAAGAACGGTTTGTGACCACGCAGCCCGCTCAGGCCTTGGGGATGATCAATGGTTTCTTTGCGAATCAGCAGGCCGAAGAACTGGCCAAGCGAGTTCGTGAAACCGGAGCGACCACGCCAGAAGATAAGATTCGCGAAGCGATCGAATTTACGATGGCCCGCGAAGCCAACGACCGCGACGTGAAGGTTGGTATCTCGCTGATGAATGACCTGCAGAAGGACCATGGTCTAGATGCCGAACGGTCATTCGACTTGTACTGCCTGATGCTGATCAACTTGAACGAATTCTTCTTCCTGGACTAAAGCGTCATTCCGCATTGCTGGAATGTCGTGATCGGTTCAGTGTAAGAATCCATATGTAAGAGGAAGGTGAATCATGTCGAACTCGGAAATGCCGAAATCAACCTATTGTGGTAACACTCGGCGCGAGTTTTTGTGGAACGCTGGGGCCAAGTTCCCAGGTCTCGCATTGACCTACATGCTGGCCAAGGATGGCTTCCTGGCGAATCAGGCCGTCGCTGCTGACGGCGTTTCGGCCTTCGATAACCCGTTGGCTGCCCGTCAGCCGATGTTTGAAGGCAAGGCGAAGAATGTCATCTTCCTGTTCATGTATGGCGGTCCGAGCCACGTCGACACGTTCGATTACAAGCCAAAGCTGTACGATCTCGACGGCAAGACCGTCCCCGTGAAGACTAAGGGGCGTGGTGGCGAAAAGAACGAAGGTCGCGTTGTCGGGCCTAAATGGAACTTCAAGCAGTATGGCCAGTCGGGGCAGTGGGTCTCGGAACTGTTCCCAAACCTGGCGACCTGCGTTGACGACATTTCGTTCTTGAAGTCGTGCCAGGCCGATTCGCCGATCCATGGTTCGGCCATGTTGATGATGAACTCGGGCCGTATTCTCAGCGGTTTCCCCACCCTCGGTTCGTGGATCACTTATGGTCTGGGCACGGTCAATCAGAACCTGCCAGGCTACGTCGTGATGCTTGACCCTTCCGGTGGTCCGATCAGCGGTGCCAAGAACTGGACGTGCGGTTTCATGCCGGCCAACTACCAGGGCACGATGTTCCGCAGCAAGGGTGCCCCGATCATCGATCTGGCGACCCCAGAAGGAATGTCGCGGGCGGCTCAACGTCGTATCCTCGATGCGATGAAGGAAGCCAATCAGCACCACCTGGAAGATCGGCCGGACAACTCAGAGTTGGCCGCTCGAATTCATAGCTATGAACTGGCTTACCGCATGCAGGAACATGCTCCGGAAGCAGTTGACCTGGCCGATGAAACGGAAGAAACCAAGAAGCTATACGGTATCGACAACCCACAGACGGAAGAATTCGGCCGTCGCTGCTTGCTGGCTCGCCGTCTGGTCGAACGTGGCGTTCGTTTCGTTCAGCTTTACTCGGGCGGTCACCATAACGACAACAACTGGGACGCCCACGGCGACCTGGAAAAGAATCACAACTACCATGCTGGTCGTACCGATTTGCCAATCGCTGGTCTGATCAAGGACCTGAAGCGAAAGGGTATGTTGGACGACACCCTGATTATTTGGGGTGGTGAGTTTGGTCGTCAGCCGACTGCCGAATACGAAAAGGGGACCGGCCGTGACCACAATTCGTATGGTTTCACCATGTGGATGGCTGGTGGCGGTATCAAGGGTGGCGTTTCGTACGGTGCCACCGACGAGCTGGGTGCCGAAGCGGTGGAAAACCCACTCCATGTGAAGCGGATCCACGCCACGATCCTGAACCAGTTGGGTCTCGATCCAAACGCTTTGAGCTATTTCTACAGCGGTTTGGATCAAAAATTGGTCGGCGTCGAACACGTCGAACCGATCCACGAAATCATTTCTTAGGCTGTCCTGGTCAAGAAACCGACCGCCTCAAGACAATTCGAAGAATCCTGAACAGCGTCTTCCCTTCGGCTGGGGAAGACGCTTTTTTTGCGCGCCGCGTAGTCGGGTACGCGGGTTTAGAGAAAGGGAGTAGAATGCGTGAATGCAGTGATCGCAGGGTCTTTTCTCTCCAATGATGTGGTGCTGAGATGAGTAAAATCGATTTAAAGGGATTGGAAATCGAAGTCGAAGACATCCGCCGTAATATGGCCCCTTCGACCCTCTATGAAGAAGCCATTCGCGACGAAGAAGATGCCGCCGTCGCCGATTCGGGCGCTTTGATCGCCTACAGCGGCGAAAAGACGGGCCGCTCGCCGAAGGACAAGCGTGTCGTCGAATCGGTCCACTCGAAGGACGATGTCTGGTGGGGACCGATCAATATTCCGATTGAAGATCGAATCTATCGAATCAACCTCGAGCGGGCCAAAGACTATCTGAATACCCGCAAGAAGCTGTACGTGGTCGACGCCTTCGCCGGCTGGGATCCGAAGTATCGCCTGAAGATCCGGGTGATTTGCTCGCGTCCGTACCACGCCTTGTTCATGCACACCATGCTGATCCGGCCGACTCCGGAAGAGTTGAAGGATTTCGGCGATCCGGACGTGGTGATCTACAACGCTGGGCGTTTTCCGGCCAACCGCCACACGCCTGGCATGACCTCGAAAACGAGCGTCGACGTCAATCTTGAAGACCGCGAAATGGTCATCCTCGGCACGGAATACGCCGGTGAGATGAAGAAGGGGGTCTTCACAATGATGAATTATTACATGCCCAAACAGGGTGTGTTGTCGATGCACTGCAGTGCGACCTGCGCACCTGACTCGGACCGCAGCAGCATCTTGTTCGGCCTCTCGGGAACGGGCAAAACGACCCTTTCGGCCGACCCGAAGCGGATGTTGATCGGAGACGACGAACATTGCTGGAGCGATGACGGCATCTTCAATATTGAAGGGGGTTGCTACGCGAAGGCGATCGACCTGACGCCAGACAACGAGCCGGAGATCTTCCAGGCGCTTCGTTTTGGTGCCGTGCTCGAGAACGTGGTCTACGACAAAGAAGACCATCACGTCGACTTCACCGACACCAGCATCACGCAGAATACCCGCGGTGCGTATCCGATCGAGTTCATCGGCAACGCCAAGATTCCTTGCGTGGCTGGCCATCCGAGCGATGTGATCTTCCTGACCTGCGATGCGTTCGGCGTGTTGCCACCGGTCAGCAAGTTGACCTCGGCTCAGGCCATGTATCACTTCATCAGTGGTTACACCGCCAAGATCGCCGGCACCGAAGTTGGTATCACCGAGCCGCAAGCGACCTTCAGCCCTTGCTTCGGCGGACCGTTCCTCGTCTGGCATCCTGGCAAGTATGCCGAACTGCTGGCCGAGAAGCTCGAAAAGCACAATGCGAATGTCTGGCTGGTGAACACCGGTTGGACTGGTGGAGCGTACGGGGAAGGGCAGCGCATCAAGCTGAAGTATACCCGTGCGATCATCGACGCCATTCACGATGGCACGCTGGCCAACGCACCGACCGCCGTCGATCCGGTCTTCGGCGTGCATGTGATTCAGGAGTGCCAGAACGTTCCGAACGAGATCTTGACGCCGAAGTCGACCTGGAAGAACCCAGCCGACTACGACAAGTCTGCCTCGAAGCTTGCTTCGCTCTTCATCGAGAACTTCCAGAAGTACAGCTCTGGCGTCAGCGAAGAAGTGCGCAAGGCGGGCCCGGTCGCCTAGCGCTTTGGTGGGGACTGGGTGAATCTGGTCTCGATTCCGAGTATGCTCAAACATCGGCCTGCATGGATTAAACCGTGCAGGCCTTGTTGTATTGAGCAAACTGGTTGGAGTTGAGACGGCATGTTCCACCGTATCTTTCCTGGTTTCGTCGTGGCATTAGCCTTCCTCGTGTGGGGTGCCTACTCAGTCGAGGCCGCCGAGACGAAGCGACCTAACTTCGTCTTCTTCCTGGTCGACGACCTCGGTTGGGCCGATCTTTCGTGCTACGGCAGCACCTTCAACGAGTCTCCGAATATCGATGCCCTCGCCAAGAGCGGCATGAAGTTCAACCAGGCCTACACGGCTTGCCCGGTCTGCTCGCCGACCCGAGCTTCGATCGTCACTGGACGTCATCCGGTGCGTGTCGACGTGACCGACTGGATCCCTGGCAACGGCACGATCGGCAAGTTTCTGCACGTCGACGACCGTGACAACCTGGCTCTCGAAGAAGTCACCATGGCGGAGGCCCTGAAGGAAGAGGGATATCAAACCTTCTTCGCCGGCAAGTGGCATCTGGGTGAGAAGGGACATTGGCCGAACGATCAAGGGTTCGAAACGAACATCGGCGGTCACCACGCCGGGTCGCCGCCCGGGGGGTATTATGCTCCTTGGAAGAATCCCGTTCTCGAAGCGAGGCGGGAAGGGGAGTACCTCACCGAGCGTTTGACGGAGGAGTCGATTCACTTCCTGGAGGCCCGCGACCAGGCAAAGCCGTTTCTGCTTTATCTGTGTTATTACAACGTCCACACGCCAATCACTCCTTATAAGAAGCGGATCGAGCACTTCGAAGAGAAAGCGGAAGCGACCTTTGAAGGTGAAACGCCCACGCTCAAAGAGCACGAAGGGAATTCCCGGGCTCGCCAAGACAATGCGGCTTATGCGTCGATGATCGCGGCGGTCGATCAAAGCGTGGGAGAAATTGTCGCGAAGCTCGACGAACTGAAATTAGACGAAAACACAGTCGTTTGCTTCTTCTCAGACAATGGCGGTCTGTGCACCTTAGGTGGCAAACGGGTCGGACCAACCTCGAATCTTCCACTTCGGAGCGGCAAGGGTTGGCTCTACGAAGGGGGCGTGCGAAGTCCGATGATCGTCAAAGCTCCTGGCGTGACACAGCCAGGCACCGAATCGGAAGCCCCGGTCGTGAGCATGGACTTCTTTCCAACCTTCCTCGAATTGGCCGGTTTGCCGCTGCAACCGAACGTTCACAACGACGGCGAGTCGCTGGTGGGGCTGCTGAAGGGGGAGAAGCAGGCAGAAGATCGGACTCTTTATTGGCACTACCCCCACTACCATGGTTCTGCCTGGAAGCCAGGTGCGTCGATCCGCGATGGGGATTGGAAGCTGATCGAGTTTTATGAATACGACACGGTCGAACTCTACGACCTGAGCAAGGACCCAAACGAGCAGCACGACCTGAGTGCCTTGATGCCAGAAAAGACGACCCAGCTTCGCGAGAAGCTACGCACATGGCAGAAAGAGATGAACGCCAAGATGCCTCAGCCGAACCCGAACTATCGCGGCGGCGCGAAATAGGACATGGTCCCTGGTTTTTGAAGTTTGCTAGCTCGGCTACAATCGGACCCCGAACGCCCCGCCAAAATTTGCCTCTCGCTGTGAAATAACACAAAAGGAACCTGGTTGATGGTGAAGAAGTTCATCAGTCGCTACATTCTCTCGATCGTGGTTGAGATGATCGAGAATCCGAAGTTGATCGGGCTTTCGGTGATGATGTTTCTCCAATTCTTTATTTGGGGGGCATGGTATGTGACGCTGGGGCCTTATATGGCCAAGCACGAAATGTTCGACATGATTTCGTGGGCGTACACAGTGGGGCCGATCGCGGCGATCATTTCCCCTTTCTTTCTCGGATTTGTAGCCGACCGCTTTTTTGCCTCGGAACGGGTTTTGTTCGCGATGCATTTGCTCGGTGCGTTGGCCATGTTCGCCGCACCTTTCGCCGCCGAGCAGAGCGCGACCGCATTGGTGGTGATCGTGTTTCTGCACATGCTGTGCTATATGCCGACGCTGGGGCTTACCAACACCCTGGCTTTTTCGAACATTGACGATCAGGAACGACTCTTTCCGATCATTCGCGTATTCGGGACGATCGGCTGGATCGCGGCGAATGTTACGGTCAGCTCTTTGCTGGAGGCGGATACCACCGACATGCAGTTCTACGTGGCTGGGTTCGCAGGGTTAGCGCTCGCGTTGTTCAGCTTCGTACTCCCGCACACGCCACCTCCGTCGGCCGGCAAGGCGATCTCATTTCGCGAAATCATTGGGGCAGATACCTTGGCACTGATGAAAGAACGCTCGTTCAGCGTGTTCATCATCGGCTCGTTTCTGATCTGTATTCCGCTGTCCGCTTATTACGCCTATGCCTCCACATTCGTGGGCAAGGTCGGTTTCGAGCAAAAGGCGACGGTCATGTCGATCGGGCAGGGCTCGGAAATCGTGTTCATGCTGCTGATGCCACTCTTCTTCAGCCGTCTGGGTGTGAAGTGGATGCTGTTCGCCGGTATGGCTGCCTGGGTTGTTCGCTACGGTCTGTTTGCTGGTGCCGATGTTGACAACGTGCAGTGGATGGTGGTGCTGGGCATTTTGCTGCATGGTATCTGCTACGACTTCTTCTTTGTCACCGGGTTTATTTACACCGACAAGAAATGCGGCAAGGAGCTGCGTGGTCAGGCCCAAGGCTTCCTGGTCTTCGTGACCCAGGGTCTTGGTTTGGGGATCGGTGCCCAGGTGATGGGGGCGATTGCCGCTGCATTCACCAACGAAGAAGGAGTCTCGAACTGGCAGATGATCTGGCTGATGCCTTGTATCATGGCCGGGGTCGTGATGATTCTGTTCGGTCTGCTATTCAACGATAAGGTGGATGCCGCCGACGACGAGACCGGATACGGTACCGACGAGGCTCCGGCGACCGAACCATCGCACTAAAACGTGTGATTCGAGCGATATAAATAATGAAGAAAACGCCGCGAAACGAACACTTCGCGGCGTTTTTCATGCGCTGAGATGAGATTTTGGGACACTTAAGTCCTTTAATACAATCGTTTTAGGTGCTCTCTCGGAAAAATGTCCCGGAATCGCCAAGTTTTTCTAAAGCTCGCAATTTGACATAGGCCGGACGTGACATAGGTTTCAGGTGTTCAGGGAAGTGCATCGCACAGAACTGAATGGCAACAGGACAAGTTGCCGGACTAATGCTCGTCTCATCTGAAACTCATCGAAATCGAGGCTTCCGGTGTACGGGCAATGGTCTGCCGCCAATGTCCCCCGACAAAGGCAAACTGATCGCGAGGTCAGGACGCAAAGCTTAGGACCACTTAACCGTGGCGGCCAGGCTGCCGAAGGGTTGACTCCGGACGTATGACGTCCACTTCCTGATGGCTATGTATGGGACTGAGGCTTTAACCAAGAGGACCGCATTCAACCAAGTTTTGCAGACCAGCGTGATGGAATCGCAACGGTTGAACGGCGGTAGTAAGCATCTTTAGTTTTTGCCGAATTTAGGCAACGTTGGAGAATTCTCATGCAAGGTCTCATCCAGAAGGTACAGAATTTCCTCGTATCGGAAGACGGTCCCACCGCGGTTGAATACGCCGTGATGCTGGCTCTGATCGTCATCGTATGTCTGACCGCCATCCAGGCGATCGGTACCCAGGCGAACGCCACGTTCACCAAGATCGGTACGGACATGCAGACCGCTAACACCACTGGTGGTGCTCTCTAAGCCGCCAGCAAACGCGTGTGCCTTCGGGCTCACGCGTTTTTTTTCGTGAAAACACTGGAAAGCCCCGGGCACCCTAACACGGGGTACTCGGGGCTTTTCTTTTTTTCCGGTTGATCCGACTTTGGCGGGATTAACGAAACACCGCACCACGGCAACTTATTCCGAATAGGCAGAAATCGGGGAAAAAGCGGTCTATTTTGGCCGCACGGTTGCCTGGGTGAGCTACTGTTTTGTGCCGGAATTTTTGTGAAGACACGTCCGGAAACCAGTGGTGGTATCCCTGTTGTTGCGCATTTAGTGGTCGGCCTCGCATGAGACGCGCGAGGTGAGGAGAAAGTCATGGATCTGTTTGTAAGCCTGTCGGAAGCAATCGCACAAAATTGGCCCGTGTGGGTCGTCACGTTCACCTTGATTCTGGCCGCTGTGATTGACGGCTTCGAGTTGAAGGTCCCGAACTGGATCACGTTCCCTTTCGTCGCCAGCGGCTGGGTCTACAGCTTCTGTGCGTTTGGCTTTGAAGGCCTTGGCTGGAGCCTGTTGGGCACCGTGGTCGGCCTGGCCCTGTTGCTGCCAGCCTACTCGATTGGCGGCATGGGCGCTGGCGACGTTAAGTTGCTAGCCGGTGTTGGTGCCTGGATGTATGGCACGCACACCTTCTATGCATTCTGCATCTCGGCCATCGTCGGTGCCGTCCTGGCTGTCGGTATGGTCGCCTTCCGCAAAGCTTGGAAGAAACACTCGGACAACGCTCGCATCATCCTGAACGAGATCATGACCATTCGTGATCCGAATCAGTTGTCGAGCATCGCTGCGGAGCGTAAGCCAACGATGCTACTGCTCCCTTATGGTATTCCGATCGCCATCGGAACCATTGGCTACTTCTTCTGGATGGGACTGCTGGTATGAGCCTGATATCGTCTGCATGCACAGACCGCGCAAGCGACCGTGTTAACTTGGGTGAGATGACGGGGACTTTGCGTTCCCGACATTTCGGCCTTGATAAGAGATGCCGATTATTCCGATTGAAACGGTCAGGGGCAGCGGTTGTTGAATTTGCCATTGTGGCGCCGCTCTTCTTCCTGCTGATTTTCGGAATGATTGAGTACGGTCGCATGGTCATGGTGCAGCAGGTGATTACCAACGCTTCCCGCGAAGGTGCTCGCCGAGCCGTCCTGGACGGAGCAACCACCGCCGAAGTGATTTCGGCGGTGAATGGCTTTCTCGACTCAGCAGCCGTCGATAGCAGTGGTGCACAAGTTATCCTTTCCCCGGATCCGCCTGAAAATGCCGGATTTGGCGGAGCGGTAAGCGTTACCGTTCGCGTTCCTTTCGCCGAAGTCAGTTGGTTGCCGTCTCCTATGTACTTAGGGGCCACCACCTTGGAAGCGAAAACAACAATGCGGAGAGAAACCGTTCAATAGCCGTTGATGCAAAATATTCCGGTTGTCCGGAAATTGCGAAACGCAATGGTCGTCCGACTCGAGACGTTTGTTTTGACCTTCTCGTCTCGGAGGCCCGATGATTCCCCTACATCGCACTCGCGATTAAAGGGGCCTGAGGAGCTAGCTAGGTGCGGGCATGGAGGCTAGCTGAACTAAGGAAAAGCAAATGCGTCCGAAATCACTAATCCTGATCATTATCGCTCTCGGGTGTGGGCTGGTCGCCTCGATCGGCATCAGCCAGGTACTCGAGCAGCAGACCGCCCAGCCGGTACCTCAGGTCGAAATGGAGAACATCTTCGTCGCCCTCGAGGACATCGACATCAACGAGCCAATCGCTCCGGAGATGATCAAGCTGGAACCGTGGCCTGCGGACAAGATTCCGGAAGGGGCTATTCGCGAGCTGGAAAACGTCGAAGGACGTCGACCACGTTCGCGACTGTTCGCCGGCGAAGTGATCCTGGAAGGCAAGCTGTTTGGGTCGGACGAAGACCAGGGTGCCTCGAAGCTGATTCCGAAGGGTTACCGAGTTCACTCGATCAAGGTGACTGCGGAAAGTGCCGCTTCGGGTCTGATTTTGCCTGGCGACCGTGTCGACGTGCTGGTTTACCTGCAAGTCGTCAACCAGCTCGACAAGAACCGTACAAAACGTCAGATGACCCGCACCATTCTGACCAACTGCCGCGTCTTCGCGGTGAACGAACAGATTCATCGCGAAACCGATGCCCAGGGCAATTCGATCAACGCCAAGACGGTGTCGCTGCTGGTGACACCGAAGCAGGTCGAGATCCTGGTGCTCGCCGGACAGCTCGGCAAGCTCAGCTTGTCGCTCCGTCCGCCAGATGAAACGCCAGATGACGTTGCGGCGACGACCGACGACGCGACGATCGCGGAACTTTTGGATATTACCGAAAACGCTGACCCGGACATGAACAACAATGCTCCGCCGCAGCCACAGAACAAAATGACCCAAAGCGGCAGCCAGCCGTCGTCGGGTGGTGGTTTCCTCGATTTCCTGAAGAACGCTGAACAGAAGTTTTCCAAAACAGCGACCTCGGCAGCCACAGCAGTGGAAGACGAAGTCGAATGGTCGATGGACCTGCTCAGCCCAGATGGCGTGCGACGATTTGAGTGGGGACATGCCGACGAGCTGCCCCAGGAAGTGGCTCCTGGTTCGATGACATCGCGTCAGCAGACCATGCCAACTTCGACCAACACACCATCGGCTGGAAGCAACACGCCCAGCTTTCCTCCAGGAACGACCGGACAAACCCCCATGGGATCGAACGCTGACACTAACAAGACGCCAGTCGACGATGCCAACACGTCAACCGACGACTCCATGCCAGCGGGGTCGGATTCAAATTTTGGACAGGACGACGCCTAACCCAATTTAGATTTTCCACGGATTGGGAAGTCATAATTTCGGCGCAAGGAAGATCACGGATGATTACCAAGTACCGCTTCGCGCGACAACTTGTCACGACTGCAGCTATGATCGCGCTGACCGCCTGGTGCGGAGCCGTTCAAGCTCAAAACGAGGCCCCAGGCGTCAACTTCCAGGTAGCCGCACCGAATCAGCGGTTGGAGATGATCGTCAATTCGAGCCGCATCTTTACCCTGGACAACAAGATTCCGAAGGCTCAGGTCAACAACCCTGACCTCCTTCGGTTGACGCCGTTGGCCCCCAACAAAATTCAGGTCTCGGCCCTGAAGCCGGGTGTTACCCAGGTCAATCTGTGGGCCGATGACGGCAGCATCTTCACGGTCGACGTCGTCGTCATTGGCGACGGTCGCGAACTACAGATGCTTCTGGAAAGCGAATTCCCGAACGCCACCATTAAGGTTCGTCCCCTGGCGAGCAGCGTGGTGCTGTCTGGTTTCGTCGATCGCCCAGACGCGATCAGCCGCATCGTGGAAATGGCTCAAGACTACTACCCGAAAGTGATCAACAACATCACGGTCGGTGGTGTCCAGCAGGTCATGCTGAAGGTGAAGGTCTACGAAGTCTCGCGTACCAAGCTGCGTACGGTTGGCTTTGACTTCGCAGCCTTCAGCGGCAACGACTTCGTTGTCTCGAGCGTCAGCGGTATCATCAACAGCGTCACCCAGTCGAGCCAGACGATCGCCACGACGGGTGCCGACACGGTTACCTTCGGTGTGGTGGGCAACAACACGGCATTCTTCGGATTCATCGAAGCTCTGCGTCAGAACAACCTGGCCAAGTTGCTTTCGGAACCAACTTTGAACGCCATGAGCGGTCGTCCTGCCAGCTTCCTGTCTGGTGGTGAAGTTCCGATCCAGGTTTCGTCCGGTCTCGGTACCACGTCGATCGAATTCAAAGAGTTCGGTACCCGCGTCGACGTTGTGCCAATCGTCCTGGGCAACGGCAACATCCGCCTGGAAGTTCGCCCACTGGTCAGCGAAGTCGACTCCAGCGTTTCGGTCAACGGCACGCCAGGTTTCCGTACTCGCTGGGTCGATACGGCCGTCGAAATGCAGGCAGGTCAAACGTTCGCTCTGGCTGGTCTGATCCAGGACAAGATCGAAACGGAAAACCGCGGTATTCCTTACCTGGCTGACATTCCTTGGGCTGGTGCCGCTTTCCGTCGCGTCCAAGACCGACGCAACGAAGTGGAACTGTTGTTCGTGGTCACGCCAGAACTGGTTGCTCCGCTGAACGCCGACGAAGAGCCATGCGAAAAGCCTGGTACCGCTTCCGGTCCGCTCAATGATACCGAGCTGTACTGGCGAGGTTACATGGAAGTGCCGAACTGCGTCCCAGGCGGTGCTTACGGCGGTGGCATGATCGGTCCAAGCGGTCCTTCGATCATCGAAGGGGAAGTCATCGAACAGGGTGCTCCTCTGATGGAAGTTCCAACGCCGGCCATGAATCAAGGCCCAGCCTTTGAAACCAGCACCGAGATGAAGGGCGTGCATACCCCTTCTGGGCCGCGAATGCAGCCCGTCTCGATTCAAACCAATCCCGGCGTCCGCCCCTCGTCGGTACAAAAGCCTGCTCCGGTCGCTTCTTCGGGACCAATGCCGGCCATGATCGGACCTTCGGGCTACGATACGCTCGATTTTTAAAACGGGGCCGACATTTGCGTACTAGAATTCCCCTAAACCCAATAGGGGAATTCTTATCCAGGTGTCATCTGTCGAGTTAGGAAAGTACGAATCGCTATGAGCAATGTATTACGAGTCGCCCTGGTCGATCCGAAAGACTCATCGCGAGAATCGTTAAAATCGACACTGCTAGGCATGGACATTGTCTGGCTGGAAGCGGAGTGCTCGCGATACGAGTTCTTCGCTGATGTCGTTGGTCAGACCAACCCAGACATCGGCATCGTCGCGATTGACTCCGATCCAGAAAAGGCGATTCGCCTGATTCGTGAAGTCAACGAGAGCACGCCTGAATGCAGCATCCTGGTCATCAGTGGTTCGACCGATGGTCAGTTGATCCTCAAAGCGATGCGGGCAGGTGCCAAAGAATTTCTAACCCAACCGCTGGTGATCGAAGACCTGGTCAGCGCTCTGGAGCGTATCGGTCATCATCGCTTCGGCAAAGGGGACTCGAAGAGCCGCGGCTGCAAGGTGATCACCGTCTGCGGTGCGACCGGTGGTGTTGGTTCGACCAGCCTCGCGGTCAATCTCGGATGCATTCTGGCCGCCCAAGAACAAAACAACGTCGCGCTGATCGACCTCGATCTGGCGCTGGGAGACAGCGATGTCTTCCTCGATACGATTCCTGATTACACCCTGCTGGACGTTGCCCAGAACATCAAGCGTCTCGACTTCAATCTGTTGAAGCGGTCGCTGACGCGGCACAGCAGTGGCTTGTATCTGCTTCCTCGCCCGGTTCAATTGCAGGAAGAAGCTCCGATTAGCCCGGACGACTTGTCCCGCGTGATCGGTTTGATGAAGGCGACCTTCACGCACTTGATCATCGATACGTCGAAGGCATACTCGGCGCTCGACATGCTGGCGATGAAAGAAGCAAACGTCAACCTGATGACGATTCAGCTCGACTTGCCATGTTTGCGTAACGTGGTGCGTCTGATGATGAGCTTCAGCGAGATCGACGGGCTGAAAGAAAAGACCCGCGTGATCGTGAATCGCGTCGGCCTCGACAACGGCGAGATCAGCCTGAAGAAAGCTCAGGAAACGATCGGCAGCGAGATCTATTGGCAGATCCCGAACGAATACCGAATCATGGTCGAAGTTCGTAACAACGGCGTTCCGTTGATCGAACAGGCCCCACGCGCCGGCATCACGCAAGCCCTGGTCGGTTTGGCCGAAGCACTCTCGGGCGATGGCTCGAAGAAGAATGCCGGCGGCAAGTCAGGCTTGGGACGCTGGTTTGGCTTCTTGTCGTCAAAGGCAGACAAGGCCGGAAAAGCCGAAGAATCGGAAGCATCGGCGGACGCTTAAAGCCGCCGCATCAAAGCTCGTGGATTATCTAGTTCAATCCGCGAAGGTTGTAGCGACCGCACATTCCGTGCGGTTTGCCAATTTCGAAACTTCCTTCCTCTCGCGCAACTCTACGTGAGCTATGTTTTGGGGGACCGTTCCAAAGCCCTTAATCGGCACGGTTCCTGTCTCCTTGGGTAGCTCCGTCCAACCAATGCGCCGCCAAGCTCTTCGCGCGGTGGGACCATACCGGTTGCACTAGCTACCTGACGTGACACGAAACGGTCAAAAGGGCGTCAACGGCAGCACTTCAGTTTGCGAAGGAATCGAAACATGCGGACGGCGGCAACGGATCCCAAAGCGAGCAACTCGAAACAAGCGGAATTCGAAAATCTTAAGCGGAAGATCCACGGCAAGCTCGTGGATAAGCTCGACCTGTCCAAGATTGGTGAGCTGGAAGGGGAAGTCCTGCGTCGCGAGATCCGCCTGGTGGTGGAACATCTGTGCGATACGGAAGAAACTCTCCTCAATCGAACCGAACGTGAACGTCTGATTGAAGAAGTTCTCGACGAAACGTTTGGCCTGGGCCCACTCGAGCTTCTGCTGAAGGACCATGGGATCAGCGATATTCTGATCAACGGTCCTCATCAGATCTATTGCGAAAAGGGTGGCAAGCTGGAACTGAGTAGCGTCAAGTTCCGCGACAACGAACACTTGCTGCAAATCATCGACCGTATCGTATCCAAGGTGGGCCGCCGTGTGGACGAAACCTGTCCGATGGTCGATGCCCGCCTGCCAGACGGCTCGCGTTTCAATGCCATCATTCCGCCGTTAGCTCTCGACGGTGCCGCAGTTTCCATTCGTCGTTTTGGCTCGAACCCGCTGAAACTGGAAGACCTGCTGAACTACAAAGCCTTCACGCCTGAAATGGTGATGCTGCTCGAAGGTGCGATCAAAGCCCGCTTGAACATCATCATCTCGGGCGGTACCGGTTCTGGTAAGACGACGCTGCTCAATACACTCTCGAGCTTCATCAGCGGTGCTGAACGTATCGTCACGATCGAAGACGCGGCGGAACTTCAACTGCAACAGGAACACGTTGTCCGCCTCGAAACCCGTCCACCGAACGTGGAAGGGAAGGGTGGCGTGACCGCGACCGACCTGGTGAAGAATGCCCTGCGTATGCGTCCGGAACGAATCATCATCGGTGAGTGTCGTGGTGCCGAAACGCTCGACATGCTTCAGGCCATGAACACCGGTCACGAAGGTTCGATGACCACGATCCACTCCAATACACCACGCGACGCTATCTCGCGTATTGAAACCCTGATTTCGATGTCGGGGTTTGACCTGCCTGTGAAGGCCATGCGTCAGCAGATTTCGAGTGCTGTCGACTTGATCATCCAGGCCAACCGTCTGCAAGGTGGTCCTCGCCGTGTCACGCACATCACCGAAGTGATCGGGATGGAGCAGGAAACGGTCGTGATGCAGGACGTCTATCGATACGAACAATCGGGTATCGACGAAACCGGACGCGCTCGTGGTCGATTCATTTCGACCGGTGTTCGTCCGAACTTCATGGAACGACTGGAATCGGCTGGTGTTCGTCTGCCAGCGAGTGCGTTCCGTGAACGTGTGATGCTTGATGACTAGAAACTAATCCACTTAGAGAAGCGATCATGTTGACGCTAGTAGTACTCATTACGGTATTCGTAGGTGTTGCCACCCTGGTAGGCGCCGTAGCGATTCTGTTTCGTGGAGACTCGAATCCCGATATCGAGAATCGTCTCGAAATCCTGACCGGCAAAAGCAAAAACGAGCCGGGCAAAGGAGAGCAGCAGGGAGGCATCCTCAGCCGCAATGTCGACGCAGATAGTGGTGCTCTGGAAGAGTACATCGCACGTTACATCAATCTGCGATTGTTGCTCGATCAGGCCGCCATGGATACGTCGGTCTCGAACTTCATCATGCTGACTGCCGGCCTGGCAGGCGGTGCCGCGGTGATCCCATTTTTGCTGGGAATGCCATTTTACGTTGGACCTGTCCTGGCGGTCATCTGTGCGGCGATTCCGTTTCTCTATGTCTGGTGGGTTCGCAACAAGCGACTCAATAAGTTTGGTCAGCAATTGCCGGACGCCCTGGAATTGATCGCACGTGCTTTGCGTGCGGGTCATAGTCTGGGTGCTGGTTTTCACCTGGTGAGCGAAGAAATGCTCGATCCGATCGGCGGCGAGTTCCGCAAGGTGTTCGAGTCGCAGAACCTGGGTGTGCCGCTGGAAGAAGCGATCCTCGATATGACCGATCGCGTCCCGAACCTCGACCTTAAGTTCTTCGGTACCGCCGTGATTCTGCAACGACAGACGGGTGGTGACCTCGCCGAAATTCTCGACAAGATTGGCCGACTGGTGCGTCAGCGCATGGAATTGTTCGGTCAGATTCAGGCCCTCACCGGGGAAGGCCGTATCTCGGGTATCGTGCTGTTGGGTATGCCTCCAGCATTGTTCGCCGTGATGTGGTACCTGAATGCCAACTACGTGATGACGCTGTTCACCGACCCTCTGGGCCAGAAGATGTTGGCCGGTGCGATTGTCATGCAGTTGATTGGGGCCTGGGTGATTCAAAAGATTATCGATATCAAGGTGTAACCGAGCCATGTTTGAATCTGGAACTAATGGCGTATTGATCATCGCCGTCGCCGTCTTTGGCTTGTTCGCAGCTGGAATCTATTTTCTGGCCGACATTTTCCTCAAAGACAAAAGCCGCGCTGAAGACCGCTTGGACGGGATCAAAGATCCTTACCAACGCAGCGGTCGTGGCGAGAAAGGTGGTAAAACCACCGCGCTGGGTAAGGTCCTGGAAAAGGCCTCGCCTGCGTTGGCCAAGCCACTGCAACCAACCAACGCCAAAGATGCCAACGCGCTGAAAGACAAGCTTTCGCACGCCGGCTTCCGTGGCGAGACCGCTCCAACGACGTTCCTCGGTCTGAAGTTTGCCGGTCTGATGCTCGGCTTGCTCTTGGGTGGTGGTACCTTCTTTGTGCTGGGCGACTTCTCGTTGTTCGGTATCTTGAAGGCAGCGATCGTGCTGGGCGGGTTCTTCTATCTGCCAGACATCGGGCTGTGGTACCTCGGCAAGAGCCGAAAAGAACAGATCTTCCGCGGTCTGCCAGACGCTCTCGACTTGATGGTCGTCTGTGTCGAAGCAGGTCTTGGTCTCGACCAGGCGATGCGTCGCGTGGCGGAAGAAATGAAGAAGACCTATCGCGTCATCGCTGAAGAGTTCGGCATGTGTAACTTCCAGTTGCAGATGGGCCGTGCTCGCGTTGACGTGCTGCACGAACTTGGTTCGCGTACCGGTGTCGAAGACCTGCGATCGCTCGCCGCGATTCTGATTCAGGCCGACAAGTTCGGTTCGAGTATCGCCCAGGCACTTCGCGTGCAGAGCGATGCCATGCGTACCCGTCGCCGTCAGATCGCCGAAGAAAAGGCCGCCAAGACCGCGGTGAAAATGATCTTCCCGCTGGTGTTCTTCATCTTCCCTGGCATCTTCGTGGTGCTGGTCGGACCGGCTGCTATCACGGTGGTCCGCGAGATGCTGCCAATGATGGCTGCCAACTCGTAAGATTGTGGAAAGTTTACCGGTTCTACGTGTCGTAACGGCCAGGTCCTCGTTACTGTTGACCTGGCCGAACGATGGCCGATGCAAGCTCTGAACGATACACCGCGCCACAGGTCAGCACCGGCGCACGGACTTGCGATAATCCCATGGAAGGCGGCCACGCATGAAGATCGGCACCCTCTTTACACAATCTATTCTGGCAACCCTGTTGTTCTGCTCGGTTAGCCAGGCAGGATGGAACGATTTTTGGGATCGAGTCCACCTCGACTACGCTCGCAACAAGTGCTGGCCATCTCCGTTCGTGGAAGCCGACCGTGCTTCGGTCAACAATTATTACTCGGCGATGACCGCTGCTGGCATCCGCTTGCAGAACACGCTGAGCGATCACTACTTTGACGCCAGCACCGGCGATTTGACGTCTTCCGGAAAGCTGAAGGTTCGCCAGATTGTCATGGGCCCGGAAGGCCGCCGTGCTGTCTACGTCATGCAGGGTTTGAGCCAGGAAGAAACGGAAGCCCGTATCAAGACGGTCCAGGCCAGCCTGACCAACATGTTTGGTACGCCGGATGTCACCGAGGTCTACGTCAGCCCGCAGCAGCCCGTCGGTCGTTCGGCTGAATACATCGACGAAATCTACCGTCGCGAACGCTCGTCGATCCCAGCTCCACGTCTGCCAGCATTCACCGATCAATAGTTCGGTTCCCTGCTGATAGCCAAGTTCGACCAGGCCCTGAAGGAGGGTTGCGCGAATGGTTCGCGCAAAACGCTTGAGTGGCCTGCGAAAAATGCCGATGCAATGATAGGAAATACTATTCATTGCGGGCTCCTCTTTTGCTAGCGGAGGGGCCGGCGGCCGAACCCAAACCAGTGCATGGAGGCAATGGCCCTGCGGGGCCCTGCAAGGGATCGATGCAAAACCTGACCCTAAAACGCGCATTCGTCCAATACAGCCGCGAACTGATCTGCACCGGCCTGGCCATCCAGGGCTTGCTTCTGGCACCAATCGTGCTGGATGCTGCCGATCGGCCAAAGCCCATCAACCAGATGAAGGCTGTCGCGGCGAGCAACTCGGAATCGAGTGAGCTCCGTCTGATTCAATTCACGGGCGAAAAAGAAGAAAGTGGTGGGATCAGCTCTGCTTTCAAGAAGGCAGGAGATTCGATCTCCGGTTTCTTCAGCTCTGAGCCACGGGAGCCAAGCGCAGACGACGATCCGATTCGTCTGTCCAACATGCCTTCGGAAATTGGTGCCGACGTCTATCTCAGCGGTGCCCGCATGATGGAAAACTCGGGCAACTTTGAAGGAGCTGAACGCCAGTACAAGCTTTGTCTGGAAAAGTTCCCCAGCAATCGCCTGGCACTGGTGAGCTATGCTCGCCTGCTGCATCGCAACCAGCGATTGAAGGACGCCCTGGTGATGTACCAGAAGGCCGAAAAAGAGCATCCGAAAGACGCCGTCGTTCAGAACGACCTTGGGCTGTGCCTGGCACGCATGGGGCAAAAGGACGACGCGATGGCTCACTTCCATAAAGCGACCACGCTCGCTCCGGAAGATCCTCGGTATCGCAACAACCTGGCAATGGTGCTGGTCGATGCGGGCCGAACCGATGAAGCGTTGTCGCAGTTGGTGTATGCCCATGGCAAATCGGCTGGGCACTACAACTTGGGTTATTTGTTGTTCCGCAAGGGAGATCAACAGGGAGCCGCTCAGCAGTTTCAAGCCGCCCTGCAGATCGACCCAAAGCTGAAGCAGGCCGAAGATATGCTGGCCCGGATTCAAAATGCTTCGCAGATGCCAGCCGCTGTCCCGGCTCGGGGGCCTCAGCAATCGCCGAACACGATGTTCATCAGCGATCAGCCGATGAATCGGACGTCGCCGGTTTCGACGCCTAACGAATCTTCGAAGATTCCACCGGCTCCGGAATTGGAACCACCTCGCTTGTTGCCACCAGTGAACTAGCGACTAGGGCTTGGCCTGGGCGGCCTCGGCTTGCTTCCATAAGCGTGCCAAGGTCCCCATGATGATCGGCCCAACATCAGGGCTGCAGCTGTTGATCTCGCCATATTGTGGCAGCCCCCGACCATAGGCGTACGGGGGATCTCGATCCCATTGCCGCTTCGGCAAGATATAGCCGATCTCGTCATTCGATAGGCCCAGCAGTATGTAGGGCTTTTCGTTTACCATGGCCGCGATGTGCGGCTCGATGGGGGCGTCGGGGAAGTCGGCGTGTTCTTCCGCCGGATTCGGTATTTGTCCGGTCACCAGTTCCGGGTAAAGCTCGCCCGGAATCGAAAGCAGATACAACTCGCCCAAGCGAATGACGGCGACTTCCGTGATTGCCGCGGCACGTTCGGGGCGATACTCGCGTGTGACTTGCTGTCCCCACGATTCAGGTCGACCAGTCCACTCGTAGCTGACGCGTCGAATCACGTTCAACGACCGTGCGAGCCGATAGAGCGGGTTGTCGATCGGGATCGCGATCTCTTGCCGCACGATGTCGAAGGGAGCCAGTTCAATCGGCTGGCTGCTTTCCAGCGCGGTGGCCAACGCATCGGCGATCATCTGGCCGTAGGTTTGCGCGTAAGCGAACGTACCGAGTTCTTCGGCGACGCCCTGGCGATTGAAGACGCCTTCTTCTGGCGGAGCGAGCAAGCCACCAATCGCACCACTGACGTAGACGGTCGGGCAATCGAAGTGCTCTTCCAGTCGCTGGATCGTATAGCCAGGAAAGTCGGCCGTGATCAACGTGTTCTTCGGGCCGAGCGATTCAGGATGGCTCGTTCCTTGAACCAGCAGGCCGACATACGAGTGATCGATGGTCGAGCGGAAGCGAAGCACCCGAAGCGTAGGATCGAGCACTTCTGGCAAGCGGTTGTCTTGAATCAGGTCGGGCCGATCGATCTTGGCGTACTCGGCGGTGACTGGTTGAAGTTGGGTGTTGAGCTGCTGGACAAGTCCGACCACGGTCGACTCGATCCGCGCGTTGTAGCGATCGTCGGAACCACGCTTGATGGGGGATTCGCCCCAGATGCCAATCGTGTCGGGGCCTTCGTGGTTGTGCGTGCTGCAGATGATTACATAGTCGATTTCCGGCAACTGCTCACGGATTTTCACCGTGGAGGGATACGACCATCCAACGACATCCAGGCTGACCAGGGCAATCTTCTGTTTGCCGTCCGACAACATCATGGCACGAGCGAAGAGCGGATCGTGGACCCCCGTGGCGGCGCGGCCGTGATAATAGCCAGCCATCCAGACGGCTGGACGTCCCTCGACGACTGGGGTGATGTCGGCATGGCCGATCGAAAACTGCAGATTAGCAGCCATCACCAGGCGGGCAGCGCTGGGAGCGAAGAGAGCCAGGGCTATGGCAAATACCGATGTAAGAAATCGCACTGTTTGATGACACCCCCTGGAGTGAGCAAATCGTTCCCTCTGTTTGCCATGCCCGACTTTTCATTCATGGTGGCACCCTGGTTGGAACAATTCAAGTCCCGACGGGTGTCCGGGGTCGCGTGTTGCGCGGAATGTGGCAACAATAATCGCTCGTAGACGACGTGCACCGCATCTGGTAATTTTGGCGATTATGGACAGCACTGGATCAGAACTGCCGACAAGTGCCTGGAAAACCGAAGAGGATCTTATCGATGCTCTTCGCCGCCAGGACGACGACGCGTACGAATACCTCGTTCGAGCGTACAGTGGTCGCATGCTTGTCGTCGCGAAACGATTCTTGGGGCAAGACCAAGATGCTCAGGACGCGGTTCAAGACGCGTTCCTGTCGGCTTTTAAAGCAATTGCCGATTTCGAGGGAAACTCGAAACTGTCGACCTGGTTACATCGGATTGTGGTGAATGCCTGTCTGATGAAACTGCGAACGCGAAAGCGGAAACCCGAAAAGCCGGTCGAGGACTTGTTACCTCACTTTGTCAACGACGGACACCGCGATCGGGTAGAGCCTGCCTGGGCGGTCACTTTTGATACGGCCGTGCAAAGTCGGGAAACCCGCGACCTGGTTCGTGAGCAAATTGAACAATTACCTGAAACTTATCGAACCGTTTTGCTGCTTCGCGACATCGAACAATTAAGTACCGATGAAACCGCGTCGCGATTGAATATGAGTGTCTCAGCCGTCAAGACGCGGCTGCACCGTGCCCGCCAAGCCCTTAAAACGCTGTTGGATCCGCACATGAATGACGGATACTAACGATGAAATTGACCTGCAAGGAACTCTACGAATTCATGGGCGATTACCTCGAAGGTAATTTGCCTGACGACGTGATGTGCGTGATGAAAACGCACCTCACGCGCTGTCCGTGTTGTGAGCACTACCTGGAAAACTACCGCACGGCGATCCGTCTGGGGGTGTCGTGCTGCAAAGAGTTTGCCGAGGACGAAGTCCCGGCGTCCGTGCCCGAGCCGTTGATTCAAGCCATTCTCGAGGCTCGTAAAAAGAAATAGCGGGGCACGTTTCCGTCACCCCGCCAGGTTGGTTTCTGTTGGTTGCCGATTGGCGTCTCTTGGACGAAGGTCCCGCAGGCAGAGTCTCTATTCTCTGCCCACTTTCCGCTCGGCTTTCCCGCTTGCTTAGTTGTTGTTGCTGCTGAACATCCAGCGAACCGCACCCACGATTCCGCCGATGATCGCACCGATGATGCTGAACAGCACGCCAGGACGAAAACGGAAGCTGCCACCACTGAAGGAAGAGGACGACGGAGCCGTTTTGGTGGTGTTGCCGAACCGATCTTGTTCGCCAGCAAAGTAAACACCGCAGCTGGGACAGTTGTCGCCAGCGCCAACGTTGTCTGGCAGCGTTGCGTTACAGTTGGTGCAGTACTTGTACTCGACCAGCTCTGGTCCGCGCATCATCTCTTGCATGCGCTGTTCTTGCCGAGCAACTTGCTCTTGGGCGGCGCGTTCACGTTCCTGCTGGCGACGAGTTGCCGCTTCCTGCTGCTGACGGGCTTGTTCTTGTTGTTGACGCTGAGCTTCTTCTGCCCGACGACGATTCTCTTCTTCGACCCGAGCGATCTCTTGCCGATTCTTCTCATGCATCTCTTGCTGCATCTTGGCGAAGTCGTCGCTCTTTGGCGGAGCGTAGATCGACGGAGGACCCTGGTTGCCCATCATGCCGGGAGGACTCATGCCGCCACCACTGGCAATTGGGTTCGATTCGCCGCCAGGACCGGAGGCGCCACCGCCATTGGTCTGCACCATCGTCGTGGCCAGCAGGTCGGACTCGCCACGGGCCTCCATCTCTTCTTTCAGGTACTTCTGGTCTTCTTCGCTCAGTTCATAGAACGTCACGTGGTGCGACTTGCGACCTTGCAGCAAGATAATCTTGCCTTCGTGGATACGAACGAACTTCGCGCGGATTTCCATCCCGGTCGAACTGGTCCAGGTACGGAACGAAGTCAGGTCGCTTCTACGACGTGTTCGTGACGACGACGAAGAAGAGGCATCGTCGTCCTTGTGGTTCTTGATGTACTCTTGATCGACGTCGGTGAAAACATCGACGGCGAGCGTATAAACCTTGCCATCGCAATCAATCTTCACGTGGCCATCATCGGTCACTTCGACAAGGGAGCCCGTCAGGGTTTGGCCTTTGTTGTTCGTCCAAGTGCGAACTTCAGCGGCGTTCAGAAATGATACGACCAATCCTACGAGCAGCAGGCTCGCTGCAAATCGGCTGGCGGACATGGATGAGCTCCCGTCTTGGGTGACGCTTCAACTCGCCGTCGCAAAGTCAGTGCGCGGCGCCACTGTATAGGATAAAACCAGAGAAAACACTACGCTTATCGGGCCACTTAGTGGTGTTGTTGCTGCAGGGGCTCGCGATATCAATACAGCGAACCTTGATCTATAGCCCGATAGGGGTGTCACGATCATAACGCCGGACACCCCCGAAGGTCAAATACAAAAGCCCTCCAGATTGCGTGTTTCTTCATTCCTCAAGCTTCCTCGACGATACATCTGGCGTAGGATGACATCGCCAGGTTTTCTGTTCGCCTGAGGATTCGATCGAGAGGACGCGACATGACAATTCAACCAACTTATTCCGCCTATCTTGCCAACAAGCCGTACCAAGCCAACACCGATCTTTCGGTCGAAGACAAATACCTGCAAAAGGAAGCCACCAAGGTCCCCTTGGCCGATGCCGCCGCGATGGACAAGGCGATTGAAGCCGCCTCGCAAGCTGCCGGGCCGATGGCTCAGCTTCCGTCCTACAAACGGCAGGAAGTGCTCCAGCACTGCGTCGCTCGATTTGAAGAGCGATCGGAGGAACTCGCCGAGGCATTGTGCGTGGAAGCTGGCAAGCCCATCCGCGATAGCCGCGGCGAAGTGACGCGCTTGATCGATACCTTTCGCGTCGCGGCGGAAGAAGCGACGCGGATGGTGGGCGAGGTCATGCCGCTCGATATCAGTTCCCGTGCCGCCGGCTACCGCGGCATGTGGAAGCGAGTGCCCATTGGACCATGTGCTTTTATCACGCCGTTCAATTTTCCACTGAACCTGGTGGCTCATAAGGTCGCCCCGGCGCTGGCGGTCGGTTGCCCTTTCGTGCTGAAGCCAGCCAGCAAAACGCCGATCGGAGCTTTGCTGGTCGGCGAAGTCTTGGCCGAGACCGATTTGCCGGAAGGGGCGTTCTCGATCCTGCCAGCCAATCGCGAAGCAGCTGACCTGTTGGTGACCGACGATCGGCTGAAAAAGCTTAGTTTTACCGGGTCGCAGGATGTTGGCTGGAAGTTGAAGGCTCGGGCCGGCAAGAAGAAAGTCACGCTGGAACTGGGGGGCAACGCGGCCTGTATCGTTGACGAAGATACGAACCTGGAAGATGCCGTGCAGCGAATCGTCTTCGGGGCGTTCTACCAATCGGGGCAAAGCTGTGTGAGCGTGCAGCGAATCCTGATTCACACCAAGGTCTACGACAAGATGGTCGAACTGCTTTGCCAGAAGGTGGCGACGCTCAAGACCGGCGATCCTCGCGACGAGGAAACGTTCGTGGGGCCGATCATCTCCCCGGCCGATGCCGAACGTATCGCCGAGTGGACCGAGTCGGCGATCTCGGCCGGTGCCAAATTGCTGGCTGGCGGTAAACGAGATGGCATCTTCGTCGAGCCGACCTTGTTGGCGGACGTGCCAAAGGACCAGCCTGTCTGTGCGAAAGAAGTCTTCGGTCCATTGGCCGTGATCAGCAAGTTCAACACCTTCGACGAAGCACTCGAGCAAGCCAACGATAGCGACTTCGGGCTCCAGGTCGGTATCTTCACCCGCGACATTCAGAAGATCATGAAGGCGTGGGACACGATGGATGTCGGCGGGGTGATCATCGGCGATGTCCCTTCGTGGCGCGTCGACCATATGCCTTACGGCGGCATGAAAGAAAGTGGCATCGGCCGCGAAGGAGTCCGGTTTGCGATGCACGAGATGTCAGAAATTCGGAATCTTGTGATTCGCAGCGTTCCGGAAGTCTCTTGATTCAGGGCATCGCATGGCTCTTTCTGGTGGTGTAGCCGGCGCTAAATGAAACCAAAATGGGCGCCAAGCCGAAAATCTTGCTGGGATTCGGCGCCCATTTGCTATTAGAATCGGGAGGTACTCGGTATGATGCCCAAGACGGGCGATATCCCGAGTAAGTCCCGCCGCTCAAGCAACTCCTTCCTTTCCGACGTTCGATCGGAACCGCGCACCTCCCACCACCAGGAGTCTCTAGGATGTCCCAGAGCCACGTATCTCGGCGACGATTTCTGCAGACGACATCTGCTCTATCGACTGCCGCCACGGCCTTAGGGCCCGTTCTGTTCGCTTCTGGAGCGGAAACGCCGGCGACCGAGAAGTTGAACATCGGCATCATTGGGGCCGGCAATCGCGGTGCCGCCAACACCGGCGGCGTCGCTGGCGAAAACATCTACGCTCTGTGCGATACGAACCCGCACGTCCTCGCGCAGGCAAAGTCGCGATTTCCAAACGCGACGACCTGCAGCGACTGGCGCGAGCTGATCGACGACAAAAGTATCGATGCCGTCGTGATCAGCACGGCCGACCATCATCACGCCCTGGCATCGTTGGCCGCGATGCGAGCCGGCAAGCACGTCTACTGCGAAAAGCCACTAGCGCACACCGTTCACGAAGCTCGCTTGATGCAGCAAGTCGCCGCCGAGAACTCCGGTAAGCTGGCGACGCAAATGGGAACGCAGATTCACGCGACCGAAAACTATCGCCGCGTCGTCGAACTAATTTCCGCCGGAGCGATTGGCCCCGTCAAGGAAGCCCACGTCTGGTGTAGCCGCACGATCAACCCGGTCGAGCCAGCCGTCCTGCCAGAGCAACCGATTCCGGAAGGCTTCAACTGGGATGTCTGGATTGGGCCTGCCGAGATGCGTCCTTACAGCGGAGGCTATTGGCAGGGAGGCAACTTGAACTGGAACCGTCGCTGGGAATTCGGCAACGGCGTTCTGGGAGACATGGGGAGCCACCTGATCGATTTGCCGTACTGGGCGTTGAATCTGGAGCATCCGTTGACGATTGAGTCCGAAGGTCCGGAAGCGGACGAGATCGCTTGCCCGGCCTGGCAAGTCGCGACGTGGGAACATGCACCGCGCGATGGCAATGCCGCCTGGCGGACCGATACGAAGGTGATTTGGTATCACGGCCCGGAAGGGATGCGTCGACGAAGCGAACGGCTTCAGCCGCTGGTTGGCAACGACACCGATCTCTCCAAGTGGGGAATCGGCGTGGCGTTCGTGGGGGAACAGGGCACCCTGGTCGCGGATTACGGCAAACTAATTCTTTCACCTGGTGACAAGTTCCAAGACTATCCGCAGCCGAAAGATCGCATCGCCCCCAGCCCTGGGCATTACGCCGAGTGGATCCAGGCAGTCAAGAGCGGCGGTAAGTCGCTCTGCAACTTCGAGTACTCCGGCGCACTCATCGAGCACAATCTGCTGGGCAATGTTGCTCATCGCGTCGGCAAGAAGCTGACATACGATGCAGCCAGCGGAAAGATCACCAACGTGCCCGAGGCGAACGCCTTGCTGACAAAGACCTATCGCGAAGGCTGGACCGTTTAGCCTTCGACGAAGAACACTCAATTCGAACTACGATAACTTCCTGTGAGGATCTCAATTGATGAAAGCAACTTGGATTGGTCTAACATCCGCTTTGGCGGTGATGGCCCTGGCATCGTTTTCTCTGGCGGAAGAGCCAGTGTCGAAGGCTCTGATCAATGGCGAAGGCCCTGGCTGGGTTCAACTCGGCCAAGATGACTTCACCAAAGTGAACAGCAACGACGACACGTGGACCTTCCACGATGACGGCTTGATCGAATGCACCGGCAACCCGGTCAGCGTGACCCGTAGCGTGAAGCAGTACACCAATTTCGAGCTCGTCTGCCAGTGGCGTCATTTGAAGAACGCCGGCAACAGCGGCATCTTTGTCTGGACGATCCCTTCGTCGCTCGAAAAGCTGACAGAGCCAGGCCTGCCGCAAGGGATCGAGGTGCAAGTGCTCGACCTCGGTTACAAAGCCGCTTACGAAGACGGTGGCAAACGCAAGGCGGATTGGTTTACCTGTCACGGCGACGTCTTCCCTGTCGGAGCCGCCAAGATGACGCCTTTCCCCCCAACCGCTCCGAACAAGCAGCGTAGCTTCCCCAGCAAAGAGCTGAGCAAGGGAACCGGCGAATGGAACCACTACTACGTTCGCGCGATCAATGGCGAAGTTCGCTTGTGGGTGAATGGTGAAGAGGTCTCCGGTGGTACCGGCTGCTCGCCAGCGACCGGTTACTTGTGCCTGGAATCGGAAGGCTCGCCGATTGAGTTCCGAGGCCTCAAGATTCGCGAACTGCCGTAAGCGATTCGCTGACACTTCGAAATGAAAAAGGCGTCCGCTCGATAACGAACGGACGCCTTTTCTTTGGAATCGATGGCCGCAGCCGACTAGACCGTCATGCGGCGTTGGATCGCTTTCGGGTCGATCGGAATGATCTTGGTGGTGGCCGAGTAATCGGCGACCAGCACGCTGCGGGCTTTCTTCTGCTTCTTCAGTTCGTACTGAATGACATACGCGCCAATCTGCGTTCCGTTGCCAGTGTAAACCGGTGGCCAGAATTCTTCTGGACGGCTCGACAATGTCTTGGCCAACAAGCGAGTACCACGACCAGAGTAACCGCCGAGCATCATCTCGAGGCGGCCCTGCGATTCGTGGTAGACATAGATCAAGTAAGCTGGTTCGTAAGTGGTTTCGTCCCACTTGGCACAGCCCCAGCTACCATCTTCTTTTTCGTAATAGAAGCCCGGCGTATCCGGCGAATAGCTCTTCGACAACTGATCGCCACCGCAGCAGGAACCTGGGAACGAAACGTTCTTTTCACGATGTCGCAGGTAAATCGGAATCGCACGCTGGCTCGGATCTTCGACTTCGTCCTGGCTGATGAACGGCTCGGTATTGAAAGCCGAAGCGAGGCTCAGTTCGATGACCGGATTGCTGCGAATACTACCCAGGCTGATGAAAGCCTTGTCGCCATCGACGGCCTGGAAGTGGGTGTAGACTTCGTGAGCGCGGCGCTGAACTTCTTCTTCTTCTGCCTGACCGGGTGCCCAGACCAGCGTCTGGAAAAGGTCTTCCGGCTGCGGGATTGGTGTGTCGCGTGAGATGTAACCGTCGCCACCCAGAGACATCATGTCGCGTGGCAAGTCGGTTTGACGATACTTGGCGGTGCCGCCCAGCGTCGAGATACCGGTCAGCAGTTGTCCTTGCAAGATCGTATCGGAAGCAACCACCCAGGCACCTTCCGCCCAGTTTTCGTCAGCTCGAATTCCGAGGCACATTTCAACACGCTTGCGACGTGCGAGCAGTTCCCAGAAGTTCTCTGGTTCGACGGCGAACAGTGCACCAGGCAATTGGTTGGCTTCGGCGTAGCCATGTTTGATCAGAAAGTCGCAGACCTGAGCCAAGGCTGATAGCGGAATGTACTTCGCTTCGTTTTTCAGCAGAGAAGAGACCTGGTGGCGATCCAAACCGGTGAAGTCGCAAATTGCTTTAATGGTGCCAGGACGCTTTTTAGGATCTGGCGAGTGATTCAGCAATTCTGCAAGGCGAAACGAGAATTTCATCGTGATTCTCCGAGCGTTTTTTTGCTCTACCTAATCTTGAACCTAACAGGGTGGAATCTTCCCCAGGACTCGTGCTTTTGAGGGCAGTCCCTTCGAGCTTCCCTGCGATGGCGAATATCGCACTGCTCTTAATGATGACTATCTTACCTTTGATGTCAACGTGACTTTCGGCACCCTTAGGCAAAAAACGGGTAAATCTGACCCCGCGATACGGACAGAATGCGTCGTAAGGCTTAATTGGCCGGGAAATCACCTGTCCGAGGTAAAGAGAAAAACGGCAGGTTCTTGCAATTGTGGTCAGATGCGGCGATTCTGGAGGCTTCGCTGATTGAGATATTCCCAGAAGATCGAGCCGGGGTTCTCTTTGGTGCAGGCCAGCACATGGTCGCAATTGTTGCGATTGGCCAGCGAAGCGAGCTGCTCGTTGAAGCGGCCCACCGCCTTCAGATAGGCGGCTCGGATGTCGGCCGGTTGGGTGATGCGCTCGGCATCGACCTCCAGACCGACGAACCGCGTCATGCCGTCCAGGTTGAAGTGCAGTTCGTGGTCGTGGATGAGCTGCACGAGTACCACGTCGTGCTTGTTGAAGCGAATCCGCTGAATCGCGTTCTCGAGTGACTGGAGGTCTCCGAAGAAGTCGCTGAAGATCATCACGATCTCGCGGCGAGCCATACGCTGGCTGAATTCTGAAAGGCAAGCGTTCAGATCGGTGGTGTCGTCGGCATCCATCTCGTCGAGATGCTGCGACATGCGAATGATCTGCGGAAGTGCGTTACTGGCTGGAATGTGGCCACGGATCTTGGTATCGAACGTGGTGAACGAAACCTTGTCCCCCTGACGCACGATGCTGTGGGCCAGGCTGACTGCCAGCCGCGAACCGAACAACATCTTCTGGCTCGCTTCGTCGCCGTAGCGCATCGACTTGCTGACATCGAGCATTAAATGGCAGACGAAGTTCGTCTCCATTTCATACTGCTTGATGAAGTACTTGTCGCGCGTGAAGAAGACACGCCAGTCGATGTGCTTGGGATCGTCGCCAGGGACATATTCGCGATGGCCGGAGAATTCGACCGCAAAGCCCGACGCCGGCGACTTGTGCGAGCCAGCCAAATTGCCACTCACCAGGCCTCGAGGTTCGAGTGGTCTCCCCGAGATCTGTCGCAGGAATTCGTAATCGAGATATCGCGAAAGGACGCCGCTATTCACTTGCACACCTTCTGTTCAATCGCCAAGGCTTAGGCAGCCGGACAAGCGTAGGTCTTTTCCGACGAGATTTCTTCCAGCAACATGTCGATCAACTTGTCGCTGGTATAGCCGTTGGCTTGAGCCGAATAGTTCGCCGCCAGACGATGACGCAGAGCGGGCTTCACCATCGCTTGCACGTCACCGATGCTCGCATGGTAACGACCATACAGAATGGCACGTGCTTTGGCACAAGTAACCAGCGTCAGCAGGCCACGCGGACCAGCACCCCAGGCCACCCATTGATTGACGAACGAAGGTGCTTCGGCGGTGCCAGGACGGGTCGCACGAATCAAAGCCCAGGCGTAGCCCAGCACTTGATCGCTAACCGGAACACGTTTCACCAGGTCTTGGAACTGCACGATCTGTTCGCCGGTCATGCAGGCCGCGATCTTCTCTTCCGCGCCAGAGGTCACGCGGCGAGCGATCTCCCATTCTTCGGCACCGGTCGGATAGTCGACGCGGATATGCAGCAGGAAGCGGTCAAGCTGTGCTTCCGGCATTGGGTAGGTACCCTCTTGCTCTAGCGGGTTTTGCGTTGCGAGCACAAAGAAGGGACTAGGCAGCTTCCGCACCGTCCCGCCGGCACTCACCTGGCGTTCCTGCATGGCTTCGAGCATGGCGGCCTGAGTCTTAGGAGGCGTACGATTGATTTCGTCTGCCAGGATCAGGTTCGCGAAGATCGGACCTTCCAGGAATTCGTAACGACGCTTCTTCGTTTCGAGATCTTCCTGAATGATCTCAGTGCCGGTGATATCACTTGGCATCAAGTCCGGCGTGAACTGAATTCGCTTGAAGCTCAAGTGCAGCGATTCTGCCAACGAACTGACCAGCAGCGTCTTCGCCAAACCTGGCACACCTTCCAATAGTGCATGTCCGCGAGCGAACATCGCGACCAGGGTTTGCTCGATCACTTCGGACTGGCCGACGATGACTTTGGCCAACTCGTCGCGCAGTTTGCCATAGGCATTTTCGCATTCCTGCACGGCGGCGACGTCACTTGGGGAAATCGGATCAGATGCCATTTCTCAGGTGCCTCAAAATCGAAGGTCTATCGGTATGTTCGTTGTGTTGAAGTTCGTTTAGTCGATGTTCTCGAAGTAGCGGCGAAGCCGTTCTTCATAGCCTGGCGGTGGCGATCGCCGGACGCTGGCCCGAATCGATTGCTGCACGCCTGGCGGAAGCTTCGTGAACCAAGGTTCTTTTTCAAAGGCTCGCGAAGCGGGGTTCGAGTCGCTGCTACCGCCAGCCCCTGGAGCTTCTTCCGGTTGGCTTTCGCTGCCTGCCATCGCTTCGGTCGAACTGGTCGGTGGCGAGTTCGATTGTTGGCTGTTGGTCGGTTGCCCCTGCATGGCATTCTGAGCCATGGCATCGGTCGGATTTTGCGACTGCGAAGATTGCGGTTCGTCCAGCATTGCCGAGGCTGGTGCTGCCATCCCCATCGGATCGATCGTCGCGACTTCGTTCGATTCGGAGCGACCATCGGCGAAAAGTTCTGGCATTTGGTCCCACAGCGATTCCAAAGCATCCGATCCGGCGAGGGCCTGGGCGGTTACCTGAGGGGTGGGAGAAACCATCGAGTTGCCCATGTCGGCGCTTGGCTGCGATGCGGCTGGCTGGTTGCCAGGCGACTGCTGCGAAGCCATTTGCGGTGAACCATTGGCGGGTTCGCCCTGGTTGCCACCCATCGGCGATCCTTCGCTAGGAGAACCTTCCGATGGGCTGCCTTCGGCTGGTTCGCCAGACGCTTCGCCAGCTTCCGCAGATGCCTCGCCAGGCATCGTTTCACCGGCGGACGTATCGGGAGCCGGTCCTGGCTGCAGCATCGGCGTTGGTAGTCGCGATGCCGTTTGAAGTGCCTCGCGAACGGGCTGATTGGCGATCTGACCCTGCTGGGCCGCGTTCGCCGCCAACTGGGTAGCCTTACGCTGCGACTGGGCGAACTGCATCATCGATTGAGCAAGCTGCGACGCGATTGGATTCTCGGCGGCGGGTTCCCCGTCGGCTCCTTCGCCTTCGCTGCCTTCCATCGGGCCTTCGTTTCCTTCACCCGATTCCATAGGCTGGGCTCCCTCATCCCCTTCGGGCGAGCCCTCGACAGCTTCGTCTCCTTCACCCATCGGTGAGTCGTTGCCTTCGCCGCCGTTGCTCTCCATCAATTGCTGCGAGAGCTCTTGGATCTTTTCGCTCGATCCAGAGACGTTTTCGAGTAAGTCCGCGATCGCTTCCGCTGCCTTCTTGTCGGCGGCGATCGGCTGCCGGCGACCTGCCAGCTCGGCTCGGGCTTGTTGTACCTGATTCTGCATCTGCTCGGCCGACATCCCTTCCGGGGTGTTCGACGTATTGGAAGCGTTCATCGGCTGAGCTTCCATCGCTCCGCTCCCTTCTTCCATCGGGGCAGCCCCTTCGGCCGATTCTCCGGAAGAGGAGCCTTCCGCGTCGCTACCTTCTGCCGAATCACCCTCCGCGGCGTTTCCCTCTGACTGCCCACTTTGCGGGTCAGAGCCTTCTGCCGGACCGGCTTCGGAACCTTCCGGCATGCCTGCTTCGGCCGACGAAGGGTTGCCAGCGTTGTCGTTGGCCATTTCGCCGTTGGCTGCGTCGGCTGGATTGTTGGCGTCGTCCGCGCCCCCCATGGGATTGTTGGCGGCGTTATCTTCTGGTTGTTGACGCAGGCGAGCGGCCGCCTCGGGCGAGATCATCCCTGCTTCGTTCGCCAGCGATTCCATCTGAGCTTGGGCCGCCGCCATGTCTTGTTGCGATGGCATCGAGCCGAGTGCTTCATCGACCGAATCGATCTGGTCGAGCTGATCACCGGCCGTTTGTGCCAGCTGCTGAGCTGCTTCTTTCGCTGCCTGACGCAGCGCATTGGCGGCCTGGTTCAACTGCTGCTGGGCTTCACGCGAATCGGCTTGAAGCTGCTGGGCCTGCTTGCCGGTCGCTTCGGCCGACTGCTGCGGCTTGGCCATCTGCTGGGCAGCCTTGCTGGCCTCGGCTACTTGCTGCTGGGCCTCAGCAATGGCTTCGGCGGCCTGGGGAGCGGTGTTCTTCGTCCCTTCCGCCACACGGTTTGCCACGGCAGCGATGTCGCTTTGCGTTTGGGCCAATACTTCCATGTCCTGATTCTGGCTTTGCTGCGGATCGTTGGCGATCTTGGCGGCGTCGCGTGAGATCTCTTGTTGGGCGGCGGCGGCGCGGTCGAGCGCTTCGGCAGCTCGGGCCAACTCGCCGATCTTAGTTGCCAGTTGCTGACGTTTAGCGTCGGCCAATTCAGAAGAAACGTTCTCAAGTGCTTGCCGCGTGGCATCGGTTGCTTGCTCGAGTGCTGCTTCGGTCGACGCTTGATTGTCGGAGTTGGCTTGCTCGGCAGCGGCGGCGGCTTCGTTCGCTTGGGCCTTGGCTTCGGCGATCATTGGCTTGACCGCCTCGGGAAGATTCTCGGCCTGGGCGGCGGAGTCGAGCTGCTGGCCTGCTTCCCGTTCCATCTGAGCGACCGCTTCGGCGTTCTGCGGTGCCTTCTCGAATTGCTCTTCCGCCTTGGTCTGCGTTTCCAATGCTTGTTGCAGATCTTGCTGCGCGTTCTCCAGAGCGGCGATTTGCTGTTCGCGTTGGTCGGCACTGGCAACATTCGGTGGAACGGCTTGTTCCAGCAGTTGTTCTTTCAGCGTGTCGAGTTTCGCGAGAACATCTTCCTGTTTCTCGATCGCCTCTTCCTGGTCGGCTTCAAACAGTTCGGCGACCGCGTCGGCAGCGGCCTGGCTCGCTTCTTCCAGGGCTTCCGCGTTCTCTGGTTGCCGTGTCATCGACTTGGCCAGCTCTTCCAGCTTCTTTTGAATCGATTCCTGCTGCTGCGAAAGTTGGTCCGCTTTCTCAGGCGTCAGTTCCGATTTGCTGGTTTCTTCTTTGAGCTCTTGCTGTTGATCCTTGAGCTTCTCGATTTCGTTCATCGCCGATTCGAGGCTGTTGTCGGCGAGACCTTGAGCTTTCTGCAGGTCTTCAAGAATCTTGTAGAGTGCCGCGACGAAGGCGTCTTGATGGACACTAGCCCCAGAGAATCGGCCTTCGCGGATACTGGCCAACGCTTGCTGCACTTCTTCGGACGCATGATTGTCTTTCAGAACCTGCTGACCGGTGATCGCCGAGGTTGCCAGCGATCCACCCCAGCTTCGCATGTCGAGCAGGGCTTCTTCCAAGTGATGGAACATCATCACGGCATCGGTCTGACGGGAAAGATTTGCCAGGGCAGCTTCATCACGCGATTGCATCGGCAGTTGCGGTAACTCGCGGGTCTGCGTCGAGACCTTTTCCTGAACGGTAATCAGTTCACGAACCTGAGCGTGGAGACGGGCCAGCCGCATGCGGCGATACAGTCGCTGACGTTCAGCCATCAAGGTCAGCAAGACCTTGCGGACTTCGTCCTGGGCTTGGGTAATGGCGTTGATTCGTTGTTGGCCGTCGACTTCCTGGGCTTCGACCAGCTTCTGCACGACCCCTTGCATCTCGTTGCCGATCAACTCGTCGAGGTTCTCTCGCATCTGCAAGATGTCGTTGTAGATCGGAACTTCCACCAGGCCATTCTGACGAAGCTGGGCGGCCTGAAGGTCGAGCACCTGCGAGACCAGCCGGCGGGTGAGGGCCTGGGCTTGCTGCTGCGTATATTGCTTCCGGCGAAGAGCCGCCGAATCGATCTCTTGAGCATCGCTGACCAGCGGCGTGAAGGCCGGCATGGTAACGGCAGGGGCGAGAAAGATCAGACTCAGGAAAATCGAGCGCATCATCGGCTTTCTCCCAATCCCAATTGTTGTTGGATCAACTCGCTTAGCATTTGTTCCGACTGTTTGTCCGCTTCGGCAATCGCCGCGAGGACCGTACTTTCGTCGCCGATCTCTAAATGGACCGGATCGCTCATGCCAATCATTTCGCCAGCACCACCTCGGAAGTCGGTGACCTGTAAGGTGACTTGAACCAGATCGCCCACTTCCAGGGCCGCCTGGGAAAAGGCGAGAGCGTATTCACCTTCGACCGAAGTCTGGGCTGGCTCGGCGTCGGCAAAGCTCTTCATCGGGACTTCGACGACGCGACTTGCCGAACCAGGGCGACGAATGTCGAGCCGCAGCACGAGGTCGGCCAGACCGAAGTCATCCGTGGCGCGGTACCGCAGCACGGGCGAAGCGGTCGGCAAAACGATGTGGTGAATCGTTTGCAGTGAAGCATTCGGGACCCGATCAGGAACGACGCGAATCGTCCCGCGGATGGGCGAGGCTGACTGAAGACCATGCTGGTCGATCGCGGTCAGTTCGTAGGCAATTGTCTCTTGCACGTTGTTCAACGGACCGCTGCTGGTATCGAGCTGCCAGGTATTGTTCTGTTTCGTATCGGCCGACAGCGAATAGGTCGCCTCTTCCGCCCCATGCCGCAAAATGAGCGAGGGTGGATTAAGCTCGCGATCGGCAATCGCCTTCAGCGAAACATTGCTGCCAGCAAGCACTGCCATGTGCGTCGACGAATTGCCGGCCGATAGCTGAATGCCTTTCGCGTAGTCAGGCGGCGTCGCGGCCAGTTCGACCTTCAAGGCAGGCAGGGGAATGATCTCGATCGAAAGCTCTGGCGTTTGCGTGTCACCGGCGAAGACCTGGTACTGAATCGGCTGAATCAGGCGATCGAGGGCATAGGTAAACTGACTATCGGCGTCGGCATCTTGCGGAAGCTGCGCTTCGGTCTGTTCCCCTTTTTCGTCACGCAAAGCGACACGGCAGTTCTTCGGGACGACGCCATCGCAGGCAATTTGAAGCTCCAGAGCACTTCCGTAACCAACGGTCACCGGCTGCGAAGGATTGCTGAGGTCGACCGGCTGGCCGTTGATCTGAATGCTGGTGATCTGCGTCTTGGTTGGATAGTTGACGTGATAAAACGCCAGCCGCTGGAAGAACGCCGAAACATGCCGTGGGGCGAGAAAACAGAACCCAATCGCCAGCACGACAATCAGGCCGACCCCCAGGAAACGATTCCGGGTAGGTTTGGAATCGAACCCTTCGAAGATGTTGATCTCATTTTTCAGCTCGGCCACGTAGTCGACGACAGCGGAGCGAAGTTCGGCAGAACCGACGGCCTGACCTTGCTCGAACTGAATGGCCGCGACCAGATCGCCATCGATTCCATGGCGATGCTCGACCGAGATGGCCGTATCGATCAGCGACGCGCCCCAGCCTTTCATGGCCGAGAACGCTTGCGAGATGCCATACACCAAAACAGGCATGCTGGCGGCCATGACCAGTCCGCGATGAAGCGGGCTGAGATTCAGGCTGTAGTCCAGCACGAACCAAACCACCAGCGTGCCTGCCAACCAGAAAAACGAACTGGTCAGCGCCGTTGCCAGGCGAACGCCATCACGGGCATTTCGCAACTGCGTGAGCTGCGATTTCAGACTACTAAGCTTGGAAGTGCTCATGCCAGGTTCGCTCGCTTTCGGGCGATCCATTCCGCCATCAATAGGGTCACGACCAGGATGAACCAAAGGGGAGTTCCCCAAATCGGGAAGCTGCGTGAAATCTCTTCGACGACCGGTTCCAGTTTCAAATCGTCGACCAGTTGGTCGGCGGTGGGCAGTTCGTACGACTTGCCGCCGGTCGAAGTGGCCATCGTCGATTGCAGGGCCAGATTCCGAGCCGGGTTCCGCTGCTCGGCCGAGGCCCCCACCACGTCAAAGCGAACTTCACTCGGCGAGCCTGTGATTGGATCGTTCACGCGAGCCGTGTAGCGCCCCGCCTCGAAGACGGGGACTCGGACTTCAAAGCGACCGGGGCGGGTTTCGCTCAGCTTCACCATCTGCGGCTGCGACCCTGGCGTATCACCAAGGAAGACTTGAGCCTGAAGACCATCGGCCGGCAAATCGTCGAGCGTGAGCGGATCGAAGTTTTCGTCATAGGCTTCGACCGAGAGCAGTGCCCGATCGTCGACCTGGTATTCTGGCTGGTCCATCGCCAAGACAAAACGCTTCTGGCTTCCCAGGGCATGGCTCAAGGCGAGACGAGAAATGATCTGCGACCAGAACTGGCGATAGTAGCGTTCGCCATGGATGCGTCGCAGTCGCCACATTTCGTTGAACCCGATGTAAATCACTTCGCCATTGCCGTAGCGGCGTGTGGCAATCAGTGGCTGAGGCGTTTTGCCGTCGGCACACAGATCGGTCGGATGCTGAGCGAGGACATTGGCTTGCGAATGCACCCCGAGCACCGGTTGGTACCACGGCAGCTTGCCAAGGCTTTGCCATGGCTGAAGGGGATCGCCACCGAGGCCATCGCCAAGTTGCATAAGGTCGGCTTGCTTGCCGAGGGGCGTGATCTGCATCTCGAACGGCTGGGCCGAGCGAATCGACTGCGAACGATCGAGTTTGACCGGCAACATGTCGGCGATCTCGGTATCGATCAGCTCGGAAGGACCGTTGTTCGGACCGGATACTACGACCAGACCGCCGCCGAATTGGCCGACGAATTGTTTGAGCATTCGCGAGAAGCGTTCGTTGAGGGCTTCCGACGGAATGTCTCCCAGGAAGATCACATCGTTGGCGAAGAACTCGCTCCGTGGAGGTGTGAGCGTCGGCAGAAACATCTCGTTCGCCTGGCGGACTTTGGGGTCGGCCGATCGCAGAAACGTGCGGAAGCCTTCCATCCCCACTAACCGGTCGCGGTGAAACACTTCTTTGACGAATCGCCATTCCCAGGTCGGTTCGTTTTCGATGAAAGTCAAACGAATGTAGTCGTCGACGATATTCACAGCCCGGGAAGACTGGTTGTTCTCTTCGCTGACTTCTCCTGGCAGCACTTCCACCGAAGCCGATATCAGGAATCTCCCTGACTGCTGTGGGATGAAGGGGAACTCGAGATACTGAATCGACGAGTCAAACGTGACCGTTTGCGTGCCAACGACGATGTCTTGAAGCTGCGAACCTTCGACGACCGCGTCGCCTTGCATCGGGTGCGCGGTGACGGTGACCTGGGCCGACTCGCCTTGCACGCCCGATTGGCTGACGCGGACGGTGATGGTAGAGCGTTCCGCCTTCTTCATTTTCAAAGGAGGCTGGATCTCGACTTGCAGGTCACGCGTCGAGACCGCACCGATTCCGATGCTGTAAAGAGGAACGCCGAGTCGCTGCAAGGGGGTTGGTTCGTTCGGGCCACTGGAACCGAGTGGTGCCATGCCCGAGTTGTGGGCGAAGTCGCTGAACATCACCACGCCGCCCAGTCGTCGCGACGATTGATTTCCGAGATCGGTAACCAGCTCGCCCAAGGCCGTGACCTTACCGTTGGTGGTCAGTTCCGAGGCGATCACTTCCGGCGTGACCGTTTCTTTTTCGGTGCCACCCCCAAGCCGACGAGCAATGCTGGTTGATTCGCCGTCGAAGACGAAATACTCCAGCTGGACGTCGTGCTTCGCTTGCAGCTTTTCGACCAGGTTATCTTGCTCGCGTTCGAGATACGCCTTCACCCATTGCTGCCGAGTCAGGGCAGGGGGAGCGGCTTCGCTGCCGGTGCCGTCATTGCCGACCGCTTCGCTGAGTTCGGCCAATTGGTCAGGCGTGAAGTTATCGCGAATGCTCATGCTTTCGGTGCCGTCGATCACCATGTACAGGACCGGTTGCAGCAACCGATTGGCTGTGAGGCGAACCGTTGGATCGGCCAGCGTAACGATGAGCATCGTCAGGATGATGGCTCGCGTGGCGGCCAATGCGGCGGCGGGTAGGGTGCTAAGACCTGATTGAATGCGGGTGTAGTACCAGATCGCAAAGCCGACCGCGGCCGCACAGCCGACGATCAGCCAGGTGGGATCAGCCGCCCAAGGGGCAGCTAACGAGAAGCTGACGCCGTCGACCGATTCGACGTCGCTGATCCCGAGAAGCCAACCTAAAAGTTGCGAAATCATGATAGTCCTATCGTTACGAAGCGGCTCCGGCCGACTCCGAGCGGCGGTCGACAATCCATGCCAGCCACGATGGCATCGCGGCGACGGTCATTTCCACAATCAACAGCACAATTACCACGATGATCAACCATTGCCACCACGCATGGCCAGAGCCGGGCAGGGCGGAACCTGCGGCGAGCGTTTGGCCTGCCTTCCACTGATACTGGGGTGGCAGGTTCAACGCAGTGAAGCTTGCTTCGTCAAGTCGTTCGAGTTGCGATTCCCAGGCGGTTGGTGTCGCGCTGATCGGAATCTGGAAGGTAGCGTTCGCATCAGCCATATCGCTAGCAGGATCCGAGGCACGGCGATCCGACAGCCAATAGACGCCAGCCGATTCGAGGTTGTCGATCAGCACGCCACGCGTCTCTTCATTCAGGAAGCGAGGCGAAACGGAACTGACGAGGCCACTGTCTGGGGCTTCCAGGTGAATGTTGGAATCGCCCACGCCAGGGGGTAGAGGTAGCAGTGCGTTCTCGCCGACATCGAAGTTGAATCGCTGGAACGTCGATGCCAGTTGGTTTCGCAGCACGCGGTCAAAAATCAGCACGGCATTGGTACTGGGCAAGGTCGACCACTGCGGACTGACGCCAGAGCTAAAGAAAGCAATCCGCCCGGAACCGATGCGACGCTCGACGACGAAGTCGACACCGTTGTCAAACTGAGCGATCGTACTGGCAGGCATCGCGGTGGCCGCCAGCGTTTCGCCGCTTTCACTGGCGGTGATCGTCGCGACCGGAGGCGTCCAGGTCAGCCACTTTTCTTCGGCGGGAAGTGCCGGAGCATTTGTCTTGTTGGCTTGCTCCGTTTCGTTCGGATCGGTTGGGACGATCGTCTTGAAGAAGAGAGCATCGGTATAGAGATCGATCAACTGGGTTTCTTCCAAGTCGGCCAGGCGGAAGTAGGAATGGTCGAGCAGGCCTTTCGAGGAAATCCGGAAGGGCTGAAGGTCATCGGTCACGTTGTTCAAGCTTTGACCGATCGGGTCGGCGGCCAAAGGCTTCGGCAAGATGCCTTCGCCCTGCAGCCAGGCCACATCGTTCCAGGCCTGAGGGTCAAAGCTGCCACCGGCGGCAATCGCCAGTTGCCCGCCCTGATCGACGTACGAGCGAAGCATCGTGACCAGTTCGACCGACGGGGCTTCGATTCCAGCGACCACAGTCAGCCGGGCATCTCGCAATGCGGCGCGTAGTGCTTCGCCAGTGGCCTCTCGCTGCGAAAGGTGGATTGGTTGAATCAGGTGTGGTTCGTTCCGCTGCGAATCGGTTTGCGGGCAGAGAAGCTGCCGCAAGATCCAAGTCTCGCCAATGCGGCCGAGGGCAGGCGATTCTTCGGCATCGCTCCACTGGTCGATGAAGACGACCGGAGTCGACGCGACCAAAGGCACAACCAGCCAACGCGAGTCGTCCGCTGGCAACGCATCGCCTGTTAGATGAACCGAAAGCGGAATCGACGAGGCTCGCGTAGGGTCGACTTCCATCGGATCGAAGACATAGTCAAAGGCCAACGTGCGGACCGAGTCCCCTTCTGGGAAATCGATGAACTTCGTTTCGACTTCATTGTCGCGAACCTGAAAGGTAACGGCGACGTTGGCTCGCGGTTGAGCCCCACGATAACGGACCCTGGCGACCAGCCGCGAAGGCATCCCAATCTCGGCCAGGCCATCAGGCAGACCGAATTCTTCCACCCAAGCATTGTCGGGGGCTGGCGTTTCGTTGCCGACCAGGATCACCGGCATCTCTTCTTCCGGCGGATTGCCCCGGGCAAGTCGTTGCCACTGGGCCGCCTGCTGGTCGCCAAAGATCACCACGTAAGGGGAGAGCGAAGGTGTTTGCTCGGCGAGGCGACGGGCTTGATTCAAGGCATGCGCCAACTGCCCTGGGGCGTCGGTCGCCGTGATCTTGTCGAGCGCGTCGGCGGCGTCGGTTCGCGAAGTGAAAGGATCGGTCAAGCGGCGCGACTGGCTTCCGCAGAGAGCCAAGACGGAGATCTGGCTGGAGGCAGGGAGCTTGTCGAGGAAGTCGCGGGCCTGAGTTTTCGAGGCGTCGAGTGTTGAACCTGAGATCGACTCGAGCGAGTTGCTCATGCTGTTGTCGATCACCAGAATCGCATGAGGCGGCTTCGAGGTGCCTGGTAATGCGGTGTCGCTGGAGGCTGAAAAGTAAGGTCGTGCCAGGGCGAGACCGAACAGCAACAAAGCGAGGGCGCGAAGCAGCATCAGCAACATATCGCGGATTCGCAGAAGCCGCCGATTGGACTGCATCGCTTCCAACAGGAAGTCCATCGCCGCCCAGTGAATGGTGCGGTAGCGATTGCGATTCATCAAGTGAATCAACGCAGGCCCAGCCATCATGACGGCGCCGGCGATCGCAAAACCAGAGGCTACAAAGACAGGAAACATGCTGCTGACGTCTATATTCCGAAAGGGTTATCGAACACCATCTTGCTGAAACGATTCGATTCGACCTTCCTGCAAGATCGGAAGATAGCGATTCGGCATCGCCAGAATGAAGCAGCCGACCGCCGTTCCATACAGGTCGCCTGGCTTGCCACCGACATGCGCTCCGGCGTGCCAGTGACCATGTTCGCGAGGGTTTTCAGGTCGCACGACTTGTGAAGCGACCACCGCATCACGAAGCGTCGGGTACGATCGCTTCCAGTCTTCGCCACCGGATTGATAGAGTGCCTGACCGACATAGTAGAGGGTATAGGCATCGAACGGCAGACGGCCGTTATTCTTGTTGGTTTTCTCTTTCAACTTGGCGATCTCGGCATGGATGACTTCCATGTTCTTGGCAATTCGCCAGTCGTCGTATTGGCCGAACTCTTGCAGGCAAACGACCCCGGCCGCCGCCATTGCCAGCGACGCTTTGCCGCCATGACGCGTGTAGGTGAACTGGCCAGGGTATTTCATCTGCTCGGCTTCGGAAGCATCGCGCGAGACGCCCTCGGGACTGTAATGTTCGCGAACACTACCGATTGCCAGGTCGACGACTTCCGGAGCGACTTCAATGCCGGTATCCATCGCACTTCGCAGCGCTTTGGCCTGCATCACAGCGAGGCTTAGGTCGTGTCCAGAATCACGACGAACAGCGCGATAGTCCCAGCCACCATCTTCAGCCTGAGTGAAGGCGATTAGTTTTAACGCGCGGTCGAGAACCTGGTTGATGCGGCCATCGTTGGTCATTCCATGGGCTTGCCCCAGAACGAACGTCGTCAGGCCATGGTTATACATGTCGCGCTGCGCATCGGCGACATTCAATAAACCAGAAGGGCGGGGACTGGAAAGGATCTTGTTGAGAGCACGTTCCAGAGGTTGTCCGAATTCGCCCCGACCAGGGGCGTGACCATCCGCCATGAAGGCCAAGGCCCCCATGCCAACCAGGCCGAGATCGTCCGATTCCCAGTCACCGTTGGGCCCCTGATTTTCTGCCAACCAGGTAAGCCCACGTTGTAATGCTTTTTCACTCTCGGGAGTGACTTCCCACTCGCCTTCTGCCAAGGCATTCGAGGCATACGCCCACGAAAGTGGCAATAGCAGCAGACAGATGGTCCAACGAGAAAAGTGCATGGCCGGGTACGAAAAGTTAGGGTTTGGCAGTAGGAACAAACGTTGGCCGTTACCAATGGAAATTAGCCGTACCAAGCGTCATCTCTACCAGCCTATGCCCCGGCAAGGCCGGTTCGTTACACGAAAAAAAGCTCAACTGGCATTTTTGATCGGAAAAGTGATTTCCGGCGTTTTCCGATCGAAAGAATCGTGAAAAGGCTTATTCCAAGACCATTAGCTTGCGCTCGTCCTTTTCACGGTTTTCCATGGCCCAGAGGTACCATTTGCCGTCGGCGTAGAACAGAGGTCCGGCGGCCGGATCCTCTTTGGACGGGACCTCGTACGTTTGCAACGCGGTCTCCTCGCCGCTGGTCAGGTTGGTCTGGATGACCTGGACTGATGCCGGGGCATCTTTGGCCGTTGGCTCGACGTAGACCAGGCTGACAATCCCATCCGGGATGAGGTGCCACGACAGCACGCCATCAGGACGCAGGACCTCGTGGAGCGGTTCTCCTGATTGCATCGACAATACGACCCAGCGATCGGGGGTTTCAACCAGCAGTTGATTGTCGAGCGTCCGCCGAACGGACCGCACATCGGACGCAGGATAAGTCCAGTTCAAGTCCCCGGTCGCGATGTCGAAGCATTCCATCCGCAAGATGCCCGCATGGAACGCGGCCGCTTGGTCACCCACGACGACGATATCGCTGAGCCGCTGCTTCGCCCAGCGATCGTCGATCTTTTGCGGGAACGTCAACTGCTTGCGAACCCACTGAAGGTGGCCGGAGATATCGCACGAAGCAAGCACGCCGCCCAGGTCGACCAGCAACTGTTCGCGGTGCAGCACAATGTTGCCCACACCCCGATCAAACCAGGTATCACGAATGCGGAACAGCGGATGGCTGTCGAGAATCTCGCCGGTGGTCAAATCGACACGGGATAAACGAACCGCGTAGGTCGACTGAGAAACTTCCTTCAGCGTGACCAGTAGTGCCCGACCTTGCACCGAAACAGGATCGGTGGCCAGTACCAGTTGGCCGTCGAGGTTGGTTGCCCAACGCTGTTCGCCTGTGTAGCGATCGAGACCATACAGCGCGAAACCTTTTTCATGCAGCATGCGACAGACGATCAGATCGCCCACAATCATTGGCTTAGTTTGCGTGAACGGGAAGTCATGCGCCTTGCCACGGTCCTTGTCTTTTTCCGATTGCTTCCAAACCTCTTTGCCATTCGCCAGATCAAGCTTCCATAACTCGAACCGGTTGCTGACCAGGGCGAAGTTGCCATCCAAGGTGAAGCTGAGGTAACGGGCCCGCCAATCAACTTTGCGATCGCGAATCGATGTTGGAGGCTTTTCTTTTTCTCGACCCCACTGGGCTCGCAACACAATCGGGGTGTCCCGCAGCGTGCCAGATGCCTTCCACGGACCAGCTTCCGGCGACTTGGTGGCCGTCGGTGTCGGTTGGTTGTCAGACTGCGCCGAAACACGAAGCATGCTCGTTTCGTCCACCAGCGTCGTGGCGGACAGTTTCGAGGAACCGAGCACCACTTCGCCTTGCGGTTCGGTCGAAGCATCAATCGGGGCATGCCCCAGCATCAGCAGCCGGGCATCGATTTCCCCTTTGAGCGAGCCCTGAGCCGAACGACCAGCCTTCATGTAATGCTGCAGCGAGGTGGCGAAGTCACCAGCGGCGGTCGCTTGATCGCCGAGCCAGAGATGTGCCTGGGCGGCGGCTTGGGTGTCGAAGAACTGGAGCGTGACCAGTTCGACCACCTGGCGATCGCCACGCTGGATGGCCGAGTTGACGCGAAGCTGCGCGAGGTCGGCGTTCTCTTTCTCCATCTGTTCGCGAAGCGGCTGGTGGTTTTGCACCGCCATTTGAATGGCCGCCGGAACCGAGAAGAGGTGGTTGGGGTCGCTGCCAGAAGGTGCCAACCCTTCCGCAGCCGACTCCGGAATTTGCGTGATCAAGCGACACGCGTCGGCAATCGCTCCGCTTTCCAGGGCGGCGTTCAATTCGGCACTGATGTTGTAGGCCTCTTTGCTGAGGTCTTCGACCAGCATCGAAGTCGAGCGCCCTTCGGTCAGGTATTCCTGGGCGATCCCGGAGCGGCCTGAGTAACGCGACGCGATCCCACCACCCCAGTTGATGATTGGGAAATCGCGGCGAACCTTGGCTGGCTCGTAGCTGTAATAGTGTCGCAGCGTTTCGCTGTCGTTCAGAATGTCGTCCCAGCGTTGTTGCTGGATCGCGGCCAAGATCTCGGCATTGAAGCAGTCCTGGGCGAAGTAGCCCATCGGATCGCGATTCATCGAAGGCAGGTTCAGCAGTTCACGGCGGAATGCGGCGTAGTCTTGGCGATCTTCGGTGAAGAGCTGCTGGGCGAACAGTTCATCGAGCCGATCGGTACACCATGTGATGAAACGCTTCTCGTGATAATCGAGCGGCCAGGTACGCGTCAGCAAAAGCATCTCGGCCAGGATCTGCTTCTTCTGGCTCGTCGACGTCGCGGCGGCCAAGGCTTCCTCACAAAGGTCGGTCATGTGATCGAGCGAAGCGCTGGTGCCGCTATAACGACGCAGACGCGTTGCCAGGTCGGCCGGAACCTTCGTGCCATCTTCCAGCGTGAACGGTTCCTCTGGATACGGAGACTCGCCGAGTTGTTTCCAGGGAATCTGATCGACCTGCTTCCAATGCTCCGGAGAGAACAAGTGGTTGAGGCCAGGAAGTTCGCGAACGACCAGCTTCTGCAGGGTCGGACGATGTTCGCCATCGACCTTCGCCACCGAGAAACCTACCTGGTTGTAGACGCCTTTGGTATCGTTGTCTTCGCTTGACATCAAAGCCCAATGGAGGCCATCGAGACTGATCCAACCACGGATCTGGCTGCCACCCACCAGCAGTCGTACCCAGACGTTGTCGGCGACTTCGGTCGAAGGGTGTTCCAGGGGATTGCGGTCGACTTCGTGGTTGCTATCGAAGACGTACGAGAACCGCGCGAAGCGTTTACCGGTCCGACGATTTCGGCTGAAGACGACGCCATCTTGCGGCTGCGGGACTTCCGCTTCTTTGCCTTCCTCTGGCGGTTTGGCAGGCTGAGCGAGAAACACGCTGGCGGCGTGATCGAGGTTCGACAGCTTCAGGTCGACCATCCGCAGGCCGTGACCTGGGAGCGGCAGGGTTGCCCAGCTATGGTTCTGGGGATTGTTGGCGACCAGCGATACCGAACCGTCGCCGTTCTTTTCCAGCGTCGTCCCTTCGGCCAGCTTCGATTGCCATGGCAAATCAGCCGGTCGATCGGTTTCGTATTGGATCGGATAGTCGGCTGCGACCCGGGGAAGATCGCCGACCGGCCAGAGATTCATCTGCCGAACTATCGATTCCCCCTCGAAATAAATCCGATCTGGGGAATAGGGCAGGGGCGTACGGATGACTTCGACGTCTCCTTTGTAGAAAACTAATTCTTTAGTGGAGTCGTCAAAGTAGAAGGCGACCGGACCGAAGTGCCGGGCCGGACCGCGGTGTTCGCGATAGCCATCGTTCGCTTGCAGCAGCAGATTGATCGGCTGGATCCCATCTTCGCCTGCCTGCATGGCATAGGCGTACCAAGGGGAGTAATCGTGCTGATGTTTGACGATCGTTACGCCAGTGTCGCCGGCGTAGAAGTGGAAGCGGACACGATGCAGATCGGAAAGCTGGAAACGAAGGGCCGACGATTCGGGCAACGTGCCTCGCAGGCGAAACCAGCCTTTCATGCGTAGCTGGGGACGATCACCATCGCGGAATTCTTCGATGTTGGAAGGGAGTTTGTCCGAGGCCTTGGTGAACCAGGTTTCAAACTGGGTGCGATTCAGCGAGTCGCGCCGATCGGAATCGGGCAGGGCGGTCAGATGGGCGAAGCTAATTGGTTCGACGTCGCGCGGCGTTAGGGTTACGAGTTCGTCGCTGCCATCGGCGTCGGCGACGTCCATCGGAGCCGAAGGCTCGGTCGCGGCGGCGTTATTGGGCATCGGCTCTTGGGAAGATGCCGGGGCAGCAGGCGTCGGGGGCTGAGAAGGTTCCGGTTTCGCTTTGGTGTCGGTCGGTTCTTCTGTGGAAGCTTCCGGTTTGGTGGGCTCCGGCGTGTTTTGCGCGGTGTCGGGAACCGTCGTACCCCGGTTCCACGGATAGAAAGCAGCGAGGCTAATCACCAACAATAAAGCGAGTGCCAGTCCGAACCCGAGGCCCCATCGCGAGGTCGATGCCTGATGCTGCTTACGGGCCAACACCTTCTGCACGAACTGGTCTGGCGTATCGCCAGAGGCACCCAGGACGTCGACCAGGTGATGCTCCATCTGCAGACGCTCGGCGAGCGCATCACGCAGCGGCGCCGACTCGGATAAGCGAGCGCGCAGGGTTTGGATTTGCTCTAAGGTGAGTTCCTCGATCGGGCTTTCTTGAATTAGCTCGATCAGTTGCGTGTCATTCATCCGAGGCGATCCGCGACTTTCGGGTAACGCATTCTTTGAGAGCCTGACGAGCTCGGAAGACCAGCAGTTTGACAGCGCCTTCGCTGCGTCGCATTTTCTCGGCGATCTGGGCCATCCGAAGTCGGGCGAAGTAGTGCATCTTCAACGCTTCGTGGGCCGAGTGCCCCAGCGAGTCCATGCAGGAATGAAGCCAACCATGGACGATGCGATAGTCAGAGCTGTCGTCCTGGGTCAGCGAATCGAGCTCGAGGCAAAGTTCCGTCCATTCGACTTCTTTCCGGCGACGGTTGCGGCGGATGTGTTCGCGCAGAACATTCCGGGCCACGCCGAGCAGCCAGGGGCGTACCGGCACATCGCCACGAAAACGGACCTTACCCGCCAGGCAGCGAAGAAAGACTTCCTGGCAAAGATCGTCGGCGTCGGTCGGGTCGACCATCCGGGAACGCAGGTAACCGAAGACGAACCCTTGTTGCCGCTGCACAAACGCGCCGAGCGCTTCACGGTCGTTCGACTGCAAAGCTTGAATCAGCAAAGCATCTTCTTCCGCGGCCTGCCGTCGGTCGTATTCGACAAAGGCGGATTGAGCATGCGACGCGACTTCTTGTGCGTCGGTTGCCGTCTTTGTTGCGGAAGGGGGTAAGGCCATTGCGGAGCTCGGTGGGAAAAGTGCAGGCGAAGACCGAAGTACCGATCGCACCTAATGATATAAGAAGGGTGCCAAATTCCGCAAATGAATCGCCGAATTCTTCCTTGGCAGTCTGGGCATAAAAAAACGGAGTCACCCCAGTGGGTGACTCCGCTTCGCTGTTTGCAGCTATCAAGTCGCCTAAGCGATTAGACCAGGTCGGCCCAACCTTCGCGGTACTTCGGCTTGATAATGTCAGCCACTTCTGGAGCGTTGGTGGCCTTCAGGTTCTTGGCATCCCATTCGATGACCTTACCCTTGCCCGATTCGCCCGTAGTCCAAACCGACAGGTTACCCAGCAGGATGGTTTCGGTCAGCGGACCGGCGTAGTTCGGGAAGTTCGACATCGGTTCTGGACCGCCGTTGATACCGTCGACAAATTCCTTGAAGTGACCTGGGGAGCGCGGAATGCTTTCCTCTGGACCCTTGTAGTCTTTGAACTTGTCTTCTGGCAGCAAGCTGAACTTGGCACCGTAATCGTTTGGCGAGTAGATTTTGCCGCCGTCACCGATCAACAGGCTACCGCTGGTCGACAGCTTGCCGTCGTTCAGTGGCAGGTCTTTGGTCAGTTCCGGTGGTGGCAACTTGCCGCCGTCGTACCAGTACATGGTGACTGGGGCGCGACCGGCGAGTTCTGGGAACTCGAACTTGATCACCGACCACTTTGGATAGGTCTGACCGTTGTGGCCGGACGATTCGGCTTCGACCGACGATGGGTCACGTAGGTTCAATGCCATGTAGGCCATGTTGAACGTATGGCAAGCCATATCGCCCAAGGCACCGGTACCGAAGTCCCACCAACCACGCCACTTGAACGGGTGATAGGCGTCGGCGTATTCACGGTAAGGGGCTGGGCCGATGAACATTTCCCAATCCAGGGTTTCTGGAACTGGTTGTGGTTCTGGCTTGGCCACACCTTGTGGCCAGACAGGACGGTTGGTCCAAACGTGAACTTCATTCACGGTACCAATGCCGCCACCCTGGATGATTTCAGCAGCGCGACGAACGCCACGTTCTGCCGTACCCTGGTTGCCCATCTGGGTCACGACCTTGTTCTCCTTGGCGATTTCGCCCAGGCGACGTGCTTCCCAGATGCTGTGGGTCAAAGGCTTCTGCGTGAAGCAGTGCTTGCCCATCTTCATGGCCATGGCGGTGGCCGGAGCGTGCGAGTGGTCAGGCGTGCTGACGGTAACCGCGTCGATCTTGTCGCCCATTTCGTTGAGCATTTCTCGGTAGTCAGTGTACTGCTTCGCGTCCGAGTAACGGGCGCCAGCCGATTCGAGGCGATCGCGGTCGATATCACAGATGGCGACCATGTTGCCTGCGCGAGCAGCGTCGTTCGAGTCACTCGAACCCTTACCGCCGACACCGATACTGGCAAAGTTGATCTTTTCATTCGGCGACTTCGTTTCTTGGGCTTGAACACCAGCGGTTGCCCAGAAGCCAGCACCCGCGGCAGCGGTCAGCTTCATGAAGTTACGACGATTCTCGCGAGAACTCATGTACAAAATCTCCTCGTTGATTTGCAAACGCGTACCTTATTTCGGGCCTGATAGCTCAATAAAGAAATACAAAGCGAGAGGGCACCGAGAGGTATTGTTAAGCGAAATAGGGATGGGCGAGATGGGGACGGGTGACGGCAGGAAGCAGTCAAAATCGACTACGCCGGTTCTGATAGAACAGGCCCCTTATAAGCCGCCTAAGGTTTCAACTTAGCGGTTAGGCGGGCCTTATGCAATCAATCCCGACGCAAAAATTCAGGATAATCCGCCTATTTTCCAATGCAAAATCGGGAGAATATCACGTCCAGAAGGTCATCTGTATAGACCGCACCGACCACTTCGGCCAGTTGCGAGATAGCGAAACGAATCTCAGAGGCGATCAGTTCCTCGGAATGATATCCCGAGATACCATTCAAGGAGGTGGTGAGAGCCCCCAAGGTCGCTTCGATGGCACTTAAGCAGCGGACCGCCGTCGCCGGGACCAGCTCACTACTGCTGACTTCCAAGTCGGCCAATCGTTCTAAGATGGCAATTTGTAGGGATTTCACGCCGCTGAGAGTTATTGCGCTGGTCGTTAGCGCCGCGAATGAAGCGTCGGCATCGGGAATAGAATCCCCCTTCGTGGCGACCACCAGCAGCCGATCAGCCGTCATTCGCAATTGAAGCTGACGCGCCGCCTCCGAGAGCCCCGAAGTTACGTCTACACAAAGTAAACCGAGGTCGCAATCGTCAGTGGCAAATCGGGTTTGGGCCTCCATAAATTTTCCCAGCAGATCGCTATCGGCGACTGTTTCGTGGCCTGCCGTATCGATCAACTCCAGGTCGATTCCATGCCAATGCACCCGTTTCGAGATGAAATCGCGAGTCGTGCCTGCCACCGGCGAGATAATCGCGTCGTCGCTTTCGGTCAACGCATTGAACAGACTACTCTTGCCGGCGTTAGGTAGCCCCAGCAAAACAACCTTGGAGACTGCTTGCCCGAAGGTTCGGTTTTGAATCTGATCCCGGAGTTGGCTGAGCGAATCATAGATCGACGTCACCCGCTGATGGAGCTCTTCGTGGGTGATGAATTCGATATCTTCTTCCACGAAGTCGAGCCCTGCCTCGAGCAAGGCGAGCAGTTCAATCAGTTCGTCCCGCGCCGATTGCAGGGGACCTGACAATCCACCGGAGAGCTGCTTCAACGCCGATTGGAAACGCTGTTCTCCCTGGGCGTCGATCACGCCGAGCACCGCTTCGGCCTGGGTAAGATCGAGTCGCCCTGCCAGAAAGGCCCGCATCGTGAATTCGCCTGGCTGGGCCAATCGAGCGCCTGCGGCACGTAGCTGCCGTAAAATTTCGTCCGCAATCGGACGGCTGCCAGGCAAGTGCATTTCGACCTGCGGTTGCCGGGTATAGCTTCGCGACGTGGGCCAGATCCAGAAGTCGGCCGGCATCGTTCGGCCTTCTGGCAAGTAGACTTCTTGCGTGACGACTTGGGCCCGAACGATCTCGGTGGCGTCGGGCGTCGTGGTGACGCTCATGGCGAGTTGCACGGAATCAGGCCCGCTCAACCGCACGATCGATCTCGCCCCAATACCAGGTGCGGACGAGATCGCGACAATCGTTTGCTCTAAATCGAATGCCATGTGCCGGAGAGAACTCCTCGGTCAGACCCGGCTTAGCGCTTCTTCTTGCTTTGCCGAATGCGAGGCTGCTTGATGTCCTCTTTCTTCGCTTCGATCACCGTTGGAATGTTCTTCGGCTTCGGCAACAGCTTCCGCTCGACGATGCCCCAGATGCTGGAGGTGATGAAGTAGATACAGAGTCCGGAGGGAACCTTGAAGAACATGATCCCCATGAAGATCATCATGAACGTCATGATTCGCTGCTGGACCTCTTGTTGTTCGTCCTGTGGTGGCGGCATGAACAACTTCTGCTGCACCAGGAACAACGCCACAGTTACCAGCGGCAGAATGTTCAAGTAAGGACCGAGGCTCAGGAAGCCGGTTGGACGCGAAATGAATTCGGGCATCCAATCGCCCCAGTAAAGCAACTGGTCCGGCGCAGCCAGGTTCGAGCACCACGAGATCCCAGGGATCAGCGGTGCTTGTCGCAATTGGAAGTCGACCGCCAACGCACGGTACAGCCCCAGGAAGATTGGCAACTGGATGAACATCATCAAGCAGCCGCCAACTGGGTTGAAGTTATGCTTCTTGAACAGATCCTGCTGAGCCTTCAATCGGCCTTCTGGATCGTCCTTGTACTGGTCGCTGATGCGCTTGATTTCAGGAGCCAAGGCGGCCTGAATCTGCATGTTCTTGGCTTGCTTGCGACTAATCGGATGCATCGCACCACGCACGGCCAATGTCAGCACGATGATCGCCAGGCCATAGTTGCCCAGCACCGCGTAAAGACCGTGCAGAACCTGTAGCAGCAGCCACGATACGGCACTGAACCAGCCGTAGTATTCGACATTGCCCAGACCGTAGTGCTGCAGCACGCTGGTCTCTTTAGGACCGGCGAAGATGCGGAACTTCTGCGTAACCGTTTGGCCGGCACCCAGTGGATAGGCCTGGCTTTGCAGCAGGAACGAACAGTCGGTCTTCGGTTCGTAAGCTTCGTTGATCGGAGCGATCGGTGCCCCGGCAGCCTTCGACATCTGGAACTTCGGATCGCTTCCTTCGTAATCGAGCAGCAGCGAGCAGTTGAAGTATTGAGCGTCGACACCGGCGTACTTGGTCTTGTCGGTGCTGCCCGCAGCCATCAGCGGTGTCCAAGGATCGGCACCTTCTTTTTGGGCCTGATCGACAAGGCTGTGCACGGTGAAGAGGGTAAATTTGCCCGTGTCGAGCGATTCCCAAGTCACGTCACGGATACCTGCGGTACCCCAGCCTCGGCTGATCTTGTGGGCGTACCACCAGCCTTCCAGCGGCAAGCCGGTCGGACCGAACTGACGGTAAGCAACCGGAAGGCTGTCTTCCGATTCGTTGTGCAGTTCCAACTGGTACTGAATATCGAAGCCTTCAACCGACTTCTGTTCTTCGGTTACTTTCGGTAACGAGAACTTCTTCACCAGACGCAGCTTGCGGTTTTCGCCCAACTGCTTCAAGTCGCTGGGGAACAGCGTCATCTCAAGGTGGACTTCGCTTTCCGAGACCTGGGTCACCTTCCAGTTGCTGTCGATCAGCGAAGGAAGGCCTTTGATTTCCTTCAGTCCATCGCGCGACGACAGAGCACCGACCTGAGCCAGCGAGGTCAAGAATGCGGGCGGATGATCGACAACCTTCGGCAGCCCGTCGGGGCCATCGATGGTGGAGGTATCGGGCTTGATCACTTCGATCGGATGCTTTCGCAACTGGATCGCAAAGGTTACTTTCGTCGCGGCCGCATCCCCGTCACCAGGACGATCGACAACGACTTCGATCTCTTGACCAGGTCGCGTCTTCTTCAGCGCTTCGCGGAAGGTAGCGATATCGGTGACCGAGTTGCCTTCGACCGAAACAATCTGATCGCCAGGCTTCAGGCCATTGGCTACACCTTCGGTCTTCGAGGTTGCTTCGGCAGCGGGAGTGCCAGGCCCCACGACATGGATTTTGACACCCTTGCCATCGGTTTCGTCGAAGGCGAGCTGGCCGAGATAGCCGCCATCGTCATCGTGTTCGTAGCTTTGGAAGCTGGGATTGCTCAGTTCGACTCGGTGAATCGAGCCCCCGCGTGAATCGACCGTCACCAGCATGCGATAGCCCGATTCGGGATCGATCGAGCCGAGCGTGGCGAAGGTTCGGTCGTAGACGACCTTATCTTCTTCCACATCCTCGGCACCTTCGCCTGGTTTGTTGTCGGCAGGCGTGTTCGCTTTTTCGTCGAACTCGACGATCTCTTCTTGATCGAGCTCCGGTTTCGGTTCCGGAGGATTCATTCGATTAAAAAGGTTGAACGTCAGCAGCAGCGAAGCGGCAAGCAGAAGAAACGTAATGTGGCGCCGTTCCACGAGCGAAGGTCCTTGGGAAATCGATAATTTGCGGGGTAAACATGGCCGGGCATGCCGCCAGATTGTGGCACTGTCGCCCAGACACCTGCCAGGCGGCCGGCCGCTTCTATTACCCATGGATTGGGGGAAGCGAATCAATCCGCCCCATTCTCACCTTTGAGGCCGAGTTTGGAAACGCCACAACTCTTCTTCGAGAGGATAACGACCATATTTGCCAGAAATCGGGAGAGTTAGGCAATTTATCGCGGAATGTTACGCGTTCAAACGCCTCTCCGGAAGGTACTGGCCCCAAATTTCCCACAAACCGAACCCTGCGGCCGGATACGTTCCCGGCACGAAAAAAGGCACCTGACCGCCAGATATTCGGAGGTCAGGTGCCTTGAATGAGCTCATTTCGTCGGCGCGGGGCTGGCTGCGGCTTAGAACTCGCCGACCACCTGGCCGTCCGAGCGATCGGATATCCGACGGTAGATGTTGATGTCAATCGTTTCTGGCAGGAAGCGCACTGAAGCATCCGACATCGAGATCATGATCCCGCCGGGGTGGGTGCTGTTGTTGATCCAGTCGTGTCCCCAGTTTGCCGACGAGCGACCAATCAGGTATGTTGCCGAACCGCCGCCGAAGGATAGCACGTCGTGACCATACACGCCGGAGTGCCAACTTGCGGCGTTCCCCACGTAGCGACCACCGATCCAGATGCCGGCTTTGAAATTGCAGACCGATCCGCCGCAGTTTAATTGGCTGGCGGAATCTTCCTTGCCACCACTTTCGGCGACGAGGATTGTATTGGTGGTCCCGTCGGTGATATCTCGCATATGAATTTCCGAAGAGGTCCAGAAGACCCCCTTCTTGTCATTCGCTGCGTAGGTACCGGCGTTGCCTTTATAGTTGCATTTGGCGTAACCACCACGCTTGTTGTTGATCATCGGAAGAGGATCAGACGGGCAGGCGTAGGCATTGATCGCGATCTTCGAGGCGTCGATCGGGTCGTTCGCCGACCCATCATGGTTCTTATCCATCCAGTGATGACCGAAGTTGCCGGTCTGCGTTTGGACGGAGTCGTAGAGGGCATTCTGCTCGACGAAAGGCAAGATCAAAGCAGACCACGCCAAACCATTGGCATTCTGAGCGGCCGTTTGCGAGTTGCCATCGATGAACGCCGGATCGGTATCGACCAGGCCAGGAGGGAAGACGTTAAAGGTGTCGTGATAGTTGTGCATCGCCAGGCCGATCTGCTTCATGTTGTTCGAGCAGCTCATGCGGCGGGCAGCTTCGCGGGCCTGTTGCACGGCGGGAAGTAGCAGTGCGATCAGGACGCCAATAATCGCGATCACGACCAACAACTCCACCAACGTGAAGCCGTGGCGATCGCCAGCGGTCTTTTGGTTCCGAAGCGACATGGAACGGTCCTTAGAAAAGGGAAAATAGATTTTGATGAAAAGAGAGGTAGGCCAGCCCCGAAGGAGCTGAGCTTAAATTAGCTGCGTGGGTGTTGTTTCGAGTTTTCAAACCACATGCGATAAGAAATTCCGGCCTGGGGCGACCGAAATTTCTGGCATGCAGTGGGGCATGACTTGGAAATTACTTCGAGGTCAGTTCGAAGTTCTGGACTGGGTTGTCCTTGCTGACATTTCGGGTCAGGGTCGTCTTGCTGTTGTATTTGGCTGGAATCGGATCGCGGTAGTTCGGTGCTGGTGGACCTTCGAGAACCGTTTCGATGCGGACTTTGTTTTCGCCCACTTCGGCGCCCTTGGCTCCGTCACGAAAGTTAAGTTCATAGTGCCCTTCCGCATCGGTCTGACCAAAGGCGACCTGTCCGTTGGACGACTCGAACGAAACCGACGCATTTGCCAACGGTTTGCCGTCGAGGGTGACCGTGCCGGTGACTGGGGCGAGTTCCGGCAAGTCGGAAGGAGCGGAGTTACAGCCGGAAACGGCTAGAATTCCAACGAAAGTCATCAGGAGGGAGGCAAGGCGAGGCGAACGCATGGGGGCACCTAGAGGAACGAAAAATTCAAATTTAATAGATAAGCTTTACTATTGCGAAGGATAAGGAGGCGAATTCCACTTGTAAACCTTTCCGAAGGGGGGATTTCGCCAATATCTACCAAAATCTTGGCAGTTTAGTACGGCCCATAGGCGGTAAAGGGCACATATTGCCTTACATGTGCCCCTTTAGAGGTGCGTGCAGAGCGTGGGTGATCACTACCTGCCATGTCAGATCGGGCAGGTCGTTAATAGATCCCGTTGTGATTGGTGCGGCGGTCTGGGCTGATGCCTCGGCCGGCAGACGAGTCTTGGTAGGCGGCGCGAAGGTTGTCGATGTCTTCCTTGGTGACCTGGGCGTTGGTTCGGATCTTACTGGCGATGACCCAGGCCGCCTTCCAGGTATCGTGGGCGTCGAAGTCTTTCCAACTGCTGGGCCAGGTGCTGCCGCGTACTTTCTGCAGATAGACCATCTGCACGACGTAGGCGAAGCATTCCTCTTGGATCATGCCGGTGTAAACACCTTGGCTGCGCCGGTAGTCGAAGCTGGCGTGGACCGCTTCATGCACGATCATGCTTCGGTCGACGGCACTTTCGCCGAGCGTCGAAAGAATCATCGTGTCGGTTTCCGGGACATATTCCGCAGCATGGGGATGACTTCGTTGGAGGCGAACATCGATCCGGCGGACGTTCACCAGGTAGCCAATCTTGGCGAAGTCATGCGCGCTCATCGACAGCCCGAGGCCAGCCAAGGAGACATGCATGCCTTTGACGGAGGATGAATTGAGCGTCCGGCTCACCAGCAGCCAGGCATCTTCGTCCTCGGAAGTAGGCGGCGTCCACGATGCTGGCGGAATATAGACGTATTGCTTCTGCGTACAGGGCTTGCCGAAGTCGTAGTTCTTGCCGTCTTTGGTCGTGCGGCGGCATCCGACCAAATGATGAAGGCACCAGTTCACTTCGTCCGCATTGCGGGTCTGGAAGTTGTAGACAATTAGATCCCAGGGGTCCGAGCGTCCATGGACAGCGGCCAAGATCCACCAATCGTCGGCATCGGTCACTTCGACCTTCTTTTGATACCCTTTGGGTGGCCAAACCGGATCAAGTGCCGGCTTCTTCAAATATGGTGCCATCGCGGCGTTCCCCTTGTGCATGATGCGGTTGCCTTGCTGCTGGGGTTATCGCCATGGGGAAACCATGGTTGCGTAGATTCTGCGAGAAGTTGCCAGGCCGATGGCAAGCAGGAAGATAGCTAATTCACGACGAAAGGCCCACGGAAGCGATCCGCAGGCCTGTGGTTTGTAACCAGAGTTGGGTACTCGAAGCGATCACTTCGCGGCGACTTCTGGCAGTTGCTCTTTCACGCTCTGGATGACCGTCGGGATATCGGTGCAGTGAACTTCGATCCCCAAGCCAAGGGCCATGTAGTAGTCGTTCACGCCGCGGCCGGGCCAGCAGCTGACGATCATGCCGTTCTTGTGGGCCTCTTCGATGGCGGCACGCGATGTCCCTTCGATCCGGCAGGCCATGCGATTGGTACCCAGCTCTTTGGCACGTTCGATGAACTCGGTCGAGCAAGGCTTACTGGCGATCAACATGAAAGGAGCTTTCGCATCGATCTCGTGGATCGCCTTCAAGGGGCGTTCGTCGAACGAGGTGAAGACATAGGTCGAGTCGGCGGGCTGCTGAGCCGTCGCTGCCTTGTGAAGCTTCTGGCAATACTCGGCGATTCGGCCGTCTGGATACAGCTTCTTATTCTTGGTCTTCATTTCCAGTTCGAGGTAAACGTCTGGCTTATCGGCGAAGAACTCGAGCAACTCGTCGAGGTACAGCAGCTTTTGGCCTTTCTTGGTCACGACTTCTGCCAGTTCGGCAACGGTCTTCTCTTCGACGGGGCCGGTGGCCTGGTGAGTGCGATCGAGGCTGTCATCATGCAGCACGACCAGCACGCCATCTTTGGTCATGCGAATGTCCGTTTCGTAGCCACGAATACCGCGCTCGTAACACGCACGGAAACCTTCCATGGTGTTCTCTTCGTATTCGTAGGCACCGCCACGATGGGCAACAATGATGGGGCCTTGGTCGGCGGCCGACAGCGAGGTGATGCTGGTCAAACAGCAGGCAGCGAACAGCAGTACCGCGAGAGGGAAGCGTTGGTGGGGCATGATTCATCCTGCAATCGGAAGGGAGGGGGAGGCAACTTTGTTGCTTTCGCGGTTATCGTAGAAACTTCCCCGGCCGTTTGCCAGACACCGGCTTCAAGTTTGCGCAGGGAAGATCGCGAGCCCTCGATCGACGTGCGCTTCAAGAAGATTCATTTTGCGGAGAAGAGAGAAATGACGGTCGGAGCGATGACTGGCGTACCTCACAGGTCTGGAAAAACCTATAGCTAAAGTCACTCTTCGACCGGAGAGGAGCGTCGTAAAGTTCGTGTTAATTGTCGCTAGGCGACTCGATTGCACGCCTTACTTCGTCGGTGCTACGGCCGGGACGTTCTCGAACAATTGCGAGAGTTCGTCGGGGGTTAAAGCCCGATCGAAGATCGCGAGTTCATCGATTCGGCCATGCCAATAGCCAGGGTTGCGATCGTCGGGCTGACTGCAGTCGTGGCTCAGCTTGGCACCAATCGCCATCGACGGAGGCCCATTGGTTGCCAGCCCATCGCAGCGAGCCGAGGCGACTTCGAACGCATTGCGATAGAGCCGCACGTTCTGGCCATCCGCCACGAACGCCACATGCTGCCATTGCCCCAGGGGCAGCGGTTGGTACTCGCGCAACTTGATGACGTTGGCATCTTTATCACGAACTTGGACTTCGAGGTCACCGGTGTAGTCGTGCAGACCGAAGTGAAACTGTCCGCCGATGCCGTAAGGGTTGTTGTTCTCGTCGAATTCAATGGACCAATGCTTGGCAATCGCAGCCCAGCGTGGTCGGCTGTTGGCTTTCACCCACGCGCACACGGTGATCGCCCCTTTTTCGACCGGCACGTAACGTGGCACCTTGGCATAGGCGCCGGCGTAAGGTCCCTCCAGGTAAAGCGAGCTGCCGATGCGGCCTGGTTTGAAAGGAGGATTGATCATGTGATCGGCCAACAGAATGCCGTCCGATTGGTTCGGGCCTTGATCGGCGAGAATCACACCATCTACCGAAGGAGCCATGCGATACAGCGAGACCGGGTTCAATTTGTCAATCAATTGTTGATAGGCCTCATCACCTTCAGGCGTCTCGTTGAGGTGCCGGAAGAAACGATCCATCGCAATGTCGATGCCTTCCGGAATACCGCTAGTCCCGAGGACCCGTGTTGCCTGGTTGGCATTCAGTTGCACTCGTTCCTGATCGACTGGGGCTAGTTTCGGAGCCACTTTCACCTCGCCGCTGAAGACGTGGACTTCGCTGGTCTGGTTGGGCAGCACATCGACGGCGAACTCGGTTCCGAAGTCGGTCAAATCGATCGAAGGGGTCTCGACCGAAAAGCCAATCCCTTCGGGCGAGACACTCGCCGACAAACGCCCGCGATGCATGATCATTTTCATGTCGCTTACGATTTCAAAATCGGCCGGCGACTCGATCAGCACTTCGACATTGTTGCGAAACTTTACTTCCGCGAAGCCATCACTCAAGCGGTAATGTCCGCTGCGAAGTGAATCACCCTGGCGAAGATTGGTCGGCAAGTCCTCCGCAAAGAGCCGTGCTCCGCGACCGGTAACAAACGTGGCGAAGATTGTGCGCTCGGTCCAGGGAACTCGTGGCGGCTGGATCGCATCAGGAACGTCAGGCGTCGATGGTTCGACTTGGACGACTGTTGCTTGTTGCCGTAGGGCCAGGTAAACGCTCGAGCCCAACGTCAGCATGCACAACACACTCGCCGCCAAGGCAAAGCGTTGCCACCAGCGAAGTGCTTGAAGCCGATTGGTGTTTTGTTCCGTGGGAAGCTGTTCGGAAAGCATCGGATCGAAGTCAACCTCCGGCAGTACGCCATGTTCCCAGGCCAGCATGGCGTGGGCCTGGCAATACTCGGCGTAAAGCTGTTGCGCATCGCGATCGTCGCGCAGCAGTTCAGTCAGGCGATCTCGCTGGGAATCCGAGAGGTGATCGTCGAGTAGCAGATTGATCAGATCGGTTAGTTCTTGTTGCTTCTGCGAATCCATGGCTTAGGCATTCTCCGATAAACCAGCTCGGACGCAACGAATCAGATTCTCACGAGCTCGAAAAAGAATCTGTTTGACAGCGTTTACTTTTCGCTGCGTTTCTTCCGCGATCAATTCCAGTGTGGCACCTCGGCGGTAGCGCCGTTGAATCACATCTCGTTGTCGTTCGTTCAACTTCTGAATGCAGTCCCGCATCAGGCGTTGCCGCACGAGAAACGTCTGATCACTTTCCGACGCGACATGGGCGATCTCGGACAACATGTCGTCGTCGAAGATCAATTTTTCTCGCTGCTGCCGTTTGCGATGGGCCAAAACCTGATAATAGGCAATACGAAACGACCAGGCGACGAAGTTCGTCCCCAGGTCGAATTCGTTGGCGCTTCGCCACAAAACCACGTTCGTCTGCTGCAACACATCGTCTGCTTCGTTGCGGTCGAAGACCAGCGAGAGGATGTATGCGTATAGGCGGCTTTGGTGCGAAGTCAGGAGCTGAATAAATTCCGCGGAATCGGTCATGGCGATTCCTGCACTTGGGCCGGCATTCGAAGGATCAAATCGCTTACTTGGATTGAAGGTCGAGCTGGATGTTGTTGCTGCCCTCGGTCACCGTCGCGGTTAGACCTGACGTGCGAACCGTTTCGTACTTCTGCGGAACGACATAGGTCTTCTTGCCCATTGTTTGTCGCGACGAAGACTCGGGCGTGGGGGCGACAATCGCTTTCCGTACCGTGACCTGGTACTGTCCGGGCGTCGTTCCGCTGCCGACTTCGACCTGGTTTTCTTCCGGGGGATTTAACACTGTGAGGTTAAACTTTCCGGCATTGTCCGTAAATCCAGAGGCTGCCAGGCCCTCGCCATTCTCGGCGGGAATGAACTCGACGGTGGCCCCGTCGACCGTTTGACCATCCAGGGTAACGACCCCTTCGACCAGTTGTGTGTTGAGGTTATTGCTACTGCCACAGCCGACCAGGCCGGCGAGCAGAACCAGAAGACTCGTGCGAAGAAGGTATCGAGACATGTGCGCACCATGGGTTGAGGGAGAGGTAGGATCGCCTCGGCTCCCCTGCCGAGGCGAGGATAAACTGGCAGGTTATGAACTAAGGGATTTTGGCAACTTCACCACCGGAGCTCGTTCCAAGGGCACCCCAGACACCACGAAGCGAAGCACCAGCGTAGGCCTGCGGATTCGAGGAAAGAATGTCCGACTCGGCTGCGGTCAGATTGCCGGTGTCGATCGTTTCGGGAATGAACTTCACCGCACCATCGGCAAAGACGACGTTCACGCCGCCTGGGTGGTAGCTGCTGGCGGTCATCAGTTCGTGATCGATCGTTCCGCCGCTGTCGTTGGAGCACGAAGGAGAGTTCGGCGGAAGGACGACGTGCCACTGGGTGAAGACCGTATGGGCATCCGACCAACGCCAGCCGGGCAGTTCGTTATCGCCACGGGTATAGACCGAACCAGTCAGCGAGCCGTTGGGACCTTTGCGGGCAGCACACACACTTGGGGCGGCACCGTTGCTGTGACCGACACTGTTAGCAACGTTTTGGCCGATCTTGGTGCTGTTCGGCACGCCGATTCGCATCTCCGAGATCATCATCGTGTTGCTCGAGCCATCGGTCAGGCTGCTGAACTTTTTGGTCACGCGGTACTGGTTGCCAAACACGCCGCGACATTCCCACCAATCCCAGTTGTTCCAATAGTCACCACGATTGACGTGGTAGCTGTTGCGGCCTTGGTCGTTGGCCCCTTTGCTGCCGTTGCCATCGGATGGGCAGAGAATGGTTGGAATCTGGTTTCGCAGCAGCGTGGTGCCGTTCCAGGGATACTCCGACCCGACGTGCGTCGACGTCAATTGATCGTACATGGCTTGTTGTTCGATGAACGGAAGCAATACGGTCAGGTAGCTCCAGCGGCCACGGTCGTCGTGGTGATATTCGTCTGGATTGGTACGAGTTCGATCGGCGAAGGCATCTTGGTGCGATCCGCCAGGAAACTTGCCAAAGGTATCGTGGAAGTTATGGCAGGCGAGGCCTAGCTGCTTCAATTGGTTGGTGCACTGCATGCGGCGAGCAGCTTCGCGCGCTTGCTGAACGGCGGGCAAGAGCAGGGCGATCAACACACCAATGATGGCGATCACCACCAGTAGCTCGACCAACGTAAAACCAAAACGATTGGGTCGCAAACGCTTGAACGTATGCATGGATGAGGACTCCTTCTCGAGAGAAGTAACGCGTTTCCTGAGGTGGAAAAACGCTAGGAAAAGAGGCTTGAGGTATGGGCGAATAGCGATCGCCGCCAAGGGGTTACGGAATTTTGCCAGGAATCCGCGAAAATCTTCGCCGAGCCAAGGATTACCTTAGAGGCGGCGTTAAGGTCGGAGGGAAGAACCTCCGGCAAGAGTTGTGGCGAGAGCAATGTTTAGGGAGGGGAAGCGGCCTTAGTGCCCTTCAAAGAGTCGCTCGCCCTGGCCGTCGTCTAGGTCGTCGATGCCTCGAATTTTGTCGGCCGTGATATTTTGATCGTAATCAACGCGGCGGAACGTGACCGACTTCTCGTCGACGATTACATAACAGCTGCGTGGGTCGCCATCGCGTGGCTGGCCAACACTGCCAACGTTGATCATCGCTTTCTCGCCATTGAAATAATAGGTCGAGTCCTCGAAGTCTTTCGGGCTGACAAACTGGGCCGATTCGTAAAACACGCCTGGAACGTGGGTGTGTCCCTGGAAGCAGACGTTCGGAATCAGCGAGAAGATCTTCTCGAGCTTCTTCGGATTGTAGATATCTTCCGGGAAGACATACTCGCTCAGCGGATTGCGGGCCGAGCCATGGACGAACAAGCGTCGTTCTTCCTGATGGGTGCGAGGCAGTCCGCAGAGGAAATGCCAGCGGCTGAGTGCCTCTTCCTGCGTTCCGCCGGTTTCCAATTGGCGACGGGTCCAGAAGATTGCCTGTTCTGCACCTTGGCTGAAACCTTCGGGGTCGAAGAGGGCTGCTTGATCGTGATTGCCCAGGATGCAGAGATCGAAGTTGCGAACGATGTCGACGCATTCGCGAGGATTCGGACCATACCCGACGACATCGCCCAGGCAATAAATCCGATCGACCTGTTGCGACTCGATATCGGCCAGCACCGCGGTGAGTGCTTCCAGGTTGCCGTGAATGTCGCTGACAACAGCCGTTTTCATCGTGGGCTCGATCTCTTGCAGTGCGGGAGGCGGATAGCCGCGGCGTGGTTGTTAACGACCATCCCGCAGACGGTCACCCAGCATGTTATCTAGCTGAGGTGTGTCGTAAATCTTCTTGGCAGTAACGCTCGAATCGTAGTCGACGCGACGGAACACGACCGACTCGTCGGTCAGGATCACGTAGCAAGCGCGAGGATCGCCATCGCGAGGCTGGCCAACGCTACCGACGTTGAACAACGCTTTCTCGTCGCCAAATCGGTATTCGTGGTCGCACTCGTCCGGGCCAAAGAACTCGAGACTTGGCGTGAAAACACCAGGAATATGCGTGTGACCCTGGAAGCTGAACTTCTCGACGCGGTCGAAAAGGTTTTCCATCTTCCGTTGATTATAGACATCTTCCGGGAAAACGTATTCGTTGGTTGGATCTCGAGGCGAACCATGCACAAACAGACGCGTCGGTTCGACGTGCGTGCGAGGCAGTTCCCCCAGGAAGTCCCAACGTTCGTTCACGGCTGCAGCACCGCCGGTCGAATTGTCGATCTGGTCGCGGGTCCAAAGAATGGCTCGGAAAGCTACCGGATTGAAGCCTTCAGGATCAAACAGAGCGGCTTGATCGTGGTTCCCCAACAGGCACATGGCACATTTGCGTCGCACCATGTCGAGGCATTCGACCGGGTTCGGCCCGTAGCCGATGACGTCGCCCAAGCAATAGATCTCGCTGATCCCTTGCTGTCGAATGTCGTCCAAGACCGCGTTTAAGGCTTCCAAGTTTCCGTGGATGTCGCTGATTAGGGCACGTTTCACGCCCGACTACCTTTCCGAGTCTATGGGTCTGGGGTCGATCTCGCAGCACACGAACGAAAGACTGGCACTTTCGTCACGCCGCGGGTCCGTATCAAGGGAAGCCGTCGCAACCTGATATAGGATATAAATTTAGGTTGAAGGAACCCCACGGTCAAGATAACCCAAAAACAATGACATTGGGCATCTTGGGGCAGACGCGGTGCCTGCCAACTCGAACGGAACGCTGAGTTCGGGTAAGATCGGCCAAATCGTGCGTCTGTCACTACTTCCGTTATGGGGGTAGGCGACTCTCCTCACCCCATTGTTCGTGTCCAGGAATCGAATTCTTGAAGACGCTTGCACTCGATACATCGACTCGGCAAAGTTCGTTGGCTCTTTTTCAAGGCTCCGAACTGCTGCTCGCCCAGTGGCTCGATCCGAACATGCCGACTACGCAGGCCATAACACCCCTGCTGCGGGATATGGTCGCCGAGGTCGGTTGGAAACCAACCGATTTGCAATTGGTGATCGTTTCTCAGGGGCCAGGCTCGTTCACCGGTCTTCGAATCGGCGTGATGACCGCCAAGACGATTGCGTACGTGGCTGGTGCAACGACGGTCGGTGTCAACTCGCTTCGCGCGATCGCAGCGCGCTGCAACGAACAGGTCTCGCGGCTGCACGTGGTCATGGATGCTCAGCGGAACCAGTTCTTCCACGCGATCTACGAATGCAACGACCAGGGCAAGTGCCTGGAAGTACTTGAAACCGAGATCATCGATAAGGAAGCCCTGATGAAGTCGTTGGTCGCTGGCGAATCGATCACCGGCCCAGGGCTCCGCAACAAGCATCAGTTGGTGCCGGAAGGTGTTCGCGTTGTGGACGAGAACTACTGGGCACCCACCGGAGAAGCGGTGGGACGCGTGGGAATCTCCGACTTCCTGGCAGGCCGGTCGGATGACTTCTGGAGCTTGAATCCAAAGTACTATCGCAAGAGTGCCGCCGAAGAAAAGCTCGAGGCCGAAGCGTAAGCTGGCCCCACTCTCCCGCAGGGAAACACGCTCGTTTCCCTGCTTGCTTTCGCAATGCCGCGCGGGCGACTTCTACAACGCCTTGAACGCTTCTTTCGCGGCGTCGATCGTGGCGGTGATATCTTCGTCGGTATGGGCTGCCGAAACGAATAGTGCTTCGTACTGGCTGCAGGGGAAATAGACGCCTCGTTCGATCAGTTGCCAGAAGAACCGACCGTAGGCTGCGGTATCACACTGGGCGGCGATGTCCCAGTTCAGAACGGGTTCGTTGTGGAAGAAGATCGTCAACATGCTGCCGACCCGTCCAGACACGGTTGGAATTCCTGCCGCGCTGGCAGCCGCCATGAGGCCTTCTTCCAGACGCTTCGTTTTCGCGTCGAGCTCGGGATAAGGATTCGTTTCTTTCAACGTCTTGAGCGTGGCGATGCCGGCCGCGGTGGCCAGAGGGTTGCCGCTCAAGGTTCCGGCCTGGAAGACTTCGCCGGCGGGTAGAATGTGCCCCATGATATCGGCTCGACCGCCATAGGCACCGATCGGCAGACCACCGCCGACGATCTTGCCCATCGTGGTCAGATCGGGCGTGACCCCAAATAGTTGTTGCGCACCACCCATCGCCACACGGAAACCGGTCATCACTTCGTCCATGATCATGACGGCACCGTAGTGGGTGCACAGCTCACGCATGGTTTCCAGAAAACCCTTGGCCGGTGGCACGCAGCCCATGTTGCCGACGACGGGCTCGAAGATCACGCCGGCGATGTCTTCTTTGTGGGTCTCGAATAGCTGAGTCAGGGCCTGGATATCGTTGTAGGGAAGAACGATCGTGTCTTGAGCCGTGCCAGGGGTAACGCCAGGCGAGTTCGGTACGCCAAGCGTGGCTGCCGCACTTCCCGCCGCCACCAGCAGGCTATCGACGTGGCCATGGTAGTTGCCGGCGAACTTCACGATCTTATGACGACCGGTGAAGCCCCGTGCCAGGCGGATGGCGCTCATGGTCGCCTCGGTGCCGCTATTCACTAGACGGACCTGTTCGACCGAAGGAACGATATCGATGATCAACTCGGCGAGGGTGTTCTCGCGTTCGGTCGGAGCACCAAAGCTGGTCCCTTGATCGACGGCGGCATGCAGGGCCTCTTTTACGACCGGATGGAGATGCCCCAGGATCATTGGCCCCCACGATCCGATGTAGTCGATATAGCGATTGCCATCGACGTCGTAGAGATAGGCCCCTTCGCCACGCTCGAACACGATGGGTTCGCCACCGACCGCCCCGAAAGCACGGGCCGGACTATTGACCCCGCCTGGCATCAAATGCTTGGCTCGGGCAAAAATCTCGTGACTTTTCGTGCGCGACATAAGGGCGGTTCCTCAGGGCAAGATTCGTGGGGGAAACTGGTCCTTATGTTATAGCGGACAACCAGTTCCGACTCTAACCGGGGCCTGCCGAAATTAAGCAGTTCGGCAGCTACCCCACGTCAGGCACGTTTTCGCCCCCTTGCCGGTCCCGCCGACTAGCTATTCTGGGATCGGAAGGCTGTTGGGTGCCACGCGAGTGTTGCTTGTTCCAGACCCAGTAGTGATCGAGAAGATTCCACCGATAGTGTTCTGGCCGGAAGCATCGGCCGTAGAGAGCGGCGCTGGAACCGATTGGCCGTTGAATACCTCGTAGTTGAGATTGCTCGCGGTCGTCTCGATGGAGAAGAAGCTGTCGATCGTGGTATTCAGCATTCGCACGTTCGCAGTCGCCGAGTCTTCCACTAAGAACCGGGTCCCACTAACCAGGAATCCGACATCGACCGTGTTGTCTGGGAAGTTGATATCCGTGGTCGTTTCTCGCAATTCGAAATCGATAGCGCGAGTGATGGTGTCTGAAGCCGCGTGCATGACCGTGTTGTTCGAGATCGTGGTACGGGTAGAGACGGCATCGGATGTTGCTTAGATCGATATGTCTTCATCCATGAGCTCGGCACTCAGCATCGTGACTGCTAAGTGGTTGTCGATCGTCTAAGCACGAGCGTCATCGCCATTGAAGACAAGGCAATCGATCCCGCTCGATGAGCTGGATCGATTTCGTTTCGATGCAGGTCATTCGTTCAAAAAGGAACAACGCCAACCGAGAAGGTTTCGTGAAGGTTGGCTTGCCGGCGGAAAGGTTCTCATTTTCGAAGTGAATGTTTCGCACTTTAGAAGGCCAAACGCGTGTAGGGTCGACACGAGACATCGCAAGGGGTGGCCGACTTGTGGGATGCTGCCTAGAATTCGGCTTCGCTTGGTCTTTCCATCTCTACACTGGAGACGCTGCCGATGTCGACCCACGATGATGACGTCCTGTTTCAACCGATTCAGGCCGGGGCGTTTCAGATGCCTCATCGGATTCTGATGTCTCCTCTCACGCGTGCCCGGGCCACCGATCGGATTCCGAATGATCTGATGGCCGAGTACTACACCCAGCGGGCCAGTGCGGCGCTGATTATCTCGGAAGCGACGGCGATCAGCCCGCAAGGTTTCGGATGGCATGGTGCTCCGGCGATCTACTCCGACGAACAGGTCGCCGGTTGGCGGAAGGTTACCGATGCGGTGCACAACGCCGGCGGACGCATCGTCGTGCAGCTTTGGCACATGGGGCGTGTTTCGCATCCTGACTATCAAGATGGCAAGCTGCCAGTTGGACCGAGTCCAATTCTGGCCGCCGGCGAAGCTCATACGCCGACTGGAAAGAAGCCGTACGTTGTGCCTCACGAACTGACCAAGCCCGAGATTCGTGCGATTGTCGAGGACTACGCCGCGGCAACACGACGTGCCCGAGATGCTGGCTTCGATGGAGTCGAGATCCATGGTGCCAACGGTTACTTGATCGACGAGTTTCTGCGTGACGGTTCCAATCAACGCACCGACGAGTATGGCGGATCGAAAGAGAACCGGACTCGGTTTCTGCTGGAAGTGATCGAAGCGGTGACCGATGCCTGGTCGGCCGATCGAACTGGCCTGCGCATCAGCCCGACGATGAATGGAACCGGCATGTTCGACAGCGATCCGATTACGCTGTTTCGCTACGTCGCGGGAGTTTTGAATCCGCTGGGGCTCGCTTACTTGCATGTGGCGGAATCGATTCGCCCAGGTCGGATCTACAATCCGGATGCACCGCGAGTCACGCCTGAGATTCGTAAGTTGTACGACGGCGTCTTCATCGCCAATGGTGGCTACGACCGAGACACGGCAATTGACTGTTTGGAGCGGGGTGAAGCCGACGCGATCGCGTTCGGGCAGAAGTTCATTGCCAATCCTGACTTGCCAGAACGGTTGATGCAGGATGCCTCGCTGAACGAGCCTAATCCCGACACTTACTACACGCCAGGTCCGGTTGGCTATACCGACTATCCAACTTTGGAGTCGGCCGATTAACGCGGTCTCGGCGAAATCAAGGCGTTTCCGGCAGTGGCTGGAAACGCCCAATCTTCATGCGGCTAGCCAACGGAAAACAAGGCGAAAACCGCCAAATTCTCGCGCCGCAAGACTCTGACAATTCCCGCAGGAAAATGCTGGTTTCGACATCAGCAGTCGGTTATAAGACTGCCAGTCGAGCGGATCGCGGAAAGGCATCTTTCGCGCGTCGATCTTGTCTCGCAACCTCGTTGCCGCACCAGCTGAAACGTCTTGCTCTTGTGAGGAATCGCCGTGCCTACACCCACTTTGCGTGAACGCCTGAGGTACAAGTTCGATACGTTCATCTCCAAAGGAGGGCGATCGATCTTCTTCAGCCTGGTGGTGGTGTTTCTGGTGCTGTTCGGGCTGCTGGCTGGCCTGCGCGGCGTGAGCATGTTGATGCATCCGAAGGGGGTCTCGCACGAAACGCACGATTCGTTTTTGGGGCAGTCCTACATCATCTTTTTGGAACTGACCGACCCTGGGAACATGAACCAGGACAAGTTCGCTTCGCCGCTATTTAAGGTCTCTGGCGTGCTGGCCGGCCTGGCTGGGGTGATCATCTTGTCGATGCTGATCGCGTTCATCACGACCGCTCTCGATCAAAAATTGTCCGAGCTGCGGAAAGGGTTCTCACGCGTGATCGAGTCGGATCATACGTTGATCCTGGGCTGGAATCATCGCGTACCAGAGATCCTTCGCGAGTTGATCATTGCCAACGAAAGTGAAGACGATGCCTGCGTGGTGATTCTCGCCGATCTTCCCAAGGAAGAGATGGACGACTATTTGAAGGTCAATGTGCCGGAAAGGCAAACGACTCGCATCGTAACCCGTTCGGGGAAGCCTTCCGCCAAGCATAACCTGGAAATCGTTTCGCTACCGACGAGCAAAAGCGTCGTCATCCTGGCATCGTGCGGCGAGTCGGCCAACGAAGCGGAGAAAGCAGCCAGCGATATCCGCACGATAAAGACGATTCTCGGAGTGGTTGCCTCGAAGGAAGAGGGTACTGAGCTCAACATCGTCGTCGAACTTTTCCAACAACGCAGCCGCGAGATTGCCGAGGAAATCTCGCCGGAAGTGACTGCGATAGACGGGCAAGAGATCTTGGCGAAGCTGTTGGTGCAAACCAGTCGTTCCCTCGGTCTAAGCGTGGTGTATGCCGAGGTGCTGTCGTTTGACGGATGTGAACTTTACTTTCACCAGGCCGATTGGAGCGGAATCGCGTTCGGCAAGGCGATCTATCACTTTCCTGATGGCGTCCCGATTGGCTTGCGGCATGTGGATGGAACCGTGGTGATCAATCCTGAAAGCAGCCTGACGCTGCAGAAGGATGACGACATTCTGATTCTGGCCGAGGATGATTCGACGATCGAATTTCGATCCGAGCCGGTCGCGGTACCGCAAACATTACCGCTGGCCGAGGGACGCAAGAGCGAGCCATCGATCGAACGCGAGCTTCTCATCGGTTGGAACGAGAAGGTTCCGATGATCGTCCGCGAGTATGCCGACTATGTCCAAGCCGGCTCGCAGATCGACATCATGCTGCGTGAGCCAACCGATTACGTTCGGCAGACGATCGCTCAGTTGAACGAATCGCTCGAGAACCTGACGATTCAGTTGATCGAGTCGAACCCGACCGATATTCCATCGCTGACAGCGCTGCAGCCGTTTCACTACGACAATATCATTATCCTCAGCTCTGGCGATCAGGAAGCGGATTCCGAGACGTCCGATTCGGAAACAATTGTCATTCTGATCCTGCTCCGGCGAATCTTTTCAGAAGCCGGGCCCGACATCGACATCACCAAGACCAAAATCATCACCGAGGTGATGGACTCTGATAACCAGGAACTGGTGGCCCGGGCCGGCGTGCACGACTTCATCATTTCCAATCGGTTTGTCAGTACAATCCTCGCCCAGATCAGCGAAGAAGCGAGTATCAAAGCGGTCTACGATGACTTGTTCTCCGAAGATGGTTCCGAGATCTACCTGAAGCCGGCTCGGCTTTACTTCACCTCGTTCCCGATCGAGGTCTCGTTCGCCGATATGATGGCGATCGCACAGCAGCGCAACGAAGTCTGTATCGGTGTCAAAATCCAGGCAATGGAGACCGACATGCAGCAGAACTTCGGGGTGAAGTTAATCCCAGAGAAGAACACCCGCTGGACGCTCGGGCCAGAAGACCGCCTGGTGGTGGTCGCAGAAGACGAGACTTAGGAAGACTGCGGTGCTTACCGCGGCCGGGCTATGGTTCGCCTCCCCCCAAAGTGGTTAAGCTGGTGGAGTGTTATAAAAAATAGGTTCAAAAATCGAATTATATTCGCGTTCTAACCCGTAAGTTCTCTTAGTGGAGTTGGTGTTTCTATTGAGTCCCAGAAGCGGGGTCACTAGAATTTTGCCAGAACAGAGATAGAAAATCTAACGCGCCCAACCTCCATCACCCACCTTCCGGACGCGCTGGCATTTCTTACCTACCCAATTTCAAGCCAGGCCGAAGCGTCGAATCTTGTTGATCGGGATTCATGCGCTTCTACGTGCCTGGTGCGAACCCCCGTATTCATTCCGTTTCGATTTCCCCCCTCCGTCCTACCTAGGAAAGTGCACCCCCATGAAAAAGTCTCGTGGCTTTACGCTCGTCGAGTTGCTGGTGGTCATTGCCATCATCGGTGTGTTGATCGCACTGCTGTTGCCCGCTGTCCAACAGGCTCGCGAAGCAGCTCGACGTATGAGTTGCTCGAACAACATGAAGCAGGTCGGTTTGTCCCTGCACAACTATCACGACACCCATAACGTGCTGCCACCTCAGGCGGCCAAGGGAAGTCACAGCGCCAACTGGTGGGTTCACATCCTGCCGTTCTGCGAACAAGGCAATCTGTACGATCGCTTGCTGGTGAACCAGGGTGGGTTCTGGATGGGTGGTGGCGACACCGCTTCGCTCAACAATAAGGACGTCCTGAATCGAATCGCGCCTCCTTACATGGTTTGTCCTTCGTCACCGATGGAACTGTTCTGGACCGAATCGAACAGCGCCGGAGCGACCGAGCAGATCGAGCCTTCTTACGTGGCGATCTCGGGCTCGAACAATCACTCGTCGACCGATACCGACGTGAATAGCGGCAACTCGCCGATCTCGGCAGGTGGCATGATTATCCGTATCCGTGCCTTGAACATGTCGGCTTGCACCGACGGTACCTCGAACACAATCATCGTCGCCGAACAGGGGGACTACGTCGTCGACTCGTCCGGCACCAAGTACGACATCCGTGCTTCGTGGCAGGATGGTGGCTGGCACGGTACCAGTCCGATGCAAGAGGTCAAAGGGGCCGGCAGTGTCACCGGAGCCGCCTATCGCTGCTGGAACGAAACCACGGTTATTCGTGGTCTGGGTACCCGTACTTACGATGCCGCCACGATGGGCAACGAGAAGTGCAACTCGCCACTTATCTCCGCGCACCCAGGCGGCGTGATGGCGTTGGGCTTGGACGGTCACGTGAACTTCCTGGCGGAAACCCTCGACGTGCAGACTTGGAAGAACCTGGTCGATCGCGATGACGGCAACGTGCTGACGATCCCGTAACGCAATCGATTTCAATCACGTTCTAATCGTTGAGAACTTTAAGATGATGCTGAATTGGAAACTGTTTTCGCTCGCCCTGGCTGCCGTGGTCATCTGCGGCTGCAGCAAATCGGAACCGCTTGGTACCGTAAAGGGTGTCGTGACATTTAAGGGCCAACCGGTCGCCGAAGCGACCGTGTCGTTTCGCAATCAGAAGACTGGTGACAGTGCCAGCGATGTCTTGGACGAAGAAGGCAAGTACGAAATTCGTGCTGCCGGTGGGATGGACCCAGGTGACTACCAGGTCATCATCCTGCCTCCAGAAGTCGAAGTCTCGCTCGGACCGAACTCGCCACCCGCGATGAAACCGAAGGACATGCCAAATGTTCCGAAGAAGTACCAAAGTGCTCAGACGAGCACATTGCTGACGGTCCTCGAGGCCGGAACGAACGAAGTGGACCTGGAACTGTCGGAATAGCATCCACACATTCCAGACCAGCCAAAAAAAGAGAGCCCGTCGATGAATGGTCGACGGACTCTTTCTATTTTGAACGTCTGCATTTGGGCGAGGGAAAACGGTTACTTCCCCTTCACGCCCTTCGCGATGCGGTCGCCAATTTCCGGATCGATATTTCGCCAATAGGTGAAGGCGCGTTCCAGGACCGGGTCGGAAACGTCCTGGCTCAAGTGACCAACCACATTCGAAACCAGGCGATCCCGGGCTGCGTCGTCCAGCACTTCGCGAACCAACGTGCCGGCCTGACCCCAATCGTCGTCATCCTTCCGCAGCGTGTAGGCTTCGCGGACGAAGTCGCCTTGGGCTCCCCACACATCGTGGACCGGATTCAAACTCGGGTCGGCCTGAGGACCTCCCTTTGAGTTTGGTGCGTAGACTGGATCGGTAACGTTATCGACCCGCATCGCGCCATCTTTGCTATAGCTGTGTACGGGACACTTGGGGCGATTCACCGGAATCTGTTTGTAGTTCACTCCCATGCGGGCTCGGTGAGCGTCGGCATAGGCGAACATGCGACCCAGCAGCATCTTGTCAGGGCTCGCACCGATACCAGGCACCAGATTGTTCGGCTCGAAGGCGGCCTGTTCGATCTCGGTGTGGAAGTCGGTCGGGTTTCGATTCAACGTCAGCTTACCCACCTCGTGCAGCGGATAATCGGCGTGCGGCCAGACTTTCGTCAGATCGAACGGATTGAACCGATACGATTCCGCTTCCTCAAACGGCATGATCTGCATCTTGAGCGTCCAACTCGGGAAGTTACCTTCCTTGATCGCGTTGAACAGATCGCGGCGGTGATAGTCGGAGTCTTCGCCGGCGATCTTTTCCGCTTCCTTCTGGGTCAGGAAGTCATTTCCCTGGTCGGTTTTGAAGTGGTACTTCACCCAGAAACGCTCACCCTTGGCGTTCACCCACATGTAGGTATGACTGGAATAGCCATTCATGTGTCGCCAGTTTTTGGGAATTCCGCGGTCACCCATCAGCCACGTGACCTGGTGAGCCGACTCGGGCGAGAGGGTCCAGAAGTCCCACTGCATGTCATGATCCCGCAGGCCATTGTCAGCACGTCGCTTCTGCGAGCGAATGAAGTGCTGGAACTTCAAAGGATCGCGGATGAAGAACACCGGCGTGTTGTTCCCCACCATGTCGTAGTTGCCCTCGGTCGTATAGAACTTCAGCGCGAACCCGCGCGGGTCTCGCCAGGTATCGGGACTGCCACGTTCGCCCGCCACGGTCGAGAAACGAATCAGGGTGTCGGTCTTGGTGCCCGGCTGGAAGACGGCTGCCTTCGTGAAGGCACTCACATCATGAGTAACCTCGAAGGTACCAAACGCCCCAGAGCCCTTCGCATGTGGCTGACGTTCAGCGATTCGTTCGCGATTGAAGTTCGCCATCTGCTCGATGAGATAATGATCGTGCAGCACAATCGGGCCATCGCGACCGACGGTTAACGAATGCTCGTCACTGGGGACGGGAATGCCGGCATCAGTTGTGGTCGGCTTGGGCTTATTGTCGGACATCAATCGAAATCTCCCTGGCAGTAGAGGCTTGGATGGTTGTGTAAGGAAGCGTCTGGCGTAGGACGCCATGCGGGTCACGCCTTCCTTTAGTTTCATTGTAGAGATCTCAAACGCCCGTCAAACAAATTGGCGGAACCACAATGTGATCTCTAGGACAACGCGTCATTTGGCTTGACAAGGCAAGCTGGGGCAGGCGTTGTCGGATCTCGCTGAAACCGTTAAGACAAGGGATTGCGCATCGAATTTGTGAATCGACAGGAAGACGTCTTTCGGCGTTTGGGCGGCAATGCACGGCATTCTGAATATCAACAAACCGGCTGGCAAAACGTCTCGCGATATTGTGAACATTGTGCAGCGACAGGTTCGCCCCGCCAAGACAGGGCACGCCGGCACACTCGATCCGCTGGCGACCGGCGTCCTGGTTTGCCCGGTAGGGCATGGCACGAAGCTGATTGAATACATTCAGCGATTGCCGAAAACCTACGAAGCGGTCTTTCTGCTGGGGCGTCACAGCGATACGGAAGACATCGAAGGCGCGGTGATCGAGTTGGAAAGTCCGCCGCAGCCAACACTCGCTGAGATCGAAACGCAGTTGCCGCAGTTTCTCGGAACAATCTCGCAGATGCCGCCGGCTTACTCGGCGCTGAAAGTCGACGGCAAGCGCGCCTACGACCTGGCCCGCCAGGGAAAAGAAGTGAAGCTTGCCAGTCGCGAGATCGAGGTCTATCAGCTGGAGATCCTGCAGTATCAATACCCACGACTCTCGATGCGGATTGAATGTGGCAGCGGAACCTACGTGCGTTCGCTGGGAAGAGACCTCGCGCGAAGTCTTGGCACCGAGGCTATCATGTCCGAGTTAGTTCGCACGGCGATTGGCGACTTTCGCATTGAGGAAGCACTCAATCCACTCGATAGCTTCGATCGCGAGAAGATCGAGCAGTCGCTGCAATCGACTTGCCGCGCTGTTCAAGCCTTGCCATCGGTGGTGGTCGATGCGGAGCAGATTGTTCGGCTCGCCCAAGGGAAGCTGATCGACGTGAAGCCTTCCGCCAGTGGTCAAGCAGGTGGGAACGAAGTCGCGGCAATGACCAGCGAGGGCGAACTGGTCGCGGTGCTGCAGCCGGGGAAAGAATCGGGTTGGCGATCGGTGAAGAACTTCGCCAACGACTACCTGTAACGGTCGTGTCGAATCTGTCGGCGTTGGCGGATCTGCGAACTGGCGAATCGCGCCCGTGCGAAGAAATCGCATTACGGCTTGATCGCTAGCAGAGCCGAAGGAGGAAAGTGGAGCGTCAGGTCCCAGTCACCCGTCTGGGGGCAGCCTCGCTCATACTCCCCGTTTTCCCAGCAGCGTCGAATGTTCGAAGAGCGAAGCATCCAGCGAGATATGATCGCGATTGGATTGTCTGCCCTGACAATCTTCTTGGCGCTATCGCTGTTGTCGTATCGTGCCGATGACGCCATTGGCGAGCTTCCGCCACCATTCAGTAATATCTATCAGCCCGATCAGGTCAGCTTTCCCCAGCCGAACCAGGTCCATAACCTGTGCGGTGGCATGGGAGCTCTGGTCTCGGACTTTCTGTTGGTGAGCCTTGGTATCGGAGCCTACTTTGCCGTATTCAGCCTGGGGACTCTCGATTTCTTCCTGTTGATGCGGAAAGAAATTACCTCGCCTGCCGCCCGATTGATCGGCTGGCTGGTGACCCTGACCGGTATTACGACGCTGGTCACGATCGTCGCTCCGGGGGCATCGCCAGGACCGATCAGCAGTTCTGGCGGACGATTGGGCCTGGTGGGGCAACAGTTCCTCAGTGAACACTTCGCCACGACCGGCTCGATCATCTTATGTCTGGCCGCGACCGCTTGTGGGTTGCTGCTTTGCACCGAATACGAACTGGTTCGCCTGACTGTCTGGGGCCTTGTGAAGGCGAAAGAAAAGACCCAAGCCGGTGCCGCTGCCTGGAAGACTCGCCGCGAACGCCTGGCCGAAGAACGCCGTGCGAAGCTCCGGGCCGAGTTTGGCTTGGATGGTGAAGACGGAGAAGTCGCCACCGAGGATGAGTACGACGAAAAGGGCGTACGCATCAAGATCGGCGGACGCCAGATCAAGACCGACGTCGACGAAGAGATTCCGTTCGAAGATGGCGAAGAGGTCTTCGAGGAAGAAGCCGCCAGCGGTGACGAGGAAGTCGAAGAGGAAGAAGAGCTCGAAGAAGAAGAGGAAATCGACGAAGAAGTCGAAGAAGAACTGGAAGAGGAAGAAGTCGAAGACGAAGTTCCGATTACCCGTGTCGACAAGCCAGAGCCTGCGCCGTTGGCGGTAAAGAACCGCAACAGCAAGAAGCCGCAGGACGACGCTCGCAAGCATGTCATGAGCGAGCTCGACAGTGCTGCCAATGGTCTGGAAAACCCGAAGAACTACGAACTGCCTCCGATCGAACTGCTGATCGAGAGCGACGACTTCTCGTTCGACGAACAGGAACGCGAAGTCCGCAAGAAGGCAAAGACCCTCGAAAAGACCTTCTTGAACTTCGGGTTCAATGTGAAGGTGGTCGAAATCGAAACCGGCCCGGTTATCGCTCAGTACGAAGTCGAACTGGAAGCAGGCCTTCGTTTGTCGAAGATCACCGGTCTGGCCGACGATCTGGCGATTGCCCTCCGCGTGCCAAGTGTGCGTATTGTCGCTCCGATCCCTGGCAAGAACACCGTCGGTATCGAAGTCCCCAACGACGAACGCCAGATGGTTCGCCTGCGCGAAGTGATGGAAGAAGCGAGCGGCCGCATCAACAAGATGAAGGTGCCGATCTTCCTGGGGAAAGACGTTTCGGGGAATTCGCTGGCGGTCGACCTGGCGGCCATGCCTCACCTTTTGATCGCCGGTCGAACGGGTACCGGTAAGTCGGTCTGTTTGAACGCGCTGATCACGTCGATCTTAATGACGCGTCGTCCCGACGAAGTCCGCATGCTGATGATCGACCCGAAGATGGTCGAATTGAGCTGCTACCGCACGCTGCCGCATTTGATGCATCCGGTCGTGACCGACATGAAGAAGGCCGAAGCGATCCTGGCTTGGGCGGTCGACAAGATGGAAGAGCGTTACCAGTTGCTGGCCGAAGTGGGCGTGCGTCACTTGAGTGCGTTCAATGCTCTCGGCAAAGAAGCAATCTGGGACAAGCTGGGACTGGAAGACGAAGGGGAACGAAACAACGCCGTCACCAACCTGCCGTACATCGTGATCGTGGCGGACGAAATCGCCGACATGATGATGACCGCCGGGAAGGAAGTCGAACAGCACATCATTCGTTTGGCCCAGAAGTCGCGAGCGGTCGGTATCCACCTGATCCTTGCCACGCAGAAGCCAACGGTCGACGTTATTACCGGTCTGATTAAGTCGAACTTGCCAGCTCGTATTTCGTTCCAGGTCGCCAGCCGAACCGACAGCCGCGTCGTTCTCGACGAAATGGGGGCCGATAAGCTGCTGGGTAACGGTGACATGCTCTTCCTATGGCCAGGTACCAGTACGCTGATGCGTGGTCAGGGTACCTACCTCTCTGACGAAGAGATCAACCGTGTCGTCGAGTTCGTCAGCACTGGCGAGCAAGACTTTGTCAAGGAACTCGTCCAGCTGAAGGTCGAAGATGGCGCCACCGCCGATCCAGCCAAGATGAAGAAGCGAGACGAACTGTACGAAGCGGCCGTCGACGTGATTGTCGCTGAGCAGCGCGGCAGTGTGTCGCTGCTGCAGCGAGCGTTGGGCGTAGGGTATGGCCGTGGTGCCCGACTGATCGACTTCATGGCGGAAGATGGCATCGTAGGGCCGTATAACGGTTCGCAAGCCCGGGAAGTGATCATTAGCCCAGAAGACTGGGAACTTATGAAGTCGGGCCAGGCCGCCTCGACCGAACCGGAACTGGAGATCAAAGAGGCCCCAGCCCCGAAAGCGAAACGCTCGAACAAAATCCGACCTCATGTTGTCGAAGATGAGGAGGAAGAAGAGGAAATCGACGAAGAGGTCGAAGACGAGCTCGAAGAAGAAGAGTACGAAACCGAGGAAGACGCCGAGGCGGAAGACGAGGAATACGAGTACGAAGAAGAGGAAGAGGCTGAGTACGAAGAGGAAGAAGGGGAATACGAGGAAGAAGAGTACGAGGAGTCCGACGAAGACGACGAGGAAGAGTACTACGAAGAGAGTGCCTAGCCGCTAGCTGCCAGGGGAGGCCGCCTGTTTCAGGCTTCTTCGACAATTTCCCCTGACAGGTCTCCTAACTTGACAGTTCTTATTACCACACCTAAACTTACGGCTTAAATACACCTAGAAAATGCCCCTTGCGTTTACCATGTTGCAGCCCATCATCCAGATCACTGTAATTACTATTGTGGGAGAACCCACCATTTCGGCGTAGGGACTGCGAACACGAATGATTCAAAGGTAAGCCCTGACGCCACAAAGGTTTCAGGGCTTTTTTGTTGAACCGACCTGACCCGGTTAAGTCCCCCTCGGGTCGTGAAAAGTATGCGGATCGCCCCATGAAGAAGATCGAGATTTACGACACGACCTTGCGTGACGGTGCCCAGGGAGAAGGCGTCAGCTTCTCGTTGCAGGACAAGCTCGCAATCACCGAACGTCTGGATGAAATTGGGGTCGATTACATCGAAGGTGGCTACCCTGCATCCAACGAGAAAGATTCGGAGTACTTCCGCCGCGTTCAAGAGATGGACCTGAAGAATATCAAGGTCTGCGCCTTCGGAATGACGCGCCGCAAAGGGATGACCGCGGCCGAAGATCCCGGCATGAACGCGCTGCTCGACTCTGGGGCCCCCGTCGTCACGATCGTTGGGAAGACCCACGATTTTCACGTGACCGATGTGCTGAGGGTTAGCCTGGAAGAGAACCTATCGATGATCGCGGACTCGATCGGCATCATGGTCGAAAAGGGCCGCGAAGCAATCTACGACGCCGAGCATTTCTTTGATGGCTGGAAAGCCAACCCCGATTACGCTGCTCAAACGATCCAAACCGCGGCCAAAGCTGGTGCCCGCATGGTGGTGCTGTGCGATACCAACGGCGGCAGCTTGCCGGAAGAGATCGCCATGCTGACCCGAGCCGCGATCGAAGCTCTTGAGCCATTTGGTGTCCCTGTCGGCATTCATACCCATAACGATGGCGACCTGGCAGTGGCCAATGCGCTGTCGGCCGTGGATGCAGGTGCCCAGCAGATTCAGGGCACGATCAACGGCTTTGGCGAACGTTGCGGCAATGCTGACCTGATCTCGTGCGTGGCGAACCTGGCCCTGAAAAAGAAAGGTTACGAGGTGCTCGGTGGAGACGGCCTCGAACACCTGACCGAGCTCTCGCGATTCGTCTACGACACGGCCAATGTCAATCGCCGAAACAATCAGGCCTTCGTCGGCCAGAGTGCCTTCGCCCACAAAGGTGGGATGCATGTCCACGCCGTCAACCGTGCGTCGTCCAGTTACGAACACATCTCGCCAGAGCTGGTCGGCAACGAACGCCGCGTACTGGTGAGCGAGCTGTCAGGCCGATCGAACATCATGGCTTTGACCACCAAGATGAACATCGAGCAAGACCGCAAGGTGATGGACGAAATCCTGGCCCGCGTGGTCGATCTCGAGAATAAAGGCTTCCAGTTCGAGGCCGCCGAGGCCTCCTTTGAACTGCTGGTCCGCAAGACGCTGGGAACCTTCACCCCGCACTTCAAGACCATGAAGTATCATGTCGAGGTCGAAGACTTCGTCCACCAGCAAGATATGGAATTGACCACAGAAGCAACGATCAAGCTGCAGGTCGGCGATCAATTGCGACACGAAGTCGGCGAAGGGGACGGCCCGATCGATGCCCTTAGTGCGGCTCTCCGCAAGGCACTGGACGGGGTATTCCCGAACCTGAAGCGGATGAAACTGGTCGACTATAAGGTTCGCGTGGTAAACAGCGAAGCGGGTACCGCCGCTCGAACCCGCGTGCAGATCGAGTGCAGCGACGAAAGTGACGTCTGGGGTACCATTGGCGTCAGCGAAAACGTCATTCAGGCCAGTTGGAATGCACTGGTCGATGCCGTTGAATACAAACTTCACAAGGACGAAGCTGCCAGCAAGCAGGGGATGCCTGACGAGGTCGCGGCCGCGAATTAGAAGTCAAAAAGCGGGTAAGGTACTGGGCAAGGACTCCGCTTGCTGGATACTGGATTGTAGACCTGAACATCTTTTACAAATCATAGCGAGTCATACTGGTGGCGTTTTCCGCTCAGGACATTCCCAATCGTTTCGATTTTTCGATCTCGCCCAAAATATACGAGTATTGGGAATCGCAGGGATTTTTTCACAGCGAACCAGATCCCAGTCGCGAGCCGTTCACGATTGTCATTCCACCGCCAAACGTGACTGGTGCCCTCCATTTGGGGCACGCGCTGAACAATACGCTGCAAGACGTCCTGATTCGCTACAAGCGTCTGAAGGGCTTCAATACCCTGTGGATCCCGGGCACCGATCATGCCGGGATCGCCACCCAGGCCGTGGTGGAACGTCGAATCTTCGAGCAGGAAAAGAAGAGCCGTCACGATCTGGGCCGCGAAGAGCTGGTCAAGCGAATCTGGGACTGGAAAGATCAGTACGAAGCTCGCATTCTGGGCCAGCTCAAACGGCTTGGCAGTAGTTGCGACTGGGATCGGACCCGCTTCACGCTCGACGAAACGTGTGCCCGCGCGGTGCGTCGGACCTTCTTCGATCTGTTCGCCAAAAAGTGGATCTACAAAGGCAAGCGCCTGGTCAACTGGGACACGTTCCTGCAGACCGCGGTCAGCGACGACGAAGTCTTCCACGAAACGACCGATGGCAACTTCTGGCACTTCAAATATCCGGTCATCGATCCGAAGCCAGGCGAACCAAAGTACGTGACCATCGCCACCACGCGTCCGGAAACGATGCTGGGCGATACGGCCGTGGCGGTTCACCCCGATCCGGAAAAGGCCCTCAACACGATCGAAGCCGAGCAGAAAGAGAAGCTCAAGGAAGCCCCGGGCAAAGAAAAGGCAGGCATTCAGACCCAGATCGAAGAGATCCAAGCGCGTCGCGAGTCGATGCTGCCACAGTTGATCAAGCTGCGTGATATGGCACTCGCCGGTCGAAAGCTGATGCTCCCGCTGGTCGATCGCGAAATCCCGCTGGTTGCCGATCAGTGGGCCAAGCCAGAGCTCGGTTCCGGCTGCGTGAAGATCACTCCAGCGCACGACCCGAACGACTATGAAGTGGGTCGTCGCCAGGATCTGCCGATGATCAACATCTTGAACCCCGATGGCACGATGAACGAGGCGACCGGGGAATACATCGGCCTGACGATTCCTCAGGCCCGCAAGATGGTGATCGAAGATCTCGAAAAGTTGAATCTGCTCGACAAGATCGAAGACCGCAAGATCGAACTCGCTTACTCAGACCGCAGCAAGACGCCGATCGAGCCTTACCTGGCCGACCAGTGGTTCATCAAAATGGACGAACTAGCCCAGAGCGCGATGGACGCTGTCAAAGATGGCCGCGTGAAGATCTTCCCATCTCGTTACGCCAACGGCTACATCGACTGGCTGAGCGAAAAGCGTGATTGGCCCGTCAGCCGCCAGTTGTGGTGGGGCCATCAGATTCCGATCTGGTCGCAGGAATGTGCCTACAAAGAAGACCACGACAAGATGGTCGCCAAGCTCGAATCGGATCCCGATATCAAGAGCGGGAAGGTCAAGTTCCAGGTCGAACGGGACGAAGAGCTGGAAGCGGCCGAAAAGATCGGCACCATCCAGGGTGCTGCCCGCGTCACGATGCCTTACAGCCAGATTCACGTCTGCATCGCCGAAGAAGATGCCGCCCTGGCAACTCGCTATGAAGCGATGGGCTTCGTGCGGGAAGAAGACGTGCTCGATACCTGGTTCAGCTCGGCGCTGTGGCCGCACTCGACCTTGGGTTGGCCGAACAAGACGCCAGAGCTGGAATACTATTACCCAACCAGCACGCTGATCACCAGCCGCGACATCATCACCCTGTGGGTGGCCCGTATGGTGCTGGCCGGTATCAACAACATGGGCGAAATCCCATTCCGTGAAGTGTTCATTCACCCGACCATTCTCGATGGTCTGGGCGAACGTATGAGCAAATCGAAGGGGAATGGCGTCGATCCGCTGGACGTGATCGAGAAGTTCGGTGCCGACTCGTTGCGATTCGGTCTGGCCTATCTGACCACCGAAACGCAAGACGTCCGCATGCCGGTGCAGTTCGAGTGCCCGCACTGCCAGTTCCTCATCGATCAAACGAAGAAGAATCGTCAGCAGCCGCGCATCGAGTGCAAGAAGTGTGGCAAGCCATTCAGCACCCAGTGGGCTGAAAGTGCTGAAGACAAGGCACTGCCGCGCGGAGCGATCGTCAGCGAACGCTTCGAGCTGGGACGTAACTTCTGCAACAAGCTGTGGAACGCCGCTCGTTTCACGATGATGAACCTGGAAGGCTTCGAGCCTGGCACGGTTTCGGCAGACGAACTGCAGTTGGAAGATCGCTGGATCTTGTCGCGACTGTACACGGTCACTCAGGAAGTGACGCGCTGTTACGAGAGCTACGGCTATGCCGACGCGGCTCGTGCGACGTACGACTTCGCCTGGGACGAGTTCTGCAGCTTCTACGTCGAAATGCTGAAGGAACGCTTCCAGGACGAAAAGCAGCGTCCCTTCGCGCATCGCGTGATCACGTACGTGCTCGACTGCATGTTGCGGCTGCTGCACCCGATCATTCCATTCATCACCGAAGAGATCTGGCAGACCCTAGGCAAGATTGCTCCGACGCGTGGTCTCGAATCGCTGACCGACGCGACCGAGAGCATCATGTTGTCGACCTGGCCAGAAATCGACAGCAAGTGGGAAGACCAGTCGATCGAGCGTCAGTTCGCCGTATTCGAGGAAACGCTGGGAAGCCTTCGCGAAATCCGCAGCCGGCAGAACATCGCGCCGAAAGACACCATCGAGTTCGTTATTCGCTGCGATGAACCAACCGCCAAGCTGTTGGAAACGATGTCGCCGTACTTCCTGTCGATGGCCAACGCCAAGACCAGCGGCCTGGGCCAGCAGGTGGAAGTGCCAGAAACCAACGCGACGATGACGGTCGGCAGCATGGAGATCTTCGTTGACCTGAAGGATTTCATCGACGTCGAAGCCGAAATCGACCGCAACGAGAAGCAACTGTCCAAGTTGCAGCAATTGGTGGTGAGCAAGGAAAAGAAGCTGGGGAACGAAAGTTTCGTCAGCCGCGCTCCCGCCGATATTGTGGCTCGAGAACGGGAAAGCCTGGATCAGGCCAAGCAGGAACTGGAACGCACCGAGGCCGCTTTGGCTCGTCTGCGGGAATCGGCCGCCAAATAGGCCGCTTCTTGCGATTTCGACAAGCAGCGACCGATTCGCCCTTGTCTCGCAGTGGACAGTTCCATGCCGAAGGACTGTTCCCACGGCTTTTCCCAGGGATATAATCGAGTCAGTTGAACGAGAATCACTGTGGAAGACTGATCACCCTCATGCCAATCCAAATGGAGCTCTCGCGGATCATCATCAGCGAGATAAACGACCAGCAGGTTATCTATCTGAAAGAAGTCGACGGAGATCGCCAATTTCCGATCATGATTGGCATCTTCGAGGCGACGAGCATTCATCGTCGCGTGAAGGACTTCATCCCGCCTCGACCGCTGACGCATGATTTGATCGTCAGTATCGTGGAACGCCTGGGAGGCGAACTCGACAGCGTGGTGGTCACCGATCTGAAGGAAGGGACCTATTACGCCAATCTGCGCGTGAAGGTCGATGGCGAACTGGTCTCGATCGATGCCCGGCCTTCGGACGCGATTGCCGTTGCGGTCACCAGTCAGCCCCACCTGCCGATCTACGTGGAAGAACACGTGCTGGAAGAGTCGGAAGTCTAAGCGTTCCGGTCAGTCATTCCACAAAAAAAGGCCACCCGCAGGTGGCCTTCTTCGTTGATTCGAGGAATAGCCCGATCGATTAGGTATCGATCAAAACATCTTTGAATGCTTCTTCTAATGCCTTCAGGCCTGGCTCGCCTTCGTGCTCGTCGACGATCACGTTGACACGAACTTCCGAAGTACTGAGCAGATCGACGTTGATGCCGGCACTGCTCAAAGCCTTGAACATGCGGACGCCGACACCGGTGTGGCTTCGCAAGCCAATCCCGCTGACCGATAGCTTGGCAGCTTCGCGGTTGCCTTGAACTTCGCCGTCCCCTAGCTCTTTCACGACCTCCTCCAAGGCTGCGTAAGCCTTTTCGTAGTCGGAGGCAGGGCAGGTAAAGCTGACGTTGGCACATCCATCGCGGCCGACGTTCTGGATGATCACGTCGATGTTGATCCCCTTCGACGCGACCGATTCAAAGATCTGAGCGGCGATGCCAGGGCGATCGGGCACACGGCGAACGGCCAGCAGGGCCTGGCTGCGATCGAGTTGGATATCGTCGATCGCCAGGTCTTCCATCTCACGCAGACGCTGCACGACAACGGCTGGATCGGTCACGTCGCGAACGCGGACGGCACTCACTTCCAGTGGCGAATCTTCTGGCGTCACATCAAGCTCGAAGCCATTGTGGACGATCTGCAGAGCCTTCTGGGCATCGGACTGGGCGACCAGGACCGAGATCTTGATTTCCGAGGTCGAGATGGCCTGGATGTTGATGCCTTCGCTCGACAGAACGCGGAACATCTTGTCGGCGACACCAGGGACGTTCGCCATTTGGAGGCCGACGACCGAGACCTTCGAGACATGTTCGTCGTAGGTGACGTTTTCTGGGCGAAGCAGTTCCGAGGCCTGTTTAACGGCGTCGAGCGTGACCTTCAATTCGTTCTTGGGAACGGTGAAGGAGATGTTCGCCTTGCCGTCCGAACTGATGTTCTGGACGATCATGTCGACCGAAATCGCCTTCGCGGCAATTCGGCGGAACAGTTCCAGCGAGACGCCTGGTTCGTCCGGAATGCCTTCCAGCGTGATTCGGGCCTCGTTCTTGGTGATCGCAGCGCCGCTGACAGGGCGGGTCTTCGATTCCGGGTCCTGAACGATCAACGTGCCAGGGATATCGGTGAAGCTGCTTCGCACATGGATCGGCACACCGAACTTCTTGGCGAACTCGATCGAACGGCTGTGCATCACGCCGGCACCCAGGCTCGCCAGTTCCAGCATTTCGTCGTAAGCGATTTGCGGAACGCGACGGGCTTCTGGCAGAACGCGTGGATCGGTCGTATAGACGCCGTCGACATCGGTGTAGATTTCACACGCGTCGGCATCCAGCACGGCGGCCAAAGCCACGGCGGTCGTGTCGCTACCGCCGCGACCGAGGGTCGTGATGTTGTAGTTCTCGTCGATACCCTGGAAACCGGCAGCGATCACGATGTTGCCTTCGTCAAGCAACTCTTTGACGCGCGACGTTTCGATCGAACGGATACGTGCTTTGGTGTGAGTACTGTCGGTGCGGATACCGATCTGGGCACCGGTCAAGCTGACCGCTTTCGAGCCGAGGGCGTCGATCGCCATCGCCATCAACGCGACGCTGACCTGTTCGCCAGTCGACAGCAACATGTCCATTTCGCGGGCAGGGGGATTGTCGCTCACTTGCTGCGCGAGATCGACCAGCACGTCGGTATTTTTACCCATCGCACTGACGACCATCACCACCTGGTGACCTTCACGCTGCGCGCGAATCGCTTTTCGCGCGGCGGCGACAATCTTCTCGCAATCAGCGACGCTGGTTCCCCCGAACTTTTGAACAATCAATGACATGGAATGGTGTCATCCGTAATAAGGTAACACTGGGCAAAGAGACTGGCCGGGCAACCGCCGCGGCCTGAAAATTACACGCCGAGGAAGTGAGGCATCATCTTCCAACCTTCATCGAAGCTTAGCGACGAAGCGTCGGCGTTGCGCTCGTTGTAGGTTTCAAACGAGTCTGCTTCGATGTCACTGCCACACATGGCAAGTGGCACGAAGCCATGGCTGTGGGTTTTGGTACGGCAGAAAGTCGGATGATCGGGCAACACGATCAAACGATATTCGCCATGCTTCTTCAGGGCTTCATGCAGTGGGCCGACGATCTTTCCGTCGATCGCTTCCAGGGCCTTAATCTTTTCTTCGACGCTACCTTCATGCGAGGCTTCGTCGGTGGCTTCGACATGTACACAGATCACGTCGGTCGAGTCCAACGCGTCGATCGCATACTGGCCCTTCGCGGCGTAGTCGGTGTCGAGGTAGCCGGTTGCTCCTGGGACTTCGATGCGATCCCAACCGATCAGCGCGGCCAGGCCTCGCAGCAAGTCGACGGCGGTGATCATCTTGCCGGTTTTGCCATACAGGTCCGCAAACGGCGTCAGGGCAGGGCGACGACCCAGACCCCATAGCCAGACGTTGGTCGCTGGCGGCTTGCCTTCGGCGATGCGCTTTTGATTGACCGGATGGTTGGCGAACAGCTCGACGCTGCGGCTCATCATGTCGGCAAGCCAGTCACTGCCCAGGCCTCGCGGATAGCTGTCGGCGACCGACTTGTCGCTTAGGTCGTGCGGTGGCGTGGTGCGGGTATCCATCGTGAACGGAGCCGGACGCCCTTCGCCACGATAGATCAGCAGGTTGCGGTAGCTGACGCCCGGATGGAACTCGACTCCTTCGCCGGCCAGCTCCTGCTGAGCGGATTCGAGCAGTGCCTTGGCTTCTTCGGTCGAGATTTGTCCCGCCGTGAAGCTCTTCATGATCTGGTCTTGGATCGTCACCAGGTTGCAGCGGACAGCCCAGTCGTCGGCACCGAGTTGAATGCCTTGGGCGGCGGCTTCCAGCGGAGCGCGGCCGGTGAAGTATTCCAGAGGGCTGTAACCAAGAAGGCTGAGGTTGGCGACGTCGCTTCCGGCCGGCAGATGGCTTGGAACGTTGTCCGCACGGCCGACAACGCCAGCTTTCGCGACGGCGTCCATGTTCGGGATGTTGGCGGCTTCCAGTGGGGTCTTACCACCGAGCGACTCTTGCGGTTCATCAGCGCAGCCGTCGGGAATGACAATCGCGTATTTCATAGTTCCCGAATCTCCTTCGTGAAAACCGACGTAAATGGAATGTAGGCAGAGTGAGCTTACTGGCGCGAACCTCCGTGGCATTTCGCGCCGGTGAGGCTTTGGATGAAGAAACGATCGCCGCAGAGCAAGTCCGTTTCTCAGCTTCAGCCAAGGCCGCGTGCTTAGTCTTGGACCAGCATCTTGCGGGCACCCGGTTTGACCGAAGGCATTTTCGCGATGATTTCCAACGCTTTGCCTGCCTGGCCTTGGGTTGCCACATGGGTCATGATGACCAGCGGAACGTACGTTTTGGTGTCGCCGTCGAGATGTTCTGGCTCGTGCTGAATCACCGACGCGATCGAGATTCCCTGGTCTCCCAGAACTCGAGCGATGTCGGCCAACACGCCTGGCTGGTCTTCGACGCTGAAGCGGAAGTAATGGCGACCGCGGATCTTGTCGGACGTGCAGACCTGAATATCGCTGTGCGTTTCGGTGAACAGCTTCAGCGTACGGAAGGTCAACGCGGTGCGTCCGACTGCCATGTCGATCATGTCGGCGGCCACCGACGATGCGGTTGGCTTCTGCCCGGCACCTTGGCCATGGAAGAAGAGCGGACCGACCTGATCGCCAACGACACTGATGGCATTGAACGGGCCACGAACTTCCGCCAAAGGTTCCCCTTCGCGGATCAGCGTCGGAGAAACATGGACTTCCAGGCCATCGTCACTCAATTGGGCCGAGGCCAGCAGTTTGATGCGGTAGCCCAGCTCTTTTGCAAAGCGAATATCGACCGGCTGAAGTTTGTCGATCCCTTCGCGTGGGATGCTCTTCCAGTCGATCTTCACGCCAAACGCGATGTGGGCCAGGATCGCCAGCTTTTGAGCGGCATCGGTGCCGTCGACGTCCATCGTTGGGTCAGCTTCGGCATAGCCAAGTCGCTGGGCTTCTTTGACGGCCCACTTATAGCTGGCCTCTTGTTCTTCCATCGCCGAAGCAATGAAGTTCGAGGTGCCGTTCAAGATGCCGCTGAGGGAGGTGACCCGGTTAGCGGTCAGGCACTGGCTGAGATTGGTGATGATCGGAATCCCACCGGCGACCGCCGCGTCGAATGCGATGCAGCGCCCCAGTTCGCGGGCCCGAGCGAACAGTTCGGCACCATGTTCCGCAATCAGCGCTTTATTGGCAGTGACAATATCTTTGCCACTTTCCAGCAGCTTCAGCATGATGGTGCGGGCCGGTTCGATCCCCCCAATCAGCTGCGCGACGACCTTAATATCTGGGTCGTTGGTGACTTCGTTCAGGTCGTCCGTCAGCACGCCTTCGGGCAATTCGCAATCGCGAGCCCGGCTCAGATCGCGGACGACTGCTTTCTCTAACCACAGCGTGGTTCCGGCGTTACGCGCGGTACGATCACCGTGATCAAGCAGGATTTTGGCGACGCCGGCTCCGACGGTTCCTACGCCGACAATGGCGACCTTCGTTTTGTGCATGGGTACGAACGAACGGTAGGAGGATGAACTAATTCGATGGTGAAAGGGATCATCCTAGGTTGCCGTGGGGCGAGTAGTCAACTGGGCTAAAGTTGTTGCCCGCTAAGAGGTTGGGCGACGAACTACGCGATTTAGCGCAGAGTAGAGGCCCGGACAAACCGCCGGGTCATCGTGGCCAGGAGAAGCACACTCTCCTGGCCACTCGCACCATGAATAACTGTTACAGGCCCAGTTCCGCTTTGACGGCTGCGAACTGTTCCACGGCAAACTTCAGCTCTTCCAGGGAATGACCAGCCGAGACCTGGGTACGGATTCGAGCCTTACCCTGAGGCACCACCGGGTAGGAGAACCCAATCACGTAGACACCCCGTTTGAGCAAACGTTCAGAGAAATCGGCGGCCACTTTGGCATCGTAGAACATCACCGGCACAATGGGGTGTTCGCCTGGCAGCACATCGAGCCCCAATTTGGCGATCTCTTCCCGGAAGAACTTGGTGTTCGTCTCCAGCTTGTCACGCAAAGCGGTCGAAGCTTGGATCAGCTCCAGCGCCTTCAGCGAGCCTGCCACGATTGGCGGGGCCAAGGTGTTCGAGAAGAGGTAAGGTCGCGATCGCTGACGCAGTAGGTCGATGATTTCTTTTCGGCCGCTGGTGTAACCGCCTGAGGCACCACCCAGCGCCTTGCCGAGGGTACCGGTGATGATGTCGATGCGATCGATCACGTCGTGATGCTCGTGCGTGCCTCGCCCATGCTTACCCATGAAACCGACCGCGTGCGAGTCGTCGACCATGACCATCGCGCCGTACTTGTCGGCCAAATCGCACAGGTCCGGAAGATTGCAGATGTAGCCGTCCATGCTGAAGACGCCGTCCGTGGCAATCAATTTAACGCGAGCATCCGATGCTTCCTTCAGCTTGGCTTCCAGGTCGCTCATGTCGTTGTTTTTGTAACGGAACCGCTTCGCCTTACAGAGACGAACGCCGTCGATGATGCTGGCGTGGTTCAACTCGTCCGAGATGATGGCATCTTCCGGGCCGAGGATCGTCTCGAACAAGCCGCCGTTGGCATCGAAGCACGACGAATAGAGGATGGTGTCTTCCATCCCCAGGAACTTCGTCAGTTCGTGTTCCAGCGACTGGTGCGATTGCTGCGTGCCACAAATGAAGCGAACCGACGACAGGCCGTAGCCCCAGCGTTCCAGCCCTTCTTTAGCGGCGGCGATAATCTCGGCATTGTCCGACAGGCCGAGATAGTTGTTCGCGCACATGTTCAGCACCGATTGCTGCTGCGGCAGGTCGATCTTCGACTTCTGCGGCGACAGGATCGTTCGCTCGTTCTTGTACAGGCCTGCCTCTTGGATCTCGCTCAAGATGCCGGCGTAACGCGATTGAATGTCCGAATTCCACATGATTGTCTTCGCTCCTCATCGAGTCGTGTCCCCAAGTCCTCAGGCGAAAGAAATGCCCTGAGGACCGGAGTCGAGGGTGACGCGAGGTACGTTCGCGCCGCGGATGGTGTCTTACGTAAGTTCGGCCCAGTCGAGAACGACTTTGCCAGACTGGCCTGAGAACATCGCCTCGAAGCCTGCTTCATATTCGGTGAATGGCAGATGGTGCGTGATGACCGGGCTGATGTCCAAGCCGCCCTGCAGCAGCACCGTCATCTGGTACCAGGTCTCGTACATCTGACGGCCGTAGATGCCTTTGATCGTCAGCATGTTGAAGATCACATCATTCCAGTCGATCGAGATTTCATCTGGCGGAATGCCGAGCATCGCGATCTTGCCGCCATGGCTCATGTTGGCAATCATGTCGCGGAAGGCGATCGCGTTGCCCGACATTTCCAAGCCAACGTCAAAGCCCTCGACCATGCCCAGTTCTTTTTGGACGTCGCTCAGCTTTTCTTTACGAACGTCGACGACACGAGTCGCACCCAGCTTCTTAGCCAGTTCCAAACGCCATGGATTGACGTCGGTCACCACCACGTAGCGAGCCCCGGCATACTGACAGACCGCAGCGGCCATGCAGCCGATGGGACCAGCCCCGGTGATCAGGACGTCTTCGCCCAGAACCGGGAAGGTGAGGGCGGTGTGCACGGCGTTGCCGAACGGATCGAAGATCGAAGCGACGTCGAGCGGAATGCCATCGGCATGATGCCAGACGTTGGTCATCGGAATCGAAATGTATTCCGCGAAAGCCCCTGGGCGATTCACGCCGATGCCGACCGTTTCCGCACACAGGTGACGACGACCGGCCATGCAGTTGCGGCACTTGCCACAGACGACGTGACCTTCGCCACTGACGATCTGGCCCGGCTCGAAGATATGAACGTTCGAGCCAACTTCGACAATCTCGCCAACGAACTCGTGACCGACGACCATCGGAACCGGAATGGTTTTCTGAGCCCAGGCATCCCACTTGTAGATGTGGACGTCGGTACCGCAGATGCCGGTCTTCAAGGTCTTGATCAGAACGTCGTTAATACCAATGGTTGGTTCCGGGACGTCTTCCAGCCACAACCCTTTTTCCGCATGACGCTTGACGAGCGCTTTCATTGAATGGTGGTCCTAGCGAGTGCTCTGCGCGAAGTTAAACATGGGGCCCATTCGCTTGATTGTAAGCAGCCCACTACGTCTCGCGAATGGGCGGGAAGCCGCGGAAAGGCAACAAAGTTGAGGGTTGTTTAAGGAAAATCGCTAACAGCTAAACAACCGTTTGGTGACAGTCGCAACTGTACCCATGGCGACAGGGGGTTGTGCTGAAAGTATCCTGAAGGCACATCGAAAAACGTTCGCTCGAAGGAATGCAAGCATGACACGACCACTCCCGTTGAAGGGACTAAATCACTTGGCCCTGGCCGTTCGCGACACCGCGGTAAGCCGCGACTTCTACCGCGATGTCCTTGGTTTTCGCGAGGTGCAACGACCTCCTTTCGATTTCCCAGGGGCCTGGCTGGTGGGCTATGGAATTCAGATTCATATCCTGGAAACCGAGCACCTCGGTCAGTTCGGCGAAGGCCCCAACTCGCGCGCCGATCACTACGCGTTTGCCATGGACGATAGTGCCACGCTGGTTGAGATCTTGAACGAACATGGCATCCCGTTCATCCAACGCGTCAACGCAGGCAACATCCATCAAACGTTCTTCCAAGACCCGGACGGGCACTCGATTGAAGTGGCCGTCTACCCGGCCGATCCGCCGTTCATCGACTAGCGGATGAAGGCAAGTTGCTTCATCTGAACGCTAGGCCGATTTGAATCGGATCGTTGTTGAAGGACGTTCGAGTTGAAGGTCAAGAAACAAAAAAGCCCTGGGGCATCGTTGGACGTCCCAGGGCTGCTTCATTCGGAAATCGATCGACTTAGATTCGCCAGCCTTCGCGGTACTTCCGCTCGATGTACTGGTTGGCGGAATCGTTATTGGTGACCTTCAACGACTTGGCGTCCCATTCAATTGGACCGCCGGTGCGGAAGGCGACGTTTCCCAGCAAGACGGTTTCGGTCAACGGACCGCTGTAGTCGAAGCTACAGGTCGTTGGCGTACCTTCTTTGCAAGCCTTGATCCATTCTTCGTAGTGGCCAATCGACCGCGGAATGGTTTGCTCTGGAGCTTTCCAGTCGGTGAACTTATCTTCCGGCAGCAGTTTGAAGTCGCCGTAGGTCGCGATCATCATTCCCTTGGTACCGTGGAAGACCACGCCACTGCCAGGAACCGCTTGCCCGTTGATCTCGCGTGGGCAATGATCGCCGTCACGCCACTTCATGGTGACGGCCGGTGCGACGTCGGTCTTCGGGAACGTGTAGTTCACCGTCAGGCCGAGCGGCGCGGTGTTCGGATCTGGCGAAGGACCTTCCGCTTCGATCGTGGTTGGGTACTTCAGTTTCAAAGCCCAGAACACCAGGTCGATGTAGTGGCAGCCCATGTCACCAAGCGTACCGCCACCGAAGTCCCACCAGCGACGCCATTGGGCTGGCATGTAGACTGGCGAGTAAGCTCGTTCGGCTGCTGGGCCGAGCCAAAGGTCCCAGTGAACGTTCTTGGGGACCGGTGGTGGATCGGTCGGGATCGTACCGCCGCCCCAGCCTTTACCGACCCACACATCGACGTGCGTGACGTCGCCGACAGCGCCGGCCTGGATCGCTTCGACCACGCGGCGGTAGTTGTCGCCGGCATGGATCTGCGTTCCCATCTGCGTCGCCAGCTTGTGTTTGACAGCGTAGTTCGTCATCTCGCGGGCTTCGTGTACTGTGTGCGTCAGTGGCTTTTCGCAGTAGCAATGCTTGCCCAACTGCATGGCCCACATCGAAGCCGGAGCGTGGGTATGGTCTGGCGTGCTGACCACTACGGCGTCGATCGACTTCTCCTTGTCGAGTAGGACTCGGAAATCGTTGTAGCGATTCGATTTCTTATCGGAGTACTGCTTGAGGGCCTGATTCAGGTAGTTGTCGTCGATATCGCACATGGCCACGAGGTTTTGGCCACTGACCCCTCTGACGTTCTCGGCGGCACGATTAGCAACACCGATACACGCGATATCGAGAAGTTCGTTGGGCGACTTCGATTCGGCTGCGGATGCCAGCGAGTGAAAGCCAGTGCCAGCAACCATAGCGGCTGCGGCAGAGGTGCGGAGAAAGGAACGACGACTGAGAGACGGCTGTCGCATGGGCAAGATTCCTTCGAGAGTTGATTGTGAGGCGAGGGTAGAGAAGGGGTGTGAGGGTTTGATTATCACCGAGTTTTCCCCGATCTGCAAAGTTAGATCGCTGGCAGGGCCTATTAATAACGAATAACTCTCCAACTTTGTCCTAGGCAAAAGAGAGGCTAAGGAGGATAGAGGGGGAAAACTTGAGCATAATCGGGCGATAACGAATTTTCGCCGTAGGGCTAGCGGTGCCCCCTTGTCAAAGGAGGTGTGCTTCGGCACAATGTGTGGTTTCCACCCTGACTCTCTTTGTCGTCAGGGGAACAATCGTGGATGTAGGAATCGTCATTCCCGCTGCGATCACAGTTGGTGGATTCCTGGGAAAGTAGTGTAGGAGTTAATCGTTCATGGGCCATTACACCGGTCCGAAGGCCAAAGTTAATCGTCGTCTCGGAGCTGTCATTTACGAAAGCCGTGGTGCCATGCGCGCCGCCGACCGCCGGCCTTCTCCCCCAGGTATGCACAACCGTCCGAAGCGGCCGTCGAACTACGGTGCTGCTTTGATGGAAAAGCAAAAAATCAAGCACTATTACGGTATCGGTGAGAAACAGCTCCGCCGCTACTTCGACCACGCCAAGCACAGCAAGGGCAACACGGGTGAAAACCTGCTGACCCTCTGTGAACGTCGCTTGGACAACGTGGTCCGTCGTGCTGGTTTGGCTTTGACCCGCTGCCAGGCCCGTCAGGGCATCGTGCACGGTCACTTCCTGGTCAATGGCCAGAAGGTGGACAAGCCATCGTACCAGCTTCGCCCTGGAGACGTCATCAACGTCCGCGGTCGCGAGAAGCTGCAGATCATGTATCGCAGCATCCACTCGGACGCTTCGGGTGAACCAGCCGCGTTCCTGTCGGCTGACCCGGAAACCCTTTCGGCGACCTTCGACGCCGTGCCAGGCCCGGAAGATATCAGCCTGCCGGTCGACGTGAATATGGTGGTCGAATTTATGTCGCGTTAATTTCCGAAAGTTCATTTTCGGCAATTCGCAACAATTCGTAGATTTCAAAGGGATTCCGGCACGATGGCCCGTCGCGGAATCCCTTTTTTTTTGGTTCAATGTGCCCTGTTACCGTGAATACTGAGACGTGGAGCCCCACAATCGCATCTCAGTGAAGTAACTCACCTTATTGCCTTAGAAAATTTGCTAGAGAGACATCATGGCTCATACCCAATTGGCGGTCATCGGAGGTGGTCCCGGGGGCTACGCAGCGGCGTTTCTGGCTGCTGACGAAGGAATGGAAGTCACGCTGATCGAGAAGGATACTCGTCTGGGCGGTACCTGTTTGCTCCGCGGTTGTATCCCGTCGAAGGCCCTTCTACATGTGGCCAAGGTGATCGACGAAGTCCACGAGATGAACAAGGACTGGGGTGTTACTTTCGGTGAGCCTCAGATCGACTTGGATAAGCTTCGCGCCCGTAAAGAAGGCGTGATCAAGTCGCTGACGACTGGCCTCGGGCAATTGGCCAAGAAGCGTAACGTCACCGTCATCAAGGCGAAGGGCAGCTTCATCGATTCCAGCACCATCCAGTTGGAAGGGGACGACCCTTCGATTCCTGAAGGTGGCAAGCTGACGTTCGATCACGCGATCGTCGCTACGGGCTCGGTCGCGGCGGTTCCTCCAGCTTTCCAAATCGACTCGCCCCGCGTGATGGACTCGACGGGGGCTCTTGAGCTGCAAGACATCCCAGAAACCATGCTGGTCATCGGTGGTGGTTACATCGGTCTGGAAATGGGCACGGTGTACGCCCATCTGGGTACGAAGGTTAGCGTCGTCGAATTGACCGACGGTCTGCTGCCAGGTGCTGACCGCAACCTGGTCAAGCCATTGGCCAAGAAGCTCGACGAACTGTTCGAGGGCCGCATCTTCACCAATACCAAGGTTGGTTCGCTGGGCGATCGCGACGACAAGGTTGAAGTCGCATTCGAAGGCCCCGGTAAGTTCGGAACGTTCAAGTACGACCGCGTCCTGGTCTCGATCGGCCGTTGGCCGAACACCAAGGGTATCGGTCTGGAAAACACCCAGGTCGTCGTCGACAAGCGTGGCTTCATCGGCGTCGACAAGCAGCTGCGTACTGCTGATCCGAAGATCTCGGCCATTGGCGACGTCACCGGCAATCCCATGCTGGCTCACAAGGCGACCCACGAAGGTCGTACCGCTGTGGAAGCGATCCTCGGACATCCTGTCTCCTTCGAGCCGGCTGCGATTCCAGCCGTCATCTTCACCGACCCAGAAATTGCCTGGGCTGGCCTGATGGAAGAAGAAGCGAAGACGATGGGCAAAAAGGTCGAAGTCGCCCTTTACCCATGGGCTGCCAGTGGTCGTGCTCAGGCACTGGGCCGCACTGATGGTTTGACTAAATGGGTCATCGACCCCGAAACGCAGCGCGTCCTGGGCTGTGGTATCGTTGGCCCAGGTGCCGGCGAGATGATTTCGGAAGCCGTTTTGGCTCTGGAAATGCGTGCTGAAGTCTTTGATTTGACCTCGACTGTCCACCCGCATCCGACTCTGAGCGAGACGGTTATGAACGCGGGCGAGGTATTTTTCGGCACAGCCACGGAAATTTACAAGCCAAAGAAGAAGTCGTAAGGCTTTCTCTGGTAATAGTTTGCGTAAATGTTAAGGCTTATGGTGATTCTGCGGGTTGCAGAACAGGGAGAGGGTTCGTCCGCGACTCGCTGACAAACGCAGCGAGCGCGGTAGAATTCATGCTCGAAGCCTGCCTCGGGCCTAAACCGAGATTGATCTTTGAGATAAGTTAATCGAGGGTTGCTTCGCCAGACGAAGCCGCGCAATGACTACGCGGCGAATCCGTATGAACTGACTGGCGTTAAGCAACGGACTGAATAAAAGGGAAGTTGCATGGCGAACGCCAAAATGATGCCGGCCGAAGAGAATTTGATGCGGAACAATCCGGCGACCTTCGCTGCCGATGTGGATCCAGCCGAAACTCAGGAATGGCTGGATTCTCTCGACTACGTTTTGGAAGGCAAAGGAGACGACCGGGTTCGCTTCCTTCTTTCGGCTCTGGAAAATCGTGCTCATGCACGTGGTGTCGATATTCCTTTCGCCGCCAACACGCCGTATATCAACACGATCCATTCTTCGGATCAGCCAGCCTATCCGGGCAACCGCGAGTTTGAACGCCGCATCAAGAGCATCATCCGCTGGAATGCGATGGCGATGGTGACTCGGGCCAACAAGAATTTTGAAGGCCTCGGCGGTCACATCAGCACGTTCGCTTCCAGCGCGACGCTGGTGGAAGTCGCTTTCAATCACTTCCTGCGTGGTCGTGGCAGCGGCTTCGAAGGTGACCAGGTTTATTTCCAGGGCCACGCTTCACCAGGGATTTATTCGCGAGCGTTCGTCGAAGGTCGTTTGACCGAAAAGAACCTCGAGAACTTCCGTCGCGAACTGCAGCCTGAAATGGGCCTGTCGTCCTATCCGCATCCATGGTTGATGCCAGACTTCTGGGAATTCCCCACGGTCTCGATGGGTCTTGGTCCGATCTGCTCGATCTACCAGGCACGCTTCAACCGCTACTTGCACGACCGTGGTTTGAAGGACACCAGCAAGACTCGCGTCTGGGCGTTCCTGGGCGACGGCGAATGCGACGAACCAGAAACCCTGGGTGCCATCAGCCTCGCTTCGCGTGAGCAGCTGGACAACCTGACTTGGGTGATTAACTGCAACCTGCAACGTCTCGACGGCCCAGTCCGTGGTAACGGCAAGATCATCCAGGAACTGGAAGCGGTCTTCCGTGGTGCTGGCTGGAATGTCATTAAGGTTGTCTGGGGTAGCGACTGGGATCCGCTGTTGGAAGCCGACAAGAGCGGCCTTCTGGTCAAGCGAATGGAAGAAGTGGTCGACGGTCAGTACCAGAAGTACGTCGTCGAATCGGGTGATTACATCCGTAAGCACTTTTTCGGCAAGTACCCAGAACTGCTCGAGCTGGTCAAGAACTACTCCGACGAAAAGCTGCAGAAGCTGACTCGCGGTGGTCACGATCCAGAAAAGGTCTACGCCGCTTACAAGGCTGCGACCGAATGCAAGGGCAAGCCAACCGTCGTCATCGCCAAGACGATCAAGGGTTATGGTTTGGGCGAAGCAGGCGAAGGCCGAAACGTCACCCACAACCAGAAGAAGCTCAACGAAGAAGAGCTGCGAGAATTCCGTACGCGATTCAGCATTCCGATTTCGGACGAAGAAGTCGTCAAGGCTCCGTTCTACCGTCCGCCGGAAGATAGCGCTGAAATGCGTTACCTGCAGAAGCGTCGCGAATCGCTGGGCGGTTACGTCCCTTCGCGTCCGAAGAACTATCCAGTCTCGACCATTCCAACCCTCGAAGCCTACAAGGAATTCCTTGGCGGCAGCAAGGGGAAGGAAATGTCGACCACGATGGGCTTCGTCCGCCTGCTTTCCAAGCTGTGCAAGGACGAGAACATCGGCAAGCAGATCGTGCCGATTGTCCCCGACGAATCGCGTACCTTCGGTATGGAAGGTATGTTCCGCCAGGTTGGTATCTACGCCCACTCGGGGCAGTTGTACGAACCGGTCGACTCCGATCAGCTGATGTACTACAAGGAAGCCAAAGACGGTCAGATCCTGGAAGAAGGGATCACCGAAGCAGGCTCGATGTCGTCGTTCATTGCGGCAGGAAACGCCTACTCGCAGCACGGCATCAACATGATTCCGTTCTTCATCTATTACAGCATGTTCGGCTTCCAGCGCATCGGCGACCTCGTCTGGTGTGCTGCCGATACGCGTGCCAAGGGCTTCCTGATCGGTGGTACCGCCGGTCGTACGACCCTCAACGGCGAAGGTCTGCAGCACCAGGATGGTCATAGCCACCTGAACGCGATCGCCTTCCCAACGGTTCGTTCGTACGACGTGTGCTACGCCTACGAAACGGCTGTCATCGTGCTCGACGGCATGAAGAAGCTGTATGAAGAAGGCGACACGGCGATCTACTACGTCACCGTCGGTAACGAAAACTACGCCATGCCCGAGATGCCCGAAGGTGCCGAAGAAGGCATCATCCGCGGTATCTACAAGCTGAAGAACCAGCCAGCCGACAAGGCCCGGGCCACGGTTCAGCTCATGGGTAGTGGCACGATCACCCGCTGTGTGATCGACGCCGCTCAGATCCTGGCGGAAAAGTACAACATCGCCAGCGACGTCTGGGCCGTGACCAGCTACACCGAGCTGCGTCGTGACTCGCAAGATGTCGAACGCTGGAACATGTTCCATCCGACCGAAGAGCCCAAGAAGTCGTACATCGAGACGATTATGGAAGGTGTGGAAGGGCCGTTCATCTCGGCATCGGACAACGTTCGTGCCTGGGCGGAACAGGTTCGTCCTTATCTGCCGGGCAACATGGTTGCCCTGGGCACCGACGGTATGGGCCGCAGCGAAACTCGCGAAGCCCTGCGTCGTCACTTCGAGGTCGACGCCGAATCGATCGTCATTGCCACGCTGTACGAACTGGCACGCACCGGCAAGATCGAACGGACCGAAGTGGCTCAGGCCATCAAGGATTTGAACTACGACGCTGAAAAGCCCAACCCATACTTCGCCTAACGGCGAACCGTGGGTTCGATTGCCGAGCCCACGCTGGCTTTTCGTAGCGACTGAAGATAAGCATTCCAAGCAAGGTTATTCACCATGGCAATAGACGTACAACTTCCTGACCTGGGTGATGGAATTGAATCGGGTGATGTGCTGGCCGTTCACGTTTCGGTCGGTGACTCGGTTGAAAAGGGTCAGACTCTGATCGAAATCGAAACCGATAAGGCAACGGTCGACGTTCCTAGCACCGAAGGTGGCAAGGTCACCAAGGTCTTCGTGAAGACCGGCGACACCGTCGCGGTTCACGCTCCGATCGTCACGATCGACGGCGCTGGCGGCGGAAGCTCGGCACCTGCTCCGGCTGCCCCGGCCGCGGAAGAAAAAGCTCCGGAACCAGCCGCTCCGGCTGCTGCGGAACCCGAAGCCGCTGAAGAAAAGCCAGCCCCGGCTGCTCCTGCCGCACCGAAGCCAGCTCCGGCCCCGGTTGCTGCTCCGCGTCCGGTCACGCCTCCGCCAGCTCCGGTTAGCGAAGCTCCAAGTGCCGACGAAAGCGTTCCGGCCGGTCCTGCCGTTCGTCGGTTCGCTCGTGAAGTGGGCGTCGACCTGCGTAACGTTCAAGGTTCCGGCCCAAATGGTCGTATCGAACGCGAAGACGTTCTGCGTACCGTGCGTGACCTGAATCAAGGTGGCGGTTCCAGTGCGAAGTCGGGTGGTTCCGCTCCGGCCGCAACCGGTGCTCTGCCATCGCTGACCGGCGAAGCTCATGAAGACAAGTACGGTCCGGTTCGCATCGAAAAGATGAAGAAGATCCGCAAGGTGACCGCCGCTCAGATGACCAAGAGCTGGACGACCGCACCACGCGTGACCAACTTCGACGATGCCGACATCACCGCATTGGAAGAGCTGCGTCAGCAAAGCAAAGACGACTACGCCGAAGCAGGCGTCAAGCTGACCACCATGCCATTTCTGATCAAGGCAGTCGCGGTTGCTCTGCGTGAGCATCCAGAGCTGAACGCCACGATCGACATGGAAAACGAACAGGTCATCTACAAAGACTATGTTAACGTCGGCATCGCTGTCGATTCGGAACGTGGTCTGGTCGTGCCGAACATGAAGAACACCGATCGCATGTCGATTCCGGACATTGCTCGCAACCTGCAGCAAACCGCCAGCGACATTCGTGGGAACTCGTTCGAGATGTCGGTGCTGCAAGGTGGCACGTTCACCATCAGCAACCTTGGCGCGATCGGCGGTACTTACAGCACGCCAATCATCAATGTTCCAGAAGTCGCCATCTTGTTGGTCGGTCGCTCGCGTAAGATGCCGGTTGTGGTCAAAGACCAGATCGTCGCTCGCTTGATGATGCCAATGAGCCTGTCGTACGACCATCGCCTGGTCGACGGTGCGACGGCCCAGCGATTCCTGAACGACGTCAAGAGCTTGCTGGAAAACCCAAGCAAGCTGCTGATGGCCCCGTAACTCGCGGTACCATTCCAGCGGGCAACGGCCCGTGACGTCAAAACGAATATCGAAAGCCCCTTGGCATCCACGATGCGAGGGGCTTTTTGCTTTCCACCCAGACCTCTTCCCATCAACACTTACGTCAGGCTTCCCGCATGGAAACGCTCAAATCACAAATCATCGAATACAGTATCGAGAACGAGTACGAAGCGACGCAGTTCGCTACGGCGAAGTGCGATGTTTGTAGCGGCGACGTCTTCGAAGTGCTGATGAACGAAGAGGAAGGCATTGCTTGTCGCGTTTGCGAGAAGTGCGATACCGAGCATGGCATCGGCGATAGCGACAGTTACGTCGACGAAGTCGAAGAAATCTTCGACATGATCTGCACCTGCGATGGGACTCACTTCCAGGTCATGGCAGGCGTCTCGCTCTACGACGACAGCGACGACGTTCGCTGGTTCTACCTGGGCTGCAAATGCGTCGCGTGTGGCCTCTCAGGGGTCTACGGCGATTGGAAGAGCGAATACCAAGGTTACCAGGCCCTTCTCAATAACGTTTAGCCGTGGAACCTTCCCAGCAGAATCGCGGCCGCCAGGAACCGGTAGGCCTGCAAGAGGTGCTTTACGACTTTCAGCAGCGAAAGCGTTGGCCCCAAGATGTCGCCCAGTGGATCGCGCGATCGCAGCCAGATGACAAATTGCTACTGGACTTAATGAACCGCGACTGTCAGCGTCACCAAAGTTTGGCGCTGCATGTCGTTGGCCAACTGATCGAAAGCGATCCGCCCATTCAACCTGGGCAGCCTGTGGCCGAAAGAGTGTTAGAGCTCTTAGCGAGTGAATGGTTTAAGCCGAAGCGGCGCTATCTGCGCGCCCTCAAGCTGTGGGCTTCGAATTCCGTCGGTTCTTAGGCGAACTGGATTGGTGGACCGCCAATCGATCTTATGGAAACGGCTAATGCGAGGGGCTATAATCCGGCCTGAACTTGGTACCCCCTCAGAGCCAGCCCCATGTCGAAACTTCTCATCGTATGTCCCAACTGTAGCGCCAAATATGCCGTTGCCGATGCCAAAGTCTCCGGCAAGAACGTTTCGTGTCAGAAGTGCGGTCAAAAGTTTGTCGCCAAGGTAATGCAGGCCAAGCCAGCCCCGGCGAAAACGCCTGAGCCTGATTCGTCGTCTGGAATGCCAGGGGACGATTTATTCGGAGGCGACCCGCTGGGAGGCGGCAACGATCTGTTTGGCGACTTTCCTTCTTCCACTTCGGCCCCTTCGAGCACGCATGCGCCATTGGCGTCCGTTTCGCGAAAGAAGAGCGGCAAGGGCCCGGATCTAAAGCAATTTCTCCCGCTGATTTTCGGCGGCGTGGGCCTCGTCGCATTAATCGTGATTGGGATGATGACCTACTCGTTTGCCAGTTCCGCGTGGCAAGCGATGGAGAAGCAAGCCAACAACGAGGAGATCGCCTACGGGGCCCACTTGGCGATCATGGAGAAGCAGTTCGAGAGCACGTTGCGATTTATCGAGGCGCTCGAATCGATCCAGAGCAAGGACGACTATCCGCAGTTCGTCTACGCGGTGCAGCAAGAGACTAAGAAGCTCGACGCCCTCAAGCGAGAGGCCGAAGGGCTTCCCGCTTTGCCCAAACATCTCCATTCGCAGATGGAGCAGGACGTCAAGAAGATGGCCAGCGAGCAGGAAAAACGGATCAAAGCGGCGGGGCAAAAGCTGGCGGAATATCGCCAGGATGCCGGAGTCGCTAATGCCATTTCCCTCTATTACACCTCGCTCGGGCAAGTGGTCAATGCGATGAACGTCGCCAACGAACGGCCACCCGAAGAACAAGCCGCGTTATTGGAAAGAAGCCAAAAGCAGCAAGTTCAGGCGTCGCAGCCGACGAACATGCCGCGTAATCTCTATCGAACGGCGCTGAAAAAATACGACGAGCTCATTGAGGTAACTAAGCGTTTGCCAGACTCGCCCTTTCCGAAGGTCGACTTGGAACAGGTCGCTCGCCTCCAACGTGAGATTCATGCGATCGGCACCGAATACCGCGAGATTCCCTTTTTCCTGGGAACGGGAACGGATGCGTATATTGCCACGTCACAGAATGGCACGCTGATCAAAAATGCCCAAGCGAAGTGCCAATACTTGTTGCTGGACTATCTTGACACCGACATTCCCGCGGACAGTAAAGAGGCAGCGGATCTTGCCCTAGAACAATCGAACGCCAATCGCGAGGTCTGGAATTACATCGGTGCTAATTTGCCATTGATGGAAGACGCTCAGGAAATCGGTCCTTCCTATCTGAACTTTGGGATCGACGAACTGACGCGTCTTGCGGAGCAGCACAACAAGTACCAGCAGCAGATGGGATCGAGCCCGTTCGTGGTGATGGTGATTGATCGCTTATTCCTGCCAGAACTGACGAACTGGCTCGACGGCAACTTCAACGACCAGTGGTACGGGATGGATACGCGAAGGGCGTTTGTCATCTGGCGACCACTCAACAGTGGCGAAACCATCCCTGCGGCGCTCACGAGTGGCGAGCCTTTGCATCCTCGGGAAGTCGAGGGAGTGCAAGTGATTGCGATGCCGTTCACCGATGCCATTGGTCAAGAGCTGAAGCGAGAAGGAGAGCCAGATCGAGCTGAACTGGCGACACACTTCCAAGGCAGACACTTCATCGATGGGCGTCCAATTGCGATGAATGGTGGTGGTTCCCAGCCGCCAGGTATGAATCGACCTGGACCGGCCGGACCTGGGTTTGGACCTGGTGGAGGAAGGCCCAACATGGGAGGTGGCCCTCCTGGTGGACATCGGGGACCAAGATCGTTCGAGGAGTTTATTCAAGAGCATGGGGCGCAGAACGTTATCCGCCTGGAAATGTCTGCTACCGATTCAAACATGCGTCGAGGCATCATCAAGCAATATCGTCCCCGCGCTGCCTTTGGCTCGACCGACAGCAAGACAGGCAAATTTATCTATATGCTGACTTACGAGGGTGACATCCAGCAGTTCGCCAATGATTTCAATTTGGGAGAAGTCGAAGAAGTCGTGCCCAACGAACGACTCATTCGCATTAAGTAGTTCGCCATATCCCTGCGTTGGTCATAGAACCATTTCATTTGCTTCCGAGTTGAGAGAGTATCGATGGCGTTCCTGAAAGCGATCGGCGGATTCATCGCAGGCATGGTCGTGGCCTTTGTGCTGGTGATCGCGGTGGAAGGCTATAGTGCCGTCGTGCATCCTTTTCCCGAAGACTTCGACGGCAGCATGGAAGAGGTATGCCTGCATGTTGAGCGTTATCCAGCGTGGGTCCTGGCGACCGTGATCCCGATGTGGGGACTGCTCGCTTTTCTGGGGGTGAAGGTGGCGAACTGGATCGGCAATTGGGGAGCCGCGATTCCGGTAGCCTTGCTGCTGTTGGTCGCGGTCGGCTTCAACCAGTGGATGGCACCTTATCCAATCTGGTTCGAGATCGGAAACTTCATCGTGATGCCCTTGGCCATCTGGTTCGCTCTGGCTCGCCGAAAGCCACCAGTCGAAGCCGCCGAATAAATGCGAGTGTCTGACTTTCTAACCGGCACAAATTGCTCTGACTGGGGGCCGGTCTGCGGTAGGATGGGGGTGGTGTTGGAAGGCGATTCCGACGACGTTTCCTGCCGTTAACCCCCTCAAATATCATGACTTCTTTCGCGATCGTTCCTCAGCCACTTTCGGTTCGAGCATGGGGAATGGGGGCCTTGCTGGTCAACATGCTTCTTCTGGTGGGCTGCGAAACGAAAGAGCCAGTGCCTGAGCCGCCGCCAGAGCAACCAAAAACAGAAGAATCGGCAAACGTTGCTCCATCGCCGAAGGCTGAAAAGCCGATCGACACGCCAGCGGTCGAAAAGCCGAAGGAAGAGGACGACTTCGAGATCCAGTTGGAATACGACCAACCTTCGCTCCAGTTATTACCCCCCTTAACTGCAGAAGATGCCGCGTCGGCGGATCCCGCGCAGTGGTGGTGGAACTACGAAACACTGCTCGAGCAGGTTCGGAAGGATGGTATTCACCCAGCCAGTCAGCAGATTTTAGAGGCCGATTCGTCACGCAGTGCCCAACTGCTGGTCGCAGCGATGAAGCTTGGGGCTGGGACGCTCGAAGAAGAGCCGCAGCTCTTGTGGCAAACGATCTATGCCCATACCCGTTCGGTGAACGATCTGCAGATCAACGCGATGCTGGCTCCAGCACTGGGACAGCAGGCTTTCCTGCCGATGTTTTTGCCACCGAATCAGGTTGGCGGAAACTTACTGCAGCGGTTCGCTTTCGACGAAAGCCTCGATCGGCTGGTAGGCGTGGCGATCTCGCCGGATGGAACAGCGCTGGCCGCGATTGATTCCAACAATGGTCTTGTGAAAATGTTCGAGCTCTCGACTGGCAAGCTGTTGTGGGAAGGGGAGCGGATGCACCTCGGCAGTCTGGCAGGCGTCGCGTTCTCGCCCGATGGCAAGTGGCTGGTATCGGCAGGCAACTTCAGGAAATCGGTTGTGCTGTGGGATACGTCGAGCGGCGAAGTGCTCAAGAGTTTGCCTGTCATGAAAACAGGTGGCCCGCAAAGTGTCGCGTTTTCTCCCGATGGCAAAACGGTCTTGATCGGGAAAGACCGTGCAGGGGCAGATGACGAAGAGCCCGTCTTTCTTTGGGATGTCGAGACTGGTGAGAAACGGTCGATCAAGATCGATGGGAACAACGCACGTGTCGTCGCCTTTTCGCCCGATGGCAAATGGCTCGCGACCAACGCGACTTCCGAAAAGCTTCCTTTCATCGATGTGGCAAGTGGCGAAGTCGCTCAGGAAGTTGGACCACTTCCACGTGGCGTCGAAGTGTTCGCTTTATTTGCGGATGGCAAACGAGTTGCGATCGCCGCAGGCTGGCACGATCCGGAAGTCGAGATTCGCGACATCGCCACCTCCAAGGTGCTTAAGTCTTTTAAAGTGGATGGCTTTCGGGTGGTCTCGCTGGCGGTATCACCTGACGGCAAGTACATCGCGGTCGGCAACGATAAAGGATCGGCCCAGGTCTGGAATGTCGAAACCGAGCAGTTCGCTCCGCTGCAAATCACGCATACCGGCAGCATCGCTTGTCTGGCGTTCTCGCCGGATAGTCATCTGCTGGTCAGCGGTGGTGGCGATGGCATGATTGCCGTCTGGGATCTGTACGCCAAGGAAGTGACGCAGCCGCAGCAGTGGCAGATCAATCGCATCGTGACGACGGCCATTACCAGCGATGGCAAGTTGATGGCCACCGGCGGCGGCAACGCCGATGCGATTATCTGGGATGCAGCGACCGGGCGGCAGAACGATGTCATTCACGAACCGTTTCCGGCAGAGACCATCGATCGGATTGTGTTTTCGCCCAATGGAAAGCAGATGGCGTTTACCTTTGGTCAGCCGCAAGCGGTGCTGGTCAAACTGCCCGAGGCACTCCGGGAGGGGAAGCTCGATGGACCTAGCGTGCAGGGCAACTTCGGCCCGTCCGGTTTATCGATGGTCGCCTATTCGCCGGATGGCAAGATCATCGCACTTGGCGGAATGGAAGAGGCTTCAATCTGGAAGATGCCTGAGGGAGAGAAAGTCCACTCCTTCAAAGACGTCGAGGAGGGAGCGTTCGTCGATCAGATAACCTTCAGCCCAGATAGCTCCCTCGTGGCGTGTGCATCGGTGAGTGAAGGCAAGGTTCGCATCTATGAAGTCACTTCCGGTAAACTCAAGCAAACTGTGGAAGTGCCCCACCTGGTGGGACCGCAGTTCTTTCTAGCGGATGGCAAGTCGCTGGTGGCAGCGAATGTGAGCGAGGCCTATTTGAAACAGGACTTGCAGATCATCGATATCGAATCGGGGAACGTGATCCGCTCGATGGAGATCCGGTCGACTTACCTGCGCGACATGGCTCTTTGCGACGAAGGGAAAACGCTTGTCGCGCTCGAAGGTGATGGCTGGCTGGAGTTCTGGGATCTCGAGAGTGGTAAACGTCTGGCGGTCGCGAAAGTCGATGCCGAAGTGTGGCGATTGGCCAGCAGCGAGGATGGGAAGATCGTTCCGGCAGACCATCGAGGCTATGTGCAGCTTTACCAATGGAAACGCCCAGAGGCGAAATAACTCACGAAAAAAGCCCATCGCAAGTTTTCCTGGCGATGGGCTTTTGAGTTGGTTCGCAGTGCGAAGCGAAGTTGTTTCGCTGATCGCCCGACTTACGAAAGGGTCCAGCCGTCTGGCAGGTAAGCACCCTTTTCGATACATGGAATGCCGTCGACGATGGTCACGCCTTCTGGGTATTCCTTGTCGGGCATGTCGTCCGTCTTGATCACGCGGACGTTCTTGCCGATGTGGCAGTTCTTGTCGACGATGGCACCTTTGATCACGCTGCCAGCACCGATTTTCATGCAAGGGCGACCACAGTTGTCGTCCGCTTCGTTTTCGGTTTTGGTTGGGTAGTAATCGCAGCCCATCAACACCGAGTCTTCGATGGTGACGTTTTCTTCGATGACGCTACGCAATCCGATCACGCTGTTCTTGATGGTGCAGCCCTTCGCGATCTGGCAACCATCGGCGATCATTGCGTTGCTGACGGTGCTGTCCATCAGCATGCTTGGCGGCAGGAAGCGAGCACGGGTAAAGATCGGAGCTTCTTCTTCGACAAACTCGAAGGGTGGCTTGTGGGCCAGCGTGGCGATGTTGGCTTCGTAGAAAGCCTTGATCGTACCGATGTCTTCCCAGTAGCTGTCGAACATGTGCATCTGAACCCGCTTGGCACGAATGGCCGCAGGGAAGATTTCTTTGCCGAAGTCCTGGTAGTCGGTCTTTTCCAGCAGTTCGACCAGAGTATCGCGGTTGAACAGGTAATTACCCATGCTGGCCAGGCAGTCGCGACCCTGGGAATCGATGCCACGGGCGTCGATCCAAGCTGGATCGGTGCGAACGTGCGCGAGTTCTTCCGGAGTCTTCGGCTTTTCGACGAAGCCCTGAACGCGGCCAGTTTCGTCGATCTTCATGATGCCCAAACCACCAGCGTCCTTCGAGTGGACTGGCAGCCCGGCGATCGAAACGTCGGCTCCGGAAGCAATGTGCGAGTCGAGCATCTCGCGGTAGTCCATGCGGTACAACTGGTCGCCGGAGAGGATCAAGACGTACTCGATACCGTGCTGCTGAATGTATCGCAGGTTCTTACGGACGGCGTCGGCGGTACCTTGGTACCAGTCGGAACCTTCGCCGGCGGTCTGCTGTGCAGCCAATAGCTCGACGAAACCGCCGTTGAAGTGATCGAAGCGGTACGTTTGTCGAATGTGGCGATGGAGACTCACCGACATGAACTGCGTCAGCACATAGATGCGGTTCATCTGGCTGTTCAGGCAGTTGGAGAGGGGAATATCGATCAGGCGATATTTGCCCGCCAGCGGAACAGCTGGCTTCGAGCGGTATTTGGTCAATGGGTAGAGCCGAGTTCCGCGGCCTCCGCCGAGTACCAGGCAGATGACATTACGCATGGGTCACCTTCTCTCCGTCAAGGAAAAGCAAAGCATTGGGTGAGTATTGATCGGTGCGCCCAAACGATAACGGGCAACCCCAGGTGCACGCAAGTGAGCGCGCACTCCACCACCGATTTATTAGCGCAACTTTGTGCAAGTCGTGCGCCTTAAAGGGCAAGACGATTACTTTCGATAAAACCCGCGACGGCGCTGTTCGCTGTAGCGTTCCAACGCTTCGTTGATGATTGGCAGCGCCAATTCGGATGGCAGGATTTCATCGACTTCGACCGACTTCCCTTCCAACATCTTGTAGTCTTGGAAGAAGCGTCGCAACATGTTTCGACGATGATTCGGTAGATCGATCGCCTCGTTGTAAGACGAGTACTCCGGATCGGTCACTGCGACAGCGATGATTTTGTGGTCCAGTTTGCCACTGTCGACCATCGTCATTAAGCCAACCGCGCGAGCCGTGATCAGCGTCAGCGGAGCGACAGGTTCCTGGCAGAGAACCAGGACGTCGAGCGGGTCGTCATCTTCGGCGAGCGTCTGCGGAACAAATCCGTAGTTCGCTGGATAGTGAACGGCCGAGTAGAGCATGCGGTCCATCCGCAGCAGGCCGGTGTCTTTGTCCAACTCGTACTTGATGCTCGATCCAGTGGGGATCTCGATGACCGCACAGAATTCCCTTGGAATGTCCTCACCGGGGGTCACGTCGTGCCAAGCGTGCGTCATGGATGCGAATCTTCCTTGTGGGTCGGGGCTGCCCCAACTCCGATGGTTAACCAAATTGCCATTTCGGTCCCGCTTCCCTGTCAGGCACACCCGAAGTAAACGTGAACCTTTGCCTGTAGCATCCGTCTTAAAACACTTGGCGTCAACCGGTTTAAGGTGTTGCTAACTTCATTTCACGACGAAATTTACGAGACGACCAGGAACAACAATCGATTTCACGATTTGCTTTCCTTCGAGAAGCTCCTGCACACGAGGATCGGCTTTTGCCAGTGCTTCAAGATCGTCCTTCTTAATGTCGGCTGGAACCGTGATACGGCCGCGAACTTTCCCCATAATCTGAACGGGAACTTCGACTTCGTTATCAACGGTGAACGAATCGACGTATTGTGGCCACGATTCGTACGCCAAAGTTTTTTCGTGCCCCAAAAGCTGCCAGAATTCTTCTGCCAGGTGTGGTGCCAGCGGCGAGAGCATCAAAGCGAAGGTTTCCATCGCTTGTTTCGGCCGCGTCGACTCTTTGGTGAAGAAGTTGGTGAACTCCATCAAACGCGCGATCGCCGTGTTGAAGCTGAGGTTGCCCAAGTCTTGGGTCACGCTCTTCAACGTACGGTGGATCGTCTTATTTTGTTCCTCGGTCGGCTCGACGTCTTGCACGGCCGCGTTCAACTCGAGCGTCTCGGCGTTGTGATCGACGATCATGCGCCACGCCCGATCGAGGAAGCCTCGAACCCCCTTCACACCATCCATGGCCCATGGCTTGGTTGCTTCGAGAGGTCCCATGAACATCTCGTACAAGCGAAGACTGTCGGCACCAAAGTCGTCGACCACGACGTCGGGATTGACCACGTTGCCGCGGCTCTTCGACATCTTGTGGGCTCGCGCGTCGATGCGGACGTTGTTGTCGTCGGCAAGGACGAAGCCGTCACCCTTCTTCACGATCTGTTCTTCAGTCAGTTTGACCGCCGTGACCTTGTTGCCTTTGCCATCATGGATCGCATCGTCTTCGCGGACGATCTGGTTGCTGCCAATCCACTTGCCACCTTCAAGCTGATAGCCGGTGTACTCGATCTCGCCCAGGATCATGCCCTGGTTCACGAGGCGCTGGAATGGCTCTTTGGTCGAGACGTAGCCGCGATCGTAAAGTACCTTGTGCCAGAAGCGGGCATACAACAGGTGCAGCACGGCATGCTCCGCACCACCGATGTAAAGATCGACAGGCATCCAAGCCTTCTCTTTTTCACGATCGACGAAGACCTGATCGTTCTTCGGATCGATGAAGCGGAGATAGTACCAGCACGATCCAGCCCACTGCGGCATGGTGTTGGTTTCGCGCTTGTAGCGGACACCATCGATCACCGGATACAACCACGACCCGTCCGCCTTTTCGAGTGGCGGTTCTGGGCGGCCAATCGGTTTGTAGTCTTCGATCTGCGGCAAGTCGACCGGAAGCTGATCGATCGGCACCGCGCGGATCTTGCCGTTTGGCTCGCCGTTTTCGTCGAGCTCTTTCAAGATGGGGAATGGTTCGCCCCAGAATCGCTGACGGCTGAACAACCAGTCGCGAAGCTTGAAGTTGGTGGCTTCTTTGCCCAGGCCAGCTTGTTCCAAATCGAGAGCGATCTGCGACTTCACGTCGGCGGTCTTCATGCCGTCGTACTTGCCCGAGTTGATGGCGACACCATCGAACGTAGCGCATGCGGTGCCTGCGAGAACCGCGTCGCGATCGATATCGGACTTCGTGCCAGGATCGACGACAGCTATCACAGGGATGCCAAACTTCTGAGCGAACTCGAAGTCGCGATCGTCGTGCGCTGGCACCGCCATGATCGCCCCGGTGCCGTAGCTCGCCAAAACGTAGTCGGCGATCCAGATCGGTACCGGCTTGCCGTTCACAGGATTGATGGCATACGAACCGGAGAATACGCCCGTCTTATCTTTGGCCAACTCGGTACGTTCGAGGTCGGATTTGAACGCGGCTTGCTCGCAGTACTTCTTCACCGCGGCCGATTGATCGGCAGTGGTCAACTGTTCGACCAACGGATGTTCCGGCGCGATCACCATGTAGGTCGCACCGTAGAGCGTGTCAGGACGCGTGGTGTAAACGCGAAGGACATCGGTGCCCGGCTTTCGCGGATAGCCTGCGGTCTTGCGTTCGATTTCCCAGGGCGTGAACTCCTTTTCGGTACCCAGGAAGAAGTCGACTTCCGCACCGGTCGAACGACCAATCCAGTTTCGCTGAAGCTGCTTGATGCTGTCGGACCAGTCGAGCGAGTCGAGGTCGGACTCCAAGCGTTCCGCGTACGAAGTAATGCGAAGCATCCACTGCCGCAGCGGAAGACGCTGAACCGGGTGATTACCACGTTCGCTCTTGCCGTCGATCACTTCTTCGTTGGCAAGCACGGTACCCAGGGCAGGGCACCAGTTGACCGGAGCTTCGCTCACGTAGGCGAGACGATGTTCGTCTTGATACTTGCGTACGGCATCTTCCCCTTCCGCTGTCACATCGGCTGGTATTGGCAACTCCGAAATAGGTCGGCCTTTGCCGGCATCGGCGTCGTACCAAGTATCAAACAACAACAGAAAGATCCATTGCGTCCAACGAAAGTACTCGACATCGGTCGTAGCGATCTGGCGATCCCAGTCGTAGCTGAAGCCAATCATCTTCAACTGACGGACGAACTCGGTAATGTTTTTTTCGGTGGTGACGCGTGGATGCGTGTTTGTGCGGATGGCATACTCTTCCGCCGGCAATCCGAAAGAATCGAAGCCCATCGGGTGGAGGACGCTCTTGCCTTGCATGCGCGCCAATCGGCAAACGATGTCGGTCGCGGTGTAGCCTTCTGGGTGGCCCACGTGCAGCCCGGCTCCGCTGGGATATGGGAACATGTCCAGCACATACATCTTTTCCCCGGTCGGCAGTTCAGGACTTTTGAAGGTCTTGTTCTGCTCCCAATATTGTTGCCACTTCGGTTCAATTTCGGCCGGGTTATAGCGAGGCATTGGTGATATCCGTAGGGATGTTTGGCGGCGTTGCCGCTCCCGCAATGGGGGCTGTCAGGGCTCGATAGCGTGGGGATCGCCGCAAAATGTTTGCCCATAGGGCTTTCCCGCATGCTTTAGAAGGTAACGATTCTAATGGTGCCTTGGGGTGCTGACAATTCATAGGAGGCATCCCCTTCATCGGAACGTTCGCGCAAAACCAACCTTGTGGATAAATTCTGTCCAAGGATTTTGCGAGAATTGCATGTTGCCGAGTCGATTACCCTGATAGACTGCGTGTTTCCCTTTTAGATACCCCGAAACTTCACCCCTCGAATCGATATGCTTCACGGACGACGTCATCTGCAACTCGTGGACTCTGAACGCGACGCCATGCGAATTGCCTGTCAGTTCAATGCGCAACTGATGGACTTCGTTCGCCCTCACGTCAAAGCAGGCATCACCACCGAGGCACTCGATCGGATGATCCACGAGTACACGCTCGACCATGGTCATACGCCGGCCTGCTTGAACTATCAGGGCTTCCCGAAAAGTAGCTGCACGAGCGTGAACGAAGTGATTTGCCACGGAATCCCGGGCAAGTACGAGCTGAAAGAAGGGGATATCGTCAACGTCGACGTCACCTCGATTGTTGACGGATGGCATGGCGATCAGTCGGAAACATTCCTGATCGGTGAAGTCAGCCCAGAAGCGAAGCAAGTCACGCAGTGCGCGTTCGATTGCTTGTACCTGGCAATCGGTGCGATCTATCCTGAATGCCGCGTCTCGGAAATCGGCCGCGTCATTGTCGAAGAAGCGAAGAAGTACAACTTCGGCGTCGTTGAAGAATTCGTCGGACACGGCCTGGGACGTCGCTTCCACCAAGATCCTTCCATCCCACACGTCCCAACGCGAGCCGCTCACTCGGTCCGCTTGATGCCAGGCGTTTGCTTCACGATCGAACCGATGATCAACGTCGGTGGCCCGAGCACGCAGCTCGATCCGAGCGACGGCTGGACGGTTCGTACCCGCGATCGCAGCTTGAGCGCTCAATTCGAGCACACGATTCTGATGACCGAGAACGGTCCAGAGATCCTTTCGCTGACGAAAGATGGCCCGCAAAAGGGTCACAAGTTCTAAACGCTGCGGGCTGATAGCACTGAAATCAATCTTGTGTGCTACCGCAGAATTCGGTATTTCCTCCGGCATCGAACTCAAGTTCTTGCCTGAGGAATCCGGCCATGATGTGTCACCGACTGCTCTGTTTGCTCCTATCTACTGTCGCCATTGGTATTTGCGCCGAGGTCTCAGGAGCCGAACCGTACAAAGCCCGCGTGACGACCGCTCAGGTTTTTACCCGCAGCGGACCTGGTCAGAACTACTATCCGACCGCTTACCTCGAGAAAAATACGATCGTCGAGGTCTACCGCGAAGATGATGGCGGGTGGATGGCCATCCGTCCGACCGAGAACGAATTCAGCCTGCTGCCAGTCAAAGCCCTCTCGTACGGGGACGACCGACGTTTCGCGACGGTTCAAGTCGAGGACGCCCCTTCTTACATTGGCAGCCAGATCAGCGATCTGCACCATGTCGTCCATGTGAAGCTCGATCAAAACGAACCGGTCGAAGTGCTGGGGATCGTCGAACTTCGCGATCAGCAGACCGGCAAGAAGGAAGCGTTCTACCGCATCGCACCCCCAGCGGGCGAATTCCGCTGGATTAACAAGCATTTCGTCGAGGCTCTTTACCCTGAGCCAGTCGCGGCGCCACCACGACCGCAGCAAGATAAAATCGCCACGAAAGAGGCGATCGAGGAGGCCGAGTTCTGGAAGAAAGCCCAGAACAACGCCGGCACCGTGCGTCCCGTGTCGTACGATGCCGAGTCGGAAACGACTGCTGCCGCAAGACTTACGGGCAATCCGCTGCCGGTTGAAAAGCCTGCGGCCGAAGCATTCGATCCGTCGATCAAGCTCACGCTGAGCGAACTGGAGCTGAAGGTCAGCCAAGAGTGCATCAAGCCGGCCGACGAATGGAACTTCAAGCCATTACTCAGCCAGGCCAAGCGATTGGTCGACGAAGGGGAAAGTCCGCTGGAACGTGGCAAAGCCCGTCTGGTGCAGGAAAAAATCGAGGAGTTCAACGATCTGTCTGAGCGCAAGCTGGCCGCCAAGAAGGCGTTTGTCCCTGGCACTGGGCCGCTACGATCCCCCCCGATCGATTCGGTTGTGCTGGACGAGATGAAGCCGTCGGACGACCCTGCCGCCTCGTTCAAGGCAGATGGCTTTGATCCGCGTTACGACGGAAAAGGTTGGCTTATGCCCGTCATTACGCGGGCCTCGGCTACCCGAGATCCAAATCAGTACACGCCACCGTTCGCCCTGACCGACTCTCAGGGGAACGTGCTGCAGTTCGTTAGCCCTTCACCAGGGCTCAACTTGCGACGCTATTCTCGGATGGAAGTGGGCATCTACGGCCAGATTTCCCCGCTGGGGCAGCTAACCAAGCCCCATCTTACGGCCCACCGCATTGTGGTCCTCTCGCGACACGAAAAGCAGTAGCGAACGCCGACGTGTCATGGCCCAAACGGGCCAAGAATGGTCAAATGGTGGGAATCAAAAGGCCGACCTGTCCTGGCCTGTGCATTCAGAAGGTTCTCACCGAAAGTCAGCATGAGCGAAGACATTTCGCCAACTCCAGAATCTGGCCCACCTAGCAGCACGCTGCAAGAGGCTTTGACGAAGTACGGAGCTCCGGTTCCTGCCGAGATCCGTGACCAATTGCAGCGTTACGTCGATATCCTGTGGGAAATCAACCAGTCGCTGAATCTGACGCGTCATACCGACTACGACAAGTTCGTTTCTCGCGACTTGATCGACAGCCTGGCATTGGCCGGGCAACTGAAACCAAACGAAGAAATCCTGGACATGGGAAGCGGCGGCGGGGTGCCTGGCATCGTGATCGCGATCCTGCGTCCCGATGTACGTGTCACTCTGTGTGACTCGGTGGGTAAGAAAGCCCACGCGATGCAAGCCATCGTCGAGAGGCTCGAGCTGGAAGTCCCGGTCTATCACAATCGTGCCGAAGAGATCCTGGAAGATCTCAGCTTCGACGCAGTCGTCTGCCGCGCGGTCGCTCCGGTGCGTAAGCTACTGCTTTGGCTCGAGAAGCACTGGTTGGCTGCCGGTCGCCTGCTGACCATCAAGGGTGGCCGCTGGGTCGAGGAAGTCAAAGAAGCTCGGCACCACAATATGACCAAAAACGTGGAGATCCGAAACGTCCACGAGTACGAGACTCCCGGCAACGATCACCCTAGTGTGATCTTGAAAGTTTGGCCGAAAGGTCGCAAAGAGCCTTGAGTTGATTCAACTTACGGCCGATTAGTGTCGTTGTTGATATTAGTTACGACCCCTATAATCAGGCGATTCTCTCCTGGTTTTCCTGACAGGCTTAGAGAACCGCACTTGCCGGCAGAGGGCACCCTGCGTGCCGACCAACCTGCCTAACTTAAACCCACAGCGATTGATCGATGTCCGGTTATCAGATTACGCATCTCAAACAGTTGGAAGCAGAAAGCATCCATATCATCCGCGAAGTTGCGGCCGAGTTTGAGAACCCAGTGATGTTGTATTCGGTTGGCAAAGACTCGTCGGTCATGGTCCACCTGGCCATGAAGGCGTTTTATCCTGCCAAGCCGCCGTTTCCTTTGATGCACGTCGACACGACGTGGAAGTTCAAGGAAATGATTCAGTTCCGCGAAGACTACGCTCGCAACGAACTGGGGCTCGATCTGATCGTGCATATCAACGAAGAAGGCAAGAAGCTGGGAATCGATCCGTTCGAGGACAGCGTTCGCCATACCGACTTGATGAAGACGGTCTCGCTGAAGCAGGCCCTGGACAAATACAAGTTCGACGCCGCTTTCGGTGGTGCTCGCCGTGACGAAGAAAAGTCGCGTGCGAAGGAACGTGTCTTTTCGTTCCGCGACCGCAGTCACCGCTGGGATCCGAAGAACCAGCGTCCCGAACTGTGGAATCTGTACAACACCAAGGTCAACAAAGGGGAAAGCATCCGCGTGTTCCCTTTGTCGAACTGGACCGAGCTGGACGTCTGGCAATACATCCACCTCGAAAACATCCCGATCGTTCCGCTGTACTACTCGGCCAAGCGTCCTGTCGTGTGGCGTAACGACATGTGGATCATGGTCGACGACGATCGAATTAAGCTCGAGCCAGGCGAAAAAGTGGAAGAGAAGATGGTTCGCTTCCGCACGTTGGGCTGCTATCCGTTGACCGGTGCGGTCGAATCGGAAGCGGTCACGCTCCCCGATATCATCCAAGAGATGCTGCTGACCACGACGTCGGAACGTCAAGGTCGAGCCATCGACAAGGATCAGGGAGCCTCGATGCAGAAGAAGAAGGAAGAAGGCTACTTCTAATCGCGAACTGGACGACCTTCCTCGCCACGAATCATTGAATACGAAGAACCATGTCTCACAAATCTGACCTGATCGCCACCGACATTCACGCCTATCTCGCCCAGCACGAGAAGAAGGAACTGCTGCGGTTCATCACGTGCGGAAGCGTCGACGACGGTAAGAGCACGCTGCTTGGCAAGCTGCTGATGGAATCGAAGGCGGCCTACGAAGATCAACTCGCTGCGATCGAGAAAGACTCGGCCACGCACGGTACCGTGGGGGGCGAGATCGACCCGGCCCTCTTCATGGACGGGCTCAAAGAAGAACGCGAACAAGGCATCACGATCGACGTGGCCTATCGCTACTTCTCGACTGCCAAGCGTAAGTTCATCGTCGCGGACACGCCCGGGCACGAGCAGTACACGCGAAACATGGCGACCGGTGCTTCGACCGCCGACCTCGCGATCATTCTGATCGACGCCCGTCATGGTGTGCTCACCCAAACCAAACGTCACAGCTTCATCACGTCGCTGCTGGGCATTCGTCATATTCTGGTCGCGATCAACAAGATGGACCTGGTTGATTACAGCCAGGAAGTCTACGAGAAGATTAAGCAAGATTACATCGACTTCGCCGCCAAGATGTCGGCCGATGACGTCCACTTCCTGCCACTTTCGGCGTTGAAGGGGGACAACCTGGTCGAGAAGAGCGAGAAGATGCCGTGGTACGAAGGTGCCACGCTGATGCACATGCTCGAGAACCTTTACATCGGTTCCGATCGCAATCTGCAAGACTTCCGCTTCCCGGTTCAATTGGTGAATCGTCCCGACTTGAACTTCCGCGGTTTCTGCGGAACTGTTGCCTCGGGCACCATTCGTCCCGGCGAAGAAGTGATGGTGTTGCCATCCAAGAAGACAACCAAGGTCAAAAGCATTGTCACGATGGATGGCGATGTCGAAGAAGCCTACCCGCCTATGTCGGTCACCATGACCTTCGAGGACGAGATCGACTGTAGCCGCGGCGATATCATTGTCCGTCCTGGCAACCGTCCGAAGGTCGACAGTCAGTTCGACGCGATGGTTGTTTGGATGTCGGAAGAACCGCTCGTGCCAGGCAAGCAGTACTTCGTTAAGCACGCGACCAAGACGATGACCGGAAGCATTTCGCGCGTCCGTTACAACGTCGATGTCAACACGCTGCATCGTGCCGATTCGCCAGCCTTGAAGTTGAACGAAATCGGCCGCTGCTCGGTCAAGCTGAACCAACCGGTTTGCTACGATGCTTACGCCAAGAACAAGACGACCGGCGCTTTCATTCTGATCGATTACATGACCAACCGCACCGTCGGTGCCGGTATGATCATCGATCGCGATTCCAGCGACCAGGACGAATTGTGGGACGTCGAAGGTGACGAAACCTTGCAGTCGTCGAAGGGCAATGTCTCGGTCGAAGAACGAGCCGCTCGCTTCGGTCAGAAGCCTGCCACATTGCTGCTGACCGGTTTGACCGGTGCCGGCAAGACGACGATCGCCTATGCCCTGGAGCGTCGCTTGTTCGACGAAGGCAAGACCAGCATCGTCCTCGACGGGCAGAACCTCCGCCGTGGTATCAGCAAAGATCTGGGCTACACCGCCGAGCAGCGGAGCGAGAACTTGCGTCGCGGCAGCGAGATCGCTCGCATGCTGAACGACTCGGGCGTGCTGTGTATCGCAGCCTTCCTGGCACCGAATGCCGAAGTTCGTCAGAAGGCAGCCGATGCGATCGGTGCTGACCAGTTCCTGACGGTTTACCTGTCGGCCCCGGTCGATGTTTGCCGCAAGCGTGATGACTCGGGCATCTACGAAAAGGCCGACAGCGGCGAGATCACCAATTTTCCAGGTGTCAGTTACGACTACGAAGTCCCGGAAAACGCCGATTTGGTGTTGCCAACGCACGAGTTGGGTGTCGACGAGTGTGTCGATAAAATCTATGAACTGCTTCAACAGCGAGGCATCATCGACTAGGAACGACCCCGCCCACTGGGTGGGGTTGGTGGCAAGATAATATCTATTGCCTCATTCCTAAAGAATTTCGATACTTTCAGCCGCCATTGATTGATCGCCATTTGAGGATGCTGGAAGTGAAGTCGCTTATTCGCGCGCGGCACGAGCTGCGCCGTCGAACTCGAACTGCCTGGAACCGTCTTGTGGGGACACCACCCCCAACTCACTTCGATCTGTCGAAGTCGTGGGTGGAAAAGAATTGCGCTAGTGGTTCGGTGGCAGATCTCGAGCCTGCCCGAGAAGTGGTCGGCCCGCCGCGAACGATGGGTGGTACCCTCGAAGCGATTGAACCGGTTCTCGATCAAACCAGGGGAGCGAAACACGCGACTTTCTCGAACTATATCTACGGTCCAGTCCAGCGAAATCTGGAAGGGGCCTCGCTCACGAGCTTAAAGCAGGCCCGCGTCGCTTCGCGCGGCGTTGCCGTGATCACCAACGACAATTGCCATCTGCCCGATTTCGGGATGATCCGTTTCCCTGGGATGAGCGACCACGGCACGATTCCGCAATATTTGCATCAAGGTTACCTGCCGCGACTGAAGAAGGTTTCCGGAACGCTCGGTGTGATTTCCTTCGGCTGGTCCAGCAACAACTACTTTCACTTCCTCACCGAAGCGATTCCAAAGCTGCGTTTGTTTGCCAAGGCGGGCGTCACCTACGACAAGCTGTATGCTCCGATGAGCCGCCCGTATCATCGCGAGATGCTCGCTCTCTTCGGCGTCGATACGAAGAAAGTCATTCCGGAAAGCTACCACGCGCATGTTCAAGCCGACATGGTCTGCGTTCCCAACGATCAGCATCCAGTTCGCGAAGAAGAGACGCAGTTTCTTTTCGAGACCGCTGCCAGCTTGCCCTGGTCGAAGGTAAAGCAAGAGCCTCGCAAGTTGGTCTATGTTTCGCGGGGCCGCATGAAGCTGCGCAACTGTTTGAACGAAGACGAGTTCATGCCGAAGCTTGAGCGACTAGGCTTCGAGCGGCACTTTCTCGAAACAATGTCGGTCCGCGAGCAGATCGAATTGTTCCAACAGGCCGACGTGATCATGGGACCCCATGGTGCCGGCCTGGCGAACATGGTCTTCGCGCCTCCTGGGGCGAAGGTTATTGAACTGGGAACGCCTTATCGTCCTTACGATTGCTTCGCAGAGCTGGCCGCGGCCTGCGGTCATTCGTTCTACTGGCACGTGGCCAAGCCGATCGAAGGGAACATCGATACGGAAGAGTCGAACTTGTGGGTCGACGCCGATAATCTGATCGACTTTCTGCATCAGCACGAGATCGTCGTTGGCCCCACGGCGGCGCCATCAGGGCCCGACAAAACGAAGCGACGTCAGATTGCCGCTTAGGGGGGAACCGTTTAAAATTCCGGTGCCTCAACCCATCCGGAGCCTTCCCTCATGCCTAGCTTGACGATCGAGAACTACGTTAAAGCGATCTATCAGATCTCTTTACAGGCACCGGAAAAAGCAGCGTCGACCGGTGAGATATCGACTGCCCTGGAAGTCTCGCCCGGCACGGTCACCAGCATGATGAAGACCCTCAGCGAAACGGGTCTGGCCTCGTATACCAAGTACGAAGGGGTTCGCCTGACCGACAGCGGTCGGAAGCTTGCCTTGCGCGTCTTGCGGCGTCATCGTCTGATTGAATTGTTTCTGGTGCACACGCTCGATCTAGCTTGGGATGAAGTCCACGAAGAGGCCGAGAACATGGAGCACGCCGTCAGCGACTTCCTGGTCGATCGCATCGATCAATATCTGGGCTATCCCTCGTCCGACCCGCACGGCGATCCAATCCCGACTGCTGACGGTAAGATTCGCACCGAACAAGGGGTGAAGCTCACGCAGTGGGAACCGGGTAAGCCATTCCGCCTGGTGCGCGTGATGGAGCAGAGCTCGGACTTTCTGCGCTATCTCAGCGAAGAATCGCTTCAGCCGGGATGCGAAGCGAAGCTGATTTCCTGCCGCGCCGAAGCAGGCATCGTAACCATCGACATCGAAGGCCGGGTGACCGCACTCGGTTTGGAAGCGGCCGAGAAGTTGATGGTAACCGCGGTCTCTTAAACCCCTTGCTGCGAGCCTGGGGGCGGCGTCGTGGGCAAATGTCCGAGCGAACGCCGGACCATGGTCAGCTGACCGCTGTGCAGACCTTCGTGCCAGATCGCCGTTTCAAAGACCTGACCATAGTCGGCCAGGAAATCAGGCGTTCCGTCGGGAGTCTTCGTGCTGAGATCGTCATCGCTGAGACCTCCCAGGATTTCGAGCAGCACCTGCCGACGATCGTCCATGTAGGCCCGCACTTCTTCGATCGGCGGGTAATCTTCCAGCTTCGGCGACGGGGTCGAGCCGAGCCCGAACATCTCTTGATAATCGTCCTTCGCGAGTTGCTTTTCTGGGGCCAGCAGCGAAATGAAGAAATTGTCGGTCGTCGCCATGTGCCCGATGAACCAAAGCGCGTGATTGCTCTGATTGCAGACCTGGGCGACCCAGTCTTCCGGCTTTTGAAAATCGCCCAGAATGCGGCATGTAAACCCACGAGCCGATTGAAGCTGATGTTGCAGGCGTTCGATCATCGACATGAAAAGAAGCTCCTGGGAAGCAAATCATAGAGGTCGGTCAGACGACTGGCCTGCATTGCGAAGGATCTCCATGAAGCTCGCAATTTGCTCGTCGCTGTATCCCTCGAAAAAAGTATGACGGACTCGCTCTTGTAGTTGAGCGATCACCGGTTTCAACTCCTCGATCGTCGTCAAGCCGAGATCGGTCAAATAGATCCGCAAGGCGCGACGATCGGCAGGGTCCCGCATGCGGCGAATCAGCTTCGCCTTCTCGGTTCGATCCAGCAAACCGGTCATGCTGCTCGCATCCAGGTGAACCTGATCGGCCAGTTCGCTCGGCTTTTGACCGTCGCACGAATGAAGGCACGAGAGCATGAACAGCTGCGCCGGAGTTACATCATAAGATGCCAAGCCTTCGGTATAGATTCGCGAAATTTTTCGCATCGCTACACCTAGGTGAAAGCAGAGCAGGTCGTCCTTTTTCCAGGTCATGTGGGAACAATTTCGATCGAGTAACAGGCCGCGCACCGTTATTCTACAAGGCACGCCAGGAAGGGAACACAGTCGTGGTGGGGCTGGCAGGACTGGGGTGGGAAGTTAAAGGCTAAACGGGGCGAACCGTAACGACTACGCCCTTAAAAGCGGGGGTTTTCGATTGGGGGTCGGCCGTACGGGACACCAAGGTATTGGCTTCGGGGTAATACATCAGGGCGTTGCCTGGTTTGATGTCAGGGAAGACATGGACAGTGAAGCCATCGATCTTGCCGATGTTCGATTGGATCGACACCTTCTGCCCGGCCGAAATTCCCAGACGCTGGCAGTCGTCGGGATGCATCACAATCACATCACGGCGGTCGATTCCGCGATAGATGTCATACTCTTCGTAAACCACCGTGTTGAACTGACCCTCACTACGCACCGTCATCAGGCGAAGTTCATTTTCGCCGGTCCCCTTCAGGTCAGGGATCTCGTGCGTGTGCAGAATCAAGCGGCCACTTGGCGTGGGGAACTTGGGCGTGTGGAACGTTCGCCCGTCGATCTGAAACTCTTCTTTGGTCTTGTCGATCGAGGCGATCTTTTCGAAGCCCGGAACCACCTTTGCCAGGGCGGCGCGAATTTTGTTGGTGTCTTGCATCGATTGCCAGTCGATCGGCGTGCGGTCTTCGAGCACACCTTGAGCAATTGAAGCGATCACGTCGACTTCGCCGCGCGGGCCAGCCAGCCGACGTGGTCCACCTTCCGACATTCGAACGTAGTTGAACATCGATTCCTGGGTGGTCTGGTAAGGCTCTTCATCGCGAGCCAGCACCGGCAGGATGATCGTTTCCTTCGCCAGCCCATGCGCGTGGCCGGTATTGAGCGTCGTGCTTAAGTACACCATCGTATCGAGCTGCTGAATCGACTCTGCCGCGAACGCCAGGTCAGGGTTCGATCCATATAGATTGCCCCCCAGGCAGAAGCCCATCTTCAGCTTGCCAGAGTGAGCATCTTCCATGCAGCCAAGCGTATCGAGCCCCGGCGTCGTGGGCAGTTGCACGCCGTATTCTTTTTCCAGCCCGTCGAAAATCGCCTGCTTCAGCGTTGGGGTCACACCGACCGAGCCAATGCCTTGCACGTTGGAATGACCACGGATCGGCATCAGGCCGCAGCCCGGCTTGCCAACCATGCCTCGCAGGGCTGCCAATGCCGCGATCGCTTGGACATTGTTCACACCATGGGCATGATGGGTGATGCCCATGGTCCAGCTGAAGATGACCCGTTCGGCCTGGATATATCGCTGTGCTATGTCTTCGATTTTCAGCTTGCCGACGCCCGACTTCGTTTCGATCTCGTCCCACGAGAGGTCACGCAGGTAGGCCAGCCACGCCTCGGAGTTTTCGCAATGGTTATCCAGGAAGTCCTGGTCCTGGCCTCCCACTTCGAGGACGCGCTTGGCGATCCCGCACAGCAGTGCCAGGTCGCCGCCGATGTCGGGCTGGACGTAGAGCGTGGCGATCTTGGTGCCGAACAGCATGCTGATCGGATCGCTCGGGATGCGAAAGTTCACCAGACCCGTTTCGACTACCGGATTGATCACAATCACTTCGCCGCCGCGACGACGGACATGCTTCAGCGTCGACATCAGTCGCGGGTGATTGCTGGCAGGGTTGCCACCGATCACGAAAACCAGGTCAGCGTGCTCGACATCCTCGAGCACAATCGTCGCGGTGCCACTGCCGATGGTAGTGGCCAGGCCGACGCCGCTTGCCTGGTGGCAATAGTAACTGCAATTGTTGACGTTGTTCGTACCGTACAAGCGAGCGAACAACTGCAGCAGGAAGCCTGCCTCCATGCTACTGCGACCGCTGAAGTACCAGAAAGTCTCGTCGGCGGAAAGTTGCTTCAGCTTGCCAATCACGCGGCCAAGTGCTTCGTCCCACGAGATCGGACGATAGTGCTGCGTTTCGGCCTCCCATAGCATCGGCTCGGTCAACCGACCGGCATGCTCCATCTGGTAGGGAGTGAACTTCTTCAGCTGCGGGATGCTGTAGGTTTGCCAGAACTCGGCTGGAATGGCTCCCTGCATGTCGGCCGCCATGGCCTGCATCGACTTCTTACAGACTTCGGGGAAGGTGCCACGTTCGTTGACCATGCCCCCTTTCTGGCCACCCATGCCGAGCGCACACGTTTTGCACGCATTCTTGCTCCGCATTGCTTTCCAGAACTTCCAGTACCCGCCCGCTTCACGCGCTTTTTGAAACGTGTACCGAATCGCTTGCCAGCCGCCGCCACTGGATGGCTTTTTCATATCGGGTCGTCCTGTTGTTCGGGTGGGGCCAAAAGGGTGATCGTCCGAGATTTCCCTCGCTGGAGTCATTCTAGCAAATCGGGCACTCCAGGAAATCCATCCGCGCATAAGGAGGGTCCGCGGTAAGGATCAGATGCCTATCGAAATCTTATGTTCGATTTCGTCAAGCTGCTGAGCCGCACCGCGGACCCTGCCAAAGTTTACGAGGTCAGGTCGCGACTATTCGGAGGCGACGTTGACGTAGACCTTCAAGGCCGAGTTGTCTTCGACCAGCAGTCGCATCATTTCGGCGTAGTTTTCCAGGCCGTCGACTGGGTTGGTCAGAATCTTTTCGGTCACGCCGGGGTACATCATTTCGCCCAATGCGAGATCGCGGATACCCATCTCGAAGTGATCGCGGTTGGCGTTCACGCTACCCAACAGCAGCTTGTTGCCCAAAACCCATTCCAGGTTGATCTTCGAGGTTGGCAACTCGTGCTTGTCGCTGTCGCCGGTGACACTGGTGAAGACCAGCACGCCGTTCAAGCCGAGGTACTTCATGCTCTCGAAGGCGATGATGCTGCTACCGGTCGCGTCGACGATGATATCCGGGCGGCCTGTCTTCTTGACCAGTTCGTCGAGGTCGGTGTCTTTGGTGGCAACGTAGGTTGCTTCCATGCCTTCGACGATTTCCGACTTCAGGTGAGGACCAGCCGAGCGGGCAATCGTGCAAACCTGAAGGCCACGCAGACGCAGAGCCAGGGTTGTCAGCAAGCCGATCTGGCCGGCACCCATGACCCAGGCCACCTTGGGGCTCCAGACCTTCATGCGACGCTGAACTTCGTAAGCCTGATGAACGGCCTTGGCGGCACAGCTCATTGGTTCCATCAGCACGTGCAGGTGGGTCAGACCTTCTGGCACGCGAATGATGTAGTCTTCTTCGTCGACGAACTTTTCGGTCAGGTAACCATGCAGCAGGTTGATACCGCGTTCGTAGTAGGTTTCTTCGCTGGTCATGTCGTAGGTGCCGATCTTGTCGTAGATCGAGCCACCGGGACGACGGACCGTCGCGGTGACGTAATCGCCTGGCTTGAAGCGGGTGACGTTCTCGCCGACGGCTTCGACGATGCCGAACGATTCGTGACCGATCACCATGAAGTCGTCCCCGGGAGGGGCGTTGCCGTAGAGGGCTTCGTTGATTTCCTTGTCCGTGGCATCGACGCCCACCTTCAGAACCTTCACCAGCACACCCTTGCCGTTGGGGAACTGATCGAGGGTGGGTTCAGGAATGTCACGCAGGTGAACGCTGTTAGGTGTCCCGGGTTTAACCGCAATCGCCTTCATAGGGAGCCGACTCGTCAGAATGAGGGAGTGTAAGTTGGTGGACGCACGTTTTGCGTTAAAGCAGGACAATTTAACATAATGACCCATTTGGAGGAATCGGGAGATAGCACGAGAATCAAGGAAGTTTCACGAACATTCAGCCCGCCAACATGCTCTTATCGATGTGATTCGTAATGAGCCAGCACTTACCAGGTATGAGGAAAAGATGACCGATCTTCCACCTTTCCAGCGATATCTCGACCTTGCCCCCGAAGCTGATTGCGTCGAAACGCTGGCCCGGCAATTCGAAGAAGAATTTCCGCGACTGAAGCTTGTCTCGGAAGAAGAGGCCAGCATCGTACACCCGCCGTACGCGTGGACCATCAAAGAGGTGATTGGCCATCTGAGCGATACCGAGCGGGTCTTTTCGTATCGAGCACTCCGCTTCGCTCGGGGAGACACGACGCAGCTACCAGGGTTCGATCAGGATTTGTTCATGGCGAACTCTAACTTCAATGACCGCCCGTATCATCAACTTCTGCAAGAGCTCTACCTGATTCGCCAGTCGACGATGGAACTGTTCCGCACCCTTCCAGAAGGTGCGCTCGACCTGGAAGGGACCGCGGCCGGATATCAGTGGACCGTCCGCAACCTGGGGCGCTGCTCGGTCGGCCACGTCCGTCATCATGCGGCGATCATTCAGCAGCGACTGGCTGGCGGAGGTTAGTCCTCTCGGAGAAGTCGCCTTCAGAACAGCGGCAGCCTGCTTAGCGTTGCCGCTGTTGTTGTTGGCGTGGCGAAACGCGGGCATCGATTTCGCGTTTCAACTGCATGAACTCTGGGTTGTTGGGAACCAGCTCCATCAGGTTGGCGATCGCCTGATCGGCTTCGTCCCAGCGTTCGAGGTACTGCGAGATTAATACATACATCAGTGCGTACTGAGCATTGTTCGGGTCGAGCTCTTTGGCCTTCTTGTACGCATCGAACGCTTCGTTGAAGAACGGCTCCGCTGTTTCCGGAGAGGTATGCTTCGCCGCCATATACAGCGCCGAGCCATACTGGTACTGCAGCGGGGCGAAGTTCGGTTGTTGGCTGACGTCCCGTTCGATGTTCCTCAATTCCTCGATGCGAAGCCGGGCGATTTCCACGGCCCGTTTGCCGAGGTCTTCCGCCATCGCTTCGGCGGCGGGTCGCTGGCCCTGGATCACCAGTTGCCGCATTTGCTGTTCTTCAGAATCTTGGCGCTGCTGAAGCAACGTCACAAGATTCGAACGCGGCCCGGTGAAGCCAGGATCGAGGCGAATGGCGGTGCGATATGCCTTCTCCGCTTCCGGGATCTTGCCCATCCGCTCGTACAGCACACCCATCGAAAGATGCGAAGCGGGTTGATCGTTGTCGCGCTGAATCGCGTCCATTGCCTCGGACAGTGCTTTCACGAATGCTTCGCTCTCGCCGCGAAGTTCGAGTGCCCGCGAATCCTCATTCGCCAGCGACCAGGCCGCGGCGGTACGGACTGAACGATCCTCGTCGTTAAGCCGGATTAGCAAGGCATCGAGCACTTTGGCTTGCAGGTTCGGCGAAAGAGGCGGAACGTCCCGCAGCGTTTCGATCGCTGCGATACGAACCTGAGGATCTTCATCCGACATAAAGCGAAGGGCGGCTTGAACCGAGTCTTCATTCAGATAATTCGCCAGGTACATCATGCCACTGGCGCGAACGATCCCTGGCAGCTTTGTATCACGAACCATCTCGACCAGGCCTTCGCCAGCGGTCGGTTCGTTGCTCCAGGCTCGGGACAGCTTATGAGCGTAATGTTCTTCTTTCGGGATCTTCGACGTGTCGCCATACCACTGGTTCACAGCATCCAATGCCCATCGATCCACGCCTGCCAAGCCGGCCTTCACGTCTTCGTCACCGGCCCGAGCAAGGGCCAGCCACTGATCGTAACGGGTAACATCGGGATGCTCTTCGCGCGGTAGATCGGCTTTGTCGAGGTGGCACTTGGTGCACGCGTTCGGGGTTCCCAGTTCAACCGACAGATCGGGACGCGGGATACGAATGCTGTGATCGCGTCGTGGGTCGACTTCCATATAAGTCGTCTCTGGCATGTGACACTCGACGCACGAGGTCCCTGTCGAGCCGGTCTTATGGAAATGATGGGCTGGCGTATCGTACTTACCGGCGGGATGCTGATGGCACGAAGTGCACAGCAAGTTGCCTTCGAACTTCAGCTTGGTTGTGTGTGGATCGTGGCAGTCGGTGCAGCGGATCCCTTTGTGGAACATCTTGCTCTGCAGGAACGAGCCGTATACATAGTCTTCTTCCATGATCTGACCGTCGCAGTAATAGGTCTGCGGGGCGATCAGTTCGTTGTTGTACTGATCGTAGTAGTTATCGCCCAGTTGATAGCTCGGGCAGATCACTTGGCGGCGCGAGTGACACGTTCCACAGGTTTCGACCTGGGTAAGTTGCGCTTCGGTCGAATCCCCCTTCAGCTTGCGGAGACCATAGCCAAGGTTACGATCCCAGAACAAGCTGGTCGCGTTGGCCAGTTCCACGTGCGCGCTGCCAGGACCGTGGCAGGTCTCGCAGTTGACATCGATATCGGTGAAGGTCGTGTGATAACTGTTTGTGGCCAGATCAAAGTTCTTCTGCAGATTGGTCGAGTGGCAGTCGGCACAGTAGTGGTTCCAGTTCTGTGTGCGACCGGTCCAGTGCAACGGATCGTCGACGGCGAGCTTCTCTTTCACATCCGGAGGCGAAAGATAGAACCACTTTTTTAGAACCGTGTCCCAAGATTCGCGCAAGACTTGCACGCGACCAATCGAACCGGGAGGCGAACCAGGCGTCGGCGGCTCCATTTCGACCATGTATTGCTGCAGCGGATGCACGCCGAAGACATACTTGATTTCGTAGTCGTGCATCTGGCCGTCAGGGCCTTCGGTGTTGATCATGAACTTGCCATCGCGACGGAACATCTTGGATGTCAGGTCGTGATGCGGAAGTTCCGCGTTGTTGAAGTCGGCCAGCACCGTTTCGTCGGTTGCCAGGTCCATCGCCAGATCGTGGTCGGACCCGGCCCACTCGGCGTGTTCTTTCTCGTGACACTTGATGCAGGTATTCGCCCCCACATAAGTGACCTTCGTGTCGGCGGGCATCGCGTAGTACCAATCGGCGGTGACGAGCGATCCCAGAACCAGGATCAGAAGAAGACTACCCCCGGCTGCCAACATCCAGCGCGGCATCGTTTGGGAAGGGGCAGGGGACTGCTTGCGTTTTTGCTTGCGAGATGCCATGGAGTGCTAAGAGAAGTAGGCAAAGGGATTAGCGCGGCGGGAAACATTCCATTATTACGGACAGCCGCGACAATAGGAAACCAACTGCATGACGCCCAGGCATCAATTCCGCAAAACAGCCGCGCGACTGGAGCAAACGGTCGATCTATTCCGCATTTTCCAATGGTGAGCCGCCCCGCAGACAACTTTGTTTAGCAAGAGGACGGCACCCCGTTGACGAACTAGACCGGAAAAATTAACTTCTAGAGTTCCTAAGGCGGCATAGCTCAGCTGGTTAGAGCAGCGGAATCATAATCCGCGTGTCGGGGGTTCGAGTCCCTCTGCCGCTACTTTTAAGCTGTTTGACAGCCTCAACTTACATCAAACCGGTCTGGTAATTGCCAGTCCGGTTTTTTTGTTGCGCGGTTCCGTAAAGAAACTCGACCCCGGGTGCGCGTTCCAAGAGTGGACTGGGGTTGGATGGCTTGTCGAGTGCTAGCTCCAAGGTGGAGCCACTGCCGTCCGCGTTCGGCCGACTGCGAGGTTCCCCTTCGCCGATGGCCATCGTGACGAACCCTTTTCAGGCAGGGGACCATGCAACGGAATGCGCGGGGGTTATTTGCTCCTTCAAGGGAACGTTTGGCCCAATCAACGGTAAAAACCGGACTTTTCTTTCCTGCTGGCCGGAACTTGCGATCTTAACGCAGGTTTAACATTCTATCGCGGTTCGTTATCCACCAGCCCTTGGCCTTTCTGGCACATCTTCTCGCCACGTGGAACGATGACCGCCTGTCTTCAGCCGATTTCCGTCGGTCGAATCACTCGATCCGAAACAGACCTTTACGTGCGCTTATGGAATTCCTGGAAGTCCCTCTCTTCGATGCCGACCTGTTCAAGTTGCTGGTCCGGTTCCTGATCAACCTGTTTTTTCTTTCGCTGATTGTTGTGTTTGGGATCTATCCCAGTCAGCGGCAGCGAGAGTTCGCTTTCACGGCGGTGATGTTGAACATCGTGGTGTTCTTCATCTGCTTCACGATGAAGAAGCTCGAGCTTGACCTCGGCCTCGCGCTGGGGCTGTTCGCGGTGTTCGGCGTGTTGCGGTATCGAACCGATTCGATTCGGCCCAAAGAGATGACGTACTTGTTCATCGTGATTGGGATCGCAGTCATCAACTCTTTGGCGAATAAGAAGACCAGCTACACCGAAGTCGCCGTGGTGAACTCGGTGATTTTTGCTTCGATGCTGCTGAAGGAGACCTTGGTAGGAGCGGATCCGGAAAAGGTGAAGCCCACCACAGGCAGCGAAAAGGAACCCACCAACGGCAACGGCAAGGCAAATAAGAAGGACAAGCTTCCCAAGTACAGCATCGAATACGACCGCCTCGAGTGGTTGGGAGATGACCATCGAGAAATGCTGTTGAATGACTTACGACAGAGAACGGGCCTGGATGTCGTTCAAGTCGAAATCAAAACGATCGATCTACCCCAAAACAAAGCCACGCTCACTATCTGGGTGAAGCCATCCGGCCCGAATCCAGAGAATCAAGCTTAACGGCCAAGGCCGCTACGAAGTTGCACCTTCGGCATCAAGACTCGAGAGTTTACCTTATGAAACGTTCGATCATTTCGCTGGGATTACTCCTGTTGGTATCCCTCTTCACAACAACTTCCGTTGCCCAAGGACCTCCTGGTGTTGGAGGCCCTGGTGGCCCCGGCGATCAGGGTGGCCCTGGCGGACCCGGTGGTCGCCAAGGGGGATTCCGAGGTCCCGGCGGTTTTGGCGGGGGATTTGGTTTTGGGGGTGGTCGTGAAGATCGCAAGCTGGTCAAAGAGTTCGACCTGGACGAGAACGGTTGGCTCGATCGAGCCGAACGCGCGAAAGCCCGTGAAGAGGTCAAATCGGAAGGTGGTGGCGGCCGTCGTGGAGGTGGGAATCGACCCGCCCCGAGCCCAGGCCCGAAGCTTGCTCCGGCAGACGTCAAAACTTATTCCGATGCGGGGCTATACGATCCAACTGCCTTACGCACCCTCTTCTTCGAGTTTGAGAACGAAGATTGGGAAAAGGAATTGGAAGACTTCCACGGAACCGATGTCGAGGTGCCTGCGAAGCTGACGGTCGATGGCAAAGTCTATCCGAACGTCGGAATGCGATTTCGAGGGATGTCCTCGTACGGCATGGTGCCGACCGGCTACAAGCGATCGTTCAACGTCAAGCTTGACCTGGCTGATGAAGATCAGGAACTCCTTGGATACAAAACGCTGAACCTGCTCAACTGTGCCGGCGATGAATCGCTGCTCAGCACGGTGCTTTATTCGCACATCGCCAGTCAATACATCCCGGTTCCGAAAGCGAATCACGTTCGCGTGGTCATCAATGGCGAAAGCTGGGGCGTTTATGCGAACGTTCAGCAGTTCGATAAGACCTTCATTTCCGAACACTTCGATCCTTCGAAGGGGACCCGTTGGAAGGTCAGCGGAAGTCCCAATGGTGACGGTGGTCTGCGTTACATGGGCGAATCGACTGAAGAGTACGAACGCCGCTACGACATGAAGTCGAACGATGGCAAGAAGGCATGGGCGGCTCTCATTCGACTTTGCCGCACGCTGGAAGAAACCCCACCTGAAAAGCTGGAACGCGAACTGGAGCCGCTGCTCGACATCGACGAAACGTTGAAGTTCCTTGCGTTGGACGTGGCCTTGGTCAACAGCGACGGCTATTGGACGCGAGCGAGCGACTACTACCTGTTCCTCGATAGCGACAAACGCTTTCACCTGATCCCTCACGATATGAACGAAGCGTTCGCAGATGGTCGCGGCGGCGGTCGTGGTCCCGGTGGTCCCGGTGGTCCCGGTGGTCCCGGTGGTCCCGGTGGGCCGGGCGGTCCACCGCGCGGCATGTTCCGTGGTGGTGAAGGACCTCCGATGGGAATGGGACGGGGTGGTGCCGAAGGTCCACCTCCAGGCATGGGACCAGGCGGGTTCCAGGGGCCACCCAATCGCGAAGGTAATCGTGGTGAGGCCCAGCCGGGCAATAATCCACCGCAAGGGTTCGGCCCTCCGGGTGGCGAGCCGAACGAACGTGGTTTCCGCCGCGGAGGCCCAGGTGGTCCTGGCGGGCGAGGTGGCATGGGCGGCCCTGGCGGCCCCGGTCATGGTGGTGTCGAACTCGATCCGCTCGTGTCGATCGATAATCCACGGATGCCTCTTCGCAGCAAGCTTCTGGCGGTGCCAAGCCTGCGAAAGAAGTATTTAGAGTACGTCCGCGAGATCGCCGAAAAGTCGATGGCCCCCGGCGAGATCGAGCCAGTGATCAAGCAGCACGCCAAGTTGATTGAAGCGGATGTCGCCTCCGACACGCGGAAACTTGGTTCGCTCGAAGGCTTCCAACAAGTGACCACGGTCGACGGATCAGGTCGCGAAAGCCAGGGATCGTCGCTGAAGAAGTTCTTCCAGGAACGACGTCAGTTCCTGCTGGATTACAAAGACCCCGGTTCAGCCCGACCCTAGGTCTTGGAGATCGAACAGTGGCTCGACGCGAATCCGCCTCGCGCCACTGTTCCCTTCCCGCCCGATCATTGTGCGGGCGAACTCTTTTCGGTTCGAGCGATGATATCGAACCATTGGCCGTAATGCTTTCCGTCGAGTTCGATGTCGAACGGAATAATCTGAATGCCTGGCCGGGAAAGCTCGTCGCTGGCTTGCAACTCGATCGAAAACTTTTGCCGGCTTCGAGGCGGAACGGTTCCTTCGAGCACCACAGGCCTGGCCGTGATGCCAGGCGGAAGAACCAGTTCGATGCGATGTTGTTGTGGGGAATCGCGGAAATTGCGAACCGTCACCTCGACCTTCTTTGGCTGACCATCGCTTAGGTCGACTCGGTAGGGATAGGCTGAGACCCAGTACGGATCGAAAAGGTATTCGTAGTTCGTTTCCGGTAGCATGTCGCGATAGAGCTGTGCCATCTGCTTCGACCAGGCATGGTATCGCCGCAAGATGCCTTCCGGCTCCGGCATCACGTACGAGTGGGCGGCCATCACGATATCGGGTTTCAGGTCGAGCAAATATTGGCTCCCTAGAATGTGCCCTTCTTCCAGAATGGCGCTGTTGCGGCAGACGACGCAGTCGTGGGCGGTTTGGTTTTCATCGGTTGGATCGCCGAAGAGATTGTCGCCGGTGAACGCAATGCGTTTGCCATCGATGTCGAGCCACAAGCAACAACCAAACTCGGTTTGGCCCGGCAGCCAGTCGACCTGGATCTGGTAGCCCTGCCAGTCGATTCGCTCGCCGGCACGAAAGCCTTTGTCGATCTTCATTCCGTCGAAACCATCGCCGTAGGTGTTCACCAGCGCCGCGTAGTCGTATCGGCCCGGATTCTCGCAGCGGTCGACGATCTTGTCGAGCGTCCACGCCTCAGCCCCGTACTTCTCCTTCAGCATGGGCCCCAGCAGGAAGTGATCGCCATGCATGTGCGAGATCCAGAAAGCATCGATCTTCGTCAGTCCCAAGTGTTGCCGCGCCCCAACGATGATTTCGTCGAGGACCTGGGCGGGAATCAGGCCACAGTCAAGGATCAGCCCGTGCCCTTTATCGGAGATCAGCATCGCGAAATTACGCCCCTGAAAATCATGACTCAGCTTGTAGAGGTGAGGCGTGATCTGGTTCAGATGGGGCACCTTGGTCGGAACGGAGATACGGTCCCGTTTAGCGGGATCTTTGTCGAAGACCGGGTACCCGCGTACGTAAGCCGCTCGAAACTGCTGCAACCGCTGACGATAGGCTTCCAGTTGCTGCGTGGCGTTATGGATCGGGGGCCCTTGGACTGGAAGAATGACGTCGATCTTGCGATTGGTTAGCTGCTCGACGGACGTGAGCAGCGCATCGATGCCGGCGGCAAAGCCGTAGTCCCATTCAGAATCGAACCAGTTGGTAAGCCGGGCACCATCGTGCATCAGCCCACCACTGAAGGCGACGGCTTGGTCGTGCTGGCGAATCACGTAGGTCATCTCGCCTGGGGAATGGCCTGGCGTCGCGAGGCAATCGAACGTCAAGTCGTACCAGGTTATCTGCGAGTCAGCCGTTTGAACTTGATCGAATTCCACCGGAGTGTTGGGTGGACGAACATAACTGGCGCCATAGACCGAATACTTGTCGCCAAGCTTCGGATGCCATTTGCGGAACGTGGTCGGCGAAGCCAGGATCTCGGCCTCGATCTGCGAAGCAACGACCTGAACGGTTTCCAGATCGAGCCGGCCGATTCCTTGCAGGTTCTCTCGATGGTGATTATTTACCAGCAGACAGGTCACCTTCTTCACGCCAATCTTGGGCAACTGATCAACGACGGAGCCAGCGCCGATGTTGACCAGCAAGGCTTCATCTTGATGCTTCCAGACGTAAACATTGCAGGTATCTCGCCAGGCATAAAGGTTAGGAAAGCGATCTGGCAGCGGGCGAGTCAGTTCCGCTGGTGCAGCGGTGGCGATCGATACGAAAGCGAGGCAAAACGACGGCAGAAAGATCCCGATCCAGTTTCGCATGGCGTGGCTCGCAAAGGGAAAGGCTTCAGGCAGTTGGCGTTCAATCTACTCTCGCAATTCGGGCAATGCAAAACGTTTTGAGGTCTCAGGGATTGCAGACGGCGTAGTTGCGGGTTCGCGAGAGAGGCGAAAATCGAAACCAATGCGGAGAGATGCCGAGATGGTCGAGCTGAAGCGAACGCGACTGGCGCTGGTCAAGTTGACTGTAGTAATCGTGAAATTGGGATCGTTGATCGCCCTGTTCCTTCCCACCAGAGCGGCGACTAGATTCAGGGGAATGCGGTGGGAAAGCGTTTCGTCGACATCCACAAAAAAACGGGGCAGACCAAAGGCCTGCCCCGAAAGGTGTTTCTGATGCTGACTACGAGGTTCAAACGTGCTCTTCGGTCGGCATCGGCTGTTCGACAGGCTGCTTTGGTGTCTTGTTGTGATGACGCCGCGTGGCGAGCGTATCGAGGATCGGCGAAATCAGCGCGGTCCAACCGGTCTGGTGGCTTGCCCCGAGACCCTTGCCCGTTTCGGCATCGAAGTACTCGTAGAACAACACCAGGTCACGCCAGTTCGGATCGCTCAACAGGACATCGCTGCGGCAGTAGCTCGGTCGATCCCCTTCGGCATTGGCCAGGAACAACTTCGATAGACGCTTCCGAATTTCGTCGGCAACCTCTTGCAGATTCATGTACTTGCCTGAGCGAGCAGGGCATTCGACACGCATCGTGTTGCCATAGAACTGGTGATAACGTTCGAGTGCTTCGATGATCAGGTAGTTCAGTGGGAACCAGATCGGGCCACGCCAGTTCGAGTTGCCCCCGAACAAACCGCTGTCCGATTCAGCCGGCTGATACTGGACGCACAGCTTCTCGCCGTTGAGTTCGTATTCAAACGGATGCTGCTCGTGGTATTTCGACAGCGAGCGAATTCCGTACGCCGAGAGAAATTCGTCTTCGTCCAAAAGGTAACGCAGCATTCGCAGCAAGCGTTCCTTCGTTGGAATTGCGAGTAGGCGGCGACCTTCGTCCGAGCCGTTCGGTTCGTGTTCCATGTAGGTCATGAACTTGGCCAATTCAGGACGGAACTTCAGGAACCATTCCATACGCTTGCGGAACTCAGGTAGCTTCTCCATCGTGCGATCGAACAGCACGTCGACCGTTAGCAGAGGAATCAGCCCGACGATCGAGCGAATCTTCAGCGGAATGCTGCGACCGTTGAGGTGCAAGTGATCGTAATAGAAGCCATCTTCTTCGTCCCACAGTCCGGTACCGTCAAGCGAGTTCATCGCTTCCGCGATCGAGACGTAGTGCTCGAAGAACTTGGACGCCATATCTTCGTAGGCAGGGTTGCCATCGGCCAGCTCGAAGGCGATCGACAGCATGCTGCTGCAGAAATACGCCATCCAGGCCGTACCGTCGGCTTGTTCGAGGTGGCCACCCGTCGGCAGCGGTTTCGAGCGGTCGAAGATCCCAATGTTATCGAGCCCGAGGAACCCACCGCTAAAGACATGCTTGCCACGGATATCTTTGCGGTTCACCCACCAGGTGAAGTTCAGTAGCAGCTTCTGGAAGACCCGTTCCAGGAAGACACGGTCTGGCATTCCTTCAGCGGCGGTCATCTGATAGACCCGCCAGCAGGCCCAAGCGTGAACCGGCGGATTGACGTCGCTGAAGTTCCATTCGTACGCCGGCAGTTGCCCGTTGGGATGCATGTACCATTCTCGCAGAAAGAGAATGGCCTGATCCTTGGCGAAGAACGGATCGATCTTGGCGAACGGAATCAAGTGGAACGCCGAATCCCACGCGGCATACCAGGGATATTCCCACTTGTCCGGCATCGAGATGATGTTGCGGTTGTACAAGTGCCCCCAGTCCGCGTTGCGAGGGCTTGGTTGCCCTGGCATTGGATGTGCCTGGTCTTTCTTGGGATTGTTTTTGCTTTCTAGCCAACGCGGGATCACGTAGTGATAAAACTGCTTGGTCCACAGCAAACCGGCATCGGCCTGGCGAAGGATCATTTGTTCCTCGACCGAAAGCCCTGGTGCGACACGCGACTTGGCGTAGCGGTTGGCTTCGTCGATACGTTGATCGAAGGCATCATCGAAGCTGGCACCGAATGGCTGCACCGGCAGATCATCGATCGGAGCCAAACGTAAGCGGAACTGCACCGCCTGACCGGCTGGAACGACACACTTGAAGTGCGGAGCGGCCTTGGTGCCGGATGGTGTTGGATTGACGACTCCATCGACTTCTTCAACCACCGACAGGTGGAAAGCATCTTTGCAGGAAGGACGCCGGCTGTTGGGATCTTCAAACCGCCAGGTGTTCGTTTCGTTTTCAGTGAACATCCATGTTGGCTGCTCGCCATCGGGCCCGGCGTCGACGTAGATGCGGTATTGTCCGAGGGTCTCGTGCTTGACTTCAACTTCGTCTGGACCGACCAGGGTGAGAGATGGTTTCTTTTCTGGCTTCTCGAGCGTTGGTCCCCAGGCCCAAGTATTGCGGAACCACCAGGTGGGTAGGAAATGCAGCGGGGCGTCTTCCGGACCACGGTTCGAAATGGTGATGCGAATGAGGACATCTTCAGCGGTCGCTTTGGCGTACTCCGCTTGGACGTCGAAGTAGCGTTTCTCGTCAAAGATGCCGGTATCGGTCAGCTCGTACTCTGGCTCTTGGCGCGATCGACGGGCGTTCTCTTCGCGAAGATGCTGGTAAGGGAACTCGGCTTGCGGGTACTTATACAGGGCCCGCATGTACGAATGGGTGGGAGTCGAATCGAGGTAGTAATACGCTTCCTTGACGTCTTCCCCGTGGTTCCCTTCCGGACCGGTCAGCCCGAACAGACGTTCCTTCAAGATCGGATCGTTCTCGTTCCATAAGGCCAGGCCAAAGCAGAGGCGACACTGGCGGTCGCACATGCCCAACAGGCCGTCTTCGCCCCATCGATAGGTTCGCCAGGTGGCTTCCTCGTGGGTGAAATTCAACCATGGATCGCTTTCGGCCGTGCTCTCACGAACGGTGCCCCACTGACGCTCCGCCAGGTAGGGTCCCCAACGCCTCCAGTTGGCACCCTTTTCCCTCTGGGCTTCCGAGGACAACCGTTCCCATTCCGCTTCTGGCATACTTCTCCCGTCTTATTCTGCGGGTCCCCGTGGGATGCCCACAAAAGATGCTAATCGTGCGCGCTAATCTAGCGTGTTTCCGTGTTCCTCACGGTTGTAACACGTCCAGGAAATGTAGATCCCAATCTATGCGAATCTTATTCCCATTCGCGAAAGTGGATCCTGAATTTGGGGCCGCACAGATTGCGGAAACGTCATAACTGGCACACATGCGTGTTCAGCCGCATGCATCCCCCTACAGTAGCGGTTTAGGGTAACGTCTCGCGGCCCTCAACGACGTTGACAGCCAATGATAGCAGGTGGTCCAGGCTACCTCGCAACTCTTGCGAAAGCTTTTCGACTCCTTCGATGTTCTCGCTGCGGGCACGTTTCTCGATCTCGACTGCAATCTGGCCTGCTTCGGTTGGCCCGATAATCCGCAGCGAGCCCACAATTGTGTGGGCTGCTCGATAGATCGAGTCCTTTTGCCTGCCGGCGATCGCCTGGTCGAGCTGACTGAGCAGTTCTGGCGTTTCTTCCAAAAACAGATGCAACAAGTCGAATAACAGGTCTTTGTCGCCATCGCAAGCCCGAAGTGCATGCGACCAATCCATCGAACTCGGCCTCTTGGCGGCGGGCGGCGACACCGCGGCTGGCTCTGAAGAAGCAAAGAACTGCGAAATAGCGTCGTGCAGTTCCTGGATTCGTAGTGGCTTCGACGTATAGCCATCCATTCCGGCGGCAAGGCATTTCTCACGATCGCCCGACAGCGCATGAGCAGTCATCGCAATGATCGGAATGTGTCCCCCCCGAGTTTGTTCGTGTTGGCGGATGGTCTGCGTCGCCTGAAGGCCGTCCATTTCAGGCATTTGTACGTCCATCACGATCAAGTCGTACGTATTGGCTTCCCACATCTGGACCGCTTCTTTACCGGTGGTGGCAAGGGTGACCGTATGCCCCCATTTTTCCAGAAGCGCGATGGCCAGCCTTTGATTGGCTCGGTTGTCTTCGGCCAGCAGGACATTCAACGGACGAATCCGAGGCAGTCGACTTGCGGTCGATCCTTCGTGATCGTCCTCGGGCGCGGCGACGCCCAAAGCGACAATGATCGCGTCGAACAGTTCAGACTGTTTCACCGGTTTCATCAGGAAGGCACTGATGTCGAGGTTCTCGCCGCGGCCACGCGTCGAAGGTCGATCAGAGGAACTGAGCACGATCGCCAGCGTTTTCTCCAAACTGGGGATCGCCCGCATCGAGGTAATCAGATCGAGCCCATCGCGTCCCGGCATTTCGACATCGGTCAGCAGGATCGCGTAAGGATCGTTGATTGACTTGGCTTCCTTCAGCATGGTCAGACCCTGTTCCGCGTTCGCGGCTGACTGGGCCCGCATTCCCCAACTGCGAACGATTTCGTCGAGGATGGTTCGATTGGTGGCGTTGTCGTCGACGATCAGCACATGCGTGCCTTGGATGCGTGCCGCCGATCGCGGCTGACCGATTGGGCTAACGCGATTGATCGGGAAGGGAGCTTTAAAGTGGAATGTGCTTCCAGTGCCAACCTCGCTCTCGACCCAGATCTCGCCGCGCATCAAATCGACGAGCCGAGCACAGATCGCCAGTCCCAGACCGGTACCGCCATAGTGCCGGGTCGATCCGGAATCGGCTTGTTCAAATGCCTCGAAGATGGTGCTCAGTTTGTCTTCCGGTACACCGATGCCGGTATCGCGAACCTGGAAGTGAAGCAACACGTTATCGCCATCGGTCGATTCGACCGAGACGTCGAAGTCGATTTCGCCCTGTTCGGTGAACTTGATCGCATTGCCAACCAGGTTCACCACAATCTGACGTAATCGATGTGAATCTCCCTCGATCACCGCAGGAACTTCTGGGGCAAAATGGCAGGTCAATTCCAGCCCGTTGCTGCCGGCTCGGATCCCGAGCGGCTTCATCATATCGCCAACCGTTTCGCGAATGTCGAACGGCTTCGAGATCAAATCGAGCTTGCCGGCTTCGATCTTCGAGAAGTCGAGGATGTCGTTGATGACTGACAAAAGCGACTCACCCGACTCGTGGACCATCTTCAGATAGTCCCGCTGCGTCTGGGTGAGCGACGTATCTAGAAGCAGTTCGGCCATGCCGATCACAGCATTCAGCGGCGTACGGATCTCGTGGCTCATGTTTGCCAGAAATTCGCTCTTGGCCCGGTTCGCCTCTTCGGCGGCTTCCTTGGCGTTTCGCAAGGTTTCGATCGCCATTTGGCGCTGGGTCACGTCCCAGAAGATCGCTTGGGTGCCGACGATGGTTCCCTGGGCGTCGCGAATAGGGGACTTGATGACCTCGACCCAGGTCGTGTGGCCATCGGTGGTGTTCTCTTCAATGTCGCGAAACTGTTGACCTGATTCGGCGACTTTGCGGTCGTCTTCGCGAAACTTCTCGGCGACATCATGGGGCGAAAGATCGAAGTCCGTTTTGCCGAGGATATCGGCGACGACATGTCCGGTGAACTCGCTGTAGGCCTGGTTGGCGAAGATGAACCGGCCGTCGAGATCCTTTTGCAGTACGCATACCGGCAGCGTATCGACCAGCCCGCGATAGCGTGCTTCGGAATTTTCGAGGGTCGATTCGGCCAACTGCCGGTGCGTTCGTTCGATGGCGTAGCGGATCGATCGCGTCAGTGATCCGGAATCGATTTGTTCTTTGGGAAGGCAGTCCTGGGCACCTTCCTGGATCGCCCGCGAAGCAAGTTCCCGGTCGGAACGGTTCGCCAGCACCACCATCGGAACACGGGGGAACTGGCTGTGAACCGACTGGATTGTGGCGACCCCGGCGCTATCGGGCAGATCGAGATCGAGCAGCACAACATCGACTTCCCCTTGCCGCAGATGAGACAGACCATCCTCGAGACGCTCGACGTGGGCGAGCGAGAATTGTTCCTCCGTTTCGCTGAGAAACTGCTGGATCTGACCAGCTTCGTCGGAAGAATCTTCAATCAGAAGGATCCGTATCGATGGGGGCATAAGCCAATACGTCCTTCCCTGGGCAGAGGCGCGTCCCAGGAAGCGGCATGAGGTTGTGGGGTTTGAGGCGGAAAGCCAACAGCCGAATGGGAAAAGGCCAGGGCTACCACTTCTATTTTAGGTGGAACCATGACGCCGGAAAGGGATTGGTGAGATTCTTTCGGCGTGAAAGTCGCCGCAAAGGTCCTATTATTCCTTCGTCGCGGCGGTCTCGGCGAACTTATGGAGGTCTTGGTGCCGCAAGACTGCTTCCAGCATGTCGGGCAATCGGTTGGGTGTGCAGGCAAAACAAGGCATCCCCAGCTTGGCCAACTTGTTCGCCAGGTTTTCGTTGAACGACGGTTTCCCATGGTCCGAAATCGCCAGCAGGCCGATCGCGTGCAAACCACCTTCCAGCAGCGCTTCCATCTTCCGGACGAAACGGTTCTCGTTGGGGCTCGTGTCGTACAGATCGCCCAGGACGATATACAGCGTTTTGTCGGGCGTGTGCATGAAACGCTCGCAGTAGGATGTCGCCATCCAATAGTCCTCAGCACCACTAAGCTGGACACCAAACAGCAGGTCAACCGGATCGTGACAAAGCTCGGTCAGGTCGACCACTTCCTCATGATTGAATGCAACGACATGCGTTTCCACCGCAGGCATGCTCGCCAGGATCGCCCCCATGATGCCGCCGAAAATCAGCGACGAGTGCATTGAGCCTGACTGGTCCATCGCGATGATAATGTTCCAGTCGTTTTGCCGCTGCTGGCGACTGAAGAACGAGATCTGCTCAGGAATGATCGTCTTGACGGTTGGGTTGTAGTTCTTGATGTTCTGGCGGATTGTCCGCGGCCAGTCGAGATTTGGCAGGCTACGAAACGGCGAGTGGCGGTTGCGATTCAAGGCTCCGCGAACGGCTTGCACGAAGCGTTGTTCCAGCCGCTTGCGGATATCTTCCACGACGGTACGCACCAGCTCGCGTGCGGCGTCCTTGGCTTTCTCGGGCACCAGGTTCTTGAGCTGCAGAACGGTGCTGGCCAGATCAAGCGATGGTTCCACCTTCGACAAAATCTCTGGCTCGAAGAGCAGCTCTTTCATGCCACGTCGCTCGATCGCATCATGCTGGATTAGCGTCACGACATCAGTCGGAAAGAAGTTTCGGACCTGGTCGAGCCACTTGGCTACCTTCGGCGTGACGCGTCCTTTGATGCTCGAAGGCATACTCGACTTGTCCCCCTCGGCCCACTCTTCCTGCGAGAGCTCTTCGTCACCACCGCCGTAGATCTCGGCCAGGGCCGCATCCATTTCCATCTGCGTCGAAGAAAGCGTGCAGCCACCACCCATGTTCCCCAGCGTCTCTTGCGAGGCAGCACCCAGGATCAGTCGCCAGCGAGCGAGTTGTTCGGCATCCATAGTCAGTTCGCTCTTTACAGGTCGTCGAAATCGAAATCGTTCAGTTCATCGAGCTTGGCTTCCTCTTCTTCCGAAAGAGGTGCCTCGAGCAGCTCGGCCGCTTGATCTTTATTCAAGCCCCAGTGCTCGCCCAGGTTCTCGCAAATCTGGCGTCGTTCCCGCGGAAGGAACGTGCAGAAAGCCCTCCGCAGAAAGACCAACGCGCGGACAAATTGGTCGTCGTCCAGCGATGTAACATATTCGGCCAACTGCTCCCACAAGGTTTGTCGAGCCAGCAGTGCATAGCGATTCCGCTGAGCGAGACCTTCAAACCAGCCAGCGCCCAGGTCGGAAGGGACACCGGGAGAAAGCCGCCGCGAGACTTCTCGCGAAAGGGCTTCGTTCGGAATCAGTCCCCGTTCCAGCAAGATTGCGCAGGCATATCCCGAAAGTTGCGGGTTTCGATCGTCGGCGTCCGAAAGCAACCGCAGCTTGTCGACCCACATTGCTTCGTCGACGTGCTCGGAAAACTCGAGCGAGACCTGATTGATCAGGTCGATTGCGTGCCGCACTTCGACCGCCGCGGAATCGTCGCATCCGCACGAAGCAAACAGCGCCAATGACGCTTGAACGAATAGCTCTTCGATCAACGGAATCAGCGGCTGCGGATCGAATTGACGTACGCTGCCGTAGCGAACGACCAGCGACAGTTCGTACATGGCTCGAGCCAACGCTACAAGATCGGACGTCCCGGCGGCCAGTTCCTGCAAACGACGGCGAGCCTGATCCATCGCTTCCATCATTCCGCATTGGCAAGCTTTGTTGACCAGGACAGCAGCGTGGGCGATCGTCGTGCAGCGATCGAGCAGCGTGTTGAAGCGGAAGGCGGTCGCCAGCAGAATCGTCTCCCCTTCGAGCACCGCTTCGACCAGGGCGATTTCGCTTTCGGGCGTCCACTGAATCTCCCACTTTTCGGACCAGGTAGTCGCCGACTGTCGACTTGGTTGCAGCGAGGCGAAAGGAATATCCAGCATCAGCAAGCGATGCAGCAGTGACGAGCGATTCAAATCGAGGAACGCTGCCTCTTCGCTGTTGACCTGGCGATTCTCGCGAAGGTCGAGGTCGAGTGGCTGCGGAACGGCCGTCTTGTACTTGTTGAGCTTCAGCCGCTTTAGCTCACGCTCGAAGTCGGCCTGGATCGAAGTTTGGCTGACTCCTTCTGGCAACTCGCCAATCTCGGTACCGACATCGACGCGAACCAGGGCATCTTTGACCGTGACCAGTTCACCATGACCCAGCAAGGTGACGGCCGCGTCTCGCAGGTCGGAAAGAGTCGGCGCCTGACCTTCGTACAAAGCGGACAATGTCTCGGCGAGGCGAACCCCTTCGATCACCTCGGCCGTCGAGCGATGCGTTCCGCCGGCGCGAAGATGTGTTGCGACCTGCGATAGGTAGCGATGCGAAAGCCCCCTGACGTTCCCTTCGTTCAGCGAACTCCAGAGGAGTTCGAAGTAGGCAGGGGCCCTGTTGCCTGCTCCATAGCCCGATTGAGAAGAAAGCTTGAAATAAGAGTAAGGCATCAAGGTCAACTTGCTCGATCGCCGACGCAGCGATGCCAGCTCGTCGTCGGTCATGGCGGGCAAGTCGCCATGCAGTACCGGTGCGTGAAAGGCCCCTACTACGGCGACGATCTTTTCCGGAGGCGTTCCGGCCGCGATTGTCTCTTCGATTCGACGCCGCATGTACGCTTCACGAACGAGGTTCTCGGCCCGCCAACGTGGTTGGTCTTCTTCTAGGTCACGGACGGCCTGACCGAACTCAAACGAGGATCCTTGGTAACTTCCCTGGGCCGTGTTGTGCTCGAAGTAGCGTTCCCAATAGGTATCGAAATCGCTTTCGCCTGCCTGTTGGGCAACTTGTTGGTAGAGGGAAAGCTTGGGCTCTGGCTCGGCAAGATCGACTGGCTCCGGCGTTTCGGATTCCTTCGATTCTCTTTCAAGGGCTTCGCGGCGTTCTTTATCGCGCAGGTCGTACTCGGCGTCGAGCAGTCCGAGAAAGCATGCCGAAGGGAGATCGAAAAACTGAGCCTCCGCGCCGTTCTCCTTCGCCCACAAGATCGCTTGATACTCCGGGCTGTAGCGGGCAAACGGCGTCACGATCGTCCGGACCGGTAGTGAATCGGTATACGAAAGGATCGCAATCGGAGGGCGCGTATTCTTACGCGTCATGTCTTCGATCAACGGAGTCGCGTCGTCGATACCTTCCACGAGGACGACATCGGGTCGGATCTCGTCAAGGTAATGACGCAACTGCCACGCTCCCATGGGGGAGAGATGACGCACGCCGAAGACGTGGATCTTCCAACTCACGCGTTGTGCTCCGAACAGGCGTTGTACAGCGGACGCCAGGTCGTGCCTCGCTTCTTCAGGACATTGCTAAGATACTCTTGCCAGGCGATGCGGTCTTTCTCTTCGTCTTTGACGACCGCCCCTTGCAAACCTGCGGCGACGTCTTCGGCCGAAACGGTCCCGGTGCCGAAGCTGGCGGCCAAAGCCATGCTGTTGGCCAGCACCGAAATGGCCTCGGCCGTGGAAAGGACGCCGGACGGGGACTTCAGCTTGTTCTTGCCATCGAGTGTCTGGCCGCTGCGGAGTTCACGGAAGATGGTGACGACGTGTTCGATCGCATCCGCGGCGGGAAGTTCGGACTTCAGGGCCAGGTTCGAGGCCAACTCTTGAACACGTTTCCCGACGATCTCGATCTCGGTTTCAATCGAACTTGGCGTCGGCAGCACGATGATGTTGAAACGCCGTTTGAGGGCCGCCGACATATCGTTCACGCCGCGGTCCCGAGTATTGGCGGTAGCGATGATCGAAAAGCCCTTTTGCGCCGGGACTTCGACTGCCAGTTCGGGAACGGAAAGCCGCTTTTCGGAAAGGAGCGAGATCATGGCGTCTTGAACTTCGGACGCACAACGGGTGATTTCCTCGAAGCGGGCGAGCGTGCCTGATTCCATCGCGCGGAAGATTGGACTTTTAATCAACGCTTCGCGACTGGGGCCATGTGCGATCAGCATGGCGTAATTCCAGGTATAGCGGACCTGTTCTTCGGTCGTGCCTGCGGTGCCTTGAACCACCTTGGTCGAGTCGCCATTGATCGCGGCGGCAAGGTGTTCCGATAGCCAGCTTTTGGCGGTCCCTGGTTCGCCGATCAAGAGCAATGCACGATCGGTAACGAGCGTGGCAATCGCGATCTCGACCAGGCGATTGTGCCCGATATACTTCGGGGTGATGGTCAGCTTGCCTGCCTTGCCGCCGCAGATGTACGTATGCACCGCGCGGGCCGACATTTTCCAGCCGGGTGGCTTATCGTGCTTGTCTTCCTGAATGAGCGCTTCGATTTCCTCGGCATACATTTGCTCGGCCGGGGCCCGAAGGTCGCTGTTGGAATCGGAAGGAGATGTTGCTTTCGCCGTTGACTTTTTCGCCATGGGCGGGTCCTTGCGTCTGGAAGAGTTCGGTTGATGCGTTCAGGTCGAAGCGGATAAGCCAGTTAGCTTGCTTCGGATTTGTTTTTGAGTTCCGCGATGCTTTGAATCAGGCGATCTGCCATCGCGTCCGGCAGTTCGGCCAACAACGCCTCGAAGCGAGGAGCCTCCGATTTCGACAATCGCGGGATCAGATCAGAGATCATGTAGAAGTAGTAGGCGTGGCCCCACTTGACCATCGCGTGAATCGTTTCGATCACCAGGTCAACCTTTTGCGGGTGATCGGACCGCAATATGGCCGACAAGACGTCGCCGATTTGATAGTCCGGTCGCTTGGCGGATTTCAGCATCTTCTTCATCTCGGCCGCAAGGCGATCGTGCGATTTCTTATGCCCAGGGCGTGCCAGTGGAATCAGAAGGACCATCTCGTCATGCTTGAGCGCCAGATCGAGCCAACGCGGGTCGATCGCATCGCGTCGCGTGGCGATTTGATTCTCGGAAGTCCGATCGGTATGCCAATAGCGATGCCCATATTCGACGTGGTTGCGAATAGTGGTTGCGATTAGGTCTGCTTTATTACGAGCATCGCGTTTCTTGGTGGAAGCCGACTTGCCGTTCTCGATGTAGCCATGAAACAAGTCATAAAAGCGCTTTGGATTGTCGACCTGCATCGCGGCCATTACGGCGAGTTGGAGGCCTGTTTCGTCGAGGCTTGCGTGTTCCTGAATCAACAGTTCACGGGTCTGGTCGGTGCATTCATTCATCCGCTGCAAGATCTTCGGCTCGCTGCGATAGACGGTGTCTTTGCTTTCTGCCTTCGTAATTTGGTCGCGCTGACTGAAAAGCTCGATAAGTAACGCTTCGGTTTGGGGATCGGTTCGCTCGGCCAATGCATCGATCAAACCGCATAGTCGCTCGCATTCGTTGACATGCGGCTTTAACTTGCGGTCGGCCGGAGATGCCGTGGTGATCTTTTGGCTCGACTTGCGAATCTCGGAGATGATCGTTTCCAGGACATGCGGATGGCGACTGGTCAGCCCGCCACGGACATGGTTTAGCGACGCTTTGCCGGTGAGCCCTTGCACGATGACCTCGGCCGCTTCGGGGCTTTCGATCTCCGCAAGTGCGGTAAAAGCGGCGTCACGGACAGCGGCAGCCTTGGCCTTGGATTGTTCAATCAAAAACGGAAGATCGGTCGGCTCACGCAGTTTCGAGATCGCTTCGATCTTGACTTCTTTAGAGCCATCTTCCAGCGCCTCATGAATCAGGGGCTTGGTCCCTTCCGGATCGACGCGATGCAAGACCGACAGCCGACGGGCATCGGCCGCTTTGCCTTTCAGGTCGTATTTCTCGCGCAGCAGCGGAATGATCGCCATGCCATATTGCGGTAAGATCTTCTCTTCGACCAGATCGCTCACTTCGTGGTAAGTGCCATCGAGGGCGTCGATCGCTGATTCCAGCAAGCGAGGATCTGGGAAAGGTTCGCGCCGAAGCGACTCTTGGATTACCTCCAACCGACCCGAGCCTGCTTGCGTGAGTGCGATGTTTAACGTTTTCAAGATGCTCGATGGTGTCCTTTTTGGCAGGATGCCGGTGCCGACTAGGGTCACGGGCTCAAGCTCGCCTTCTAGACCGGTTTGGCCTTGCGTGTAAAGGATCGCGTTGACTAATGTGCTAAGGTCGAGCAGTGCTTCGGCGGATGTCTTCTCGGTGCTTTCGACTAACCGCGTGACCGCCTCGGCGACCTTCTTAAAGACGGGGGCCTTCTCGCCTGACTTCTCAAGCGGAGCAATCAATTTCTGCAGTCGGAAGTCACCACTGGCGACGCTACTTCCGGCGATGGAAAGGCGTCGGACTTCGTTATAGACCTGGCCGAGCACGGCGATACTCATCGGTTGGACTCCTACAAACCAATGCGGAAAACGAAGTTAGTACGTCAAGCGATGAATAGCGTCGCGGCTGACGATCGAGAGAGGTTTGATCTCGAGCTTGCGGGAATCGAGGTCGTGACGGAAGCGAGCGATCAGCGTTTGCTGTTGAAGCAAAGGCGGCGGAAGCATCGGCAGCAGACTGCACGTATTAGGCTCTTCATCCAAACCTTGTTCGGTCAACACCAGGCGTTCTCCCTTGGCATCGACGGCCACCAGCTTGTCGCCGATCTGACCAATCTGCTGATAATTGAGGGCATAGACTGGAAGGCGATCGGCGAGCGGGGACTTCAGTTGCGTCTTCACTTTCTTGATCACGTCGGCAAAGCTGGCATGGCCGAAGCTTTGGATCTTCGGGAAATCTCCACCGGCTAAGGGCCGCATTGTCATCGTTTCCCAACGAACACGCGGGTTCTCGTCGCCCGGGTAAACGCAAAGTTCGCTGACCTGGGCCACCTGAAAGAAGCTGTCTTCTTCCTTGATGTACTTCGCGGCGGAATAGGGGCGGAAGTTTTGGGTGAGCTGGATCGCTCCCGTTTTCAGGTTCATCCACGTACCGGTATCGACCCATTCGCGACGGGCGACATCGTCGTAGCTGTTGAACGATAGCTGAACCAGTTCGACATCGGTTTGCACCAGGCCGGCGTCTTTTAACTCGCGTAGTTGCCACGCGTGGCCCAGCCAGGCGGCAATGGCCGATTCGATCTCTGGGGCGAGTTCCGGATCATCCAGGCGCGAGTTCAGATAGTTGCGACCTTGTTTGACAAGCGAGTGCAAGCGGCCAAGTTGGTCGAGGGCTTCGCTGTAGATGCGTTCCTGCTGGGCAGAACTCTTCGCTTCGTCGTCGTTGAAGAACAGCTTCGTGTAATGGTGCAGGGCCGTTTGGGCCCCGGGCAGATAAGAATCCCCCAGACGCTTTGCTTGCTTCTCAATATCACGGGCCGACTTGGCGTTCATGTTGCCAATGCCAAGGCGAACCAGATCCAGCGTCAGTTTCTCGAGCAGATCGAGTCCTTCGAGTTGGGCTTTGATCTTCTTCGCGAGTGCCGACTTGTTGACCTTGCGGGGCTTGTCGGCGTCGACCTTCTTTTTCTCGGCCCGGACAGCGGCTTTCTCGCGTTTGCTGGCGAGCGATTCTGGGACTTCCGCCGGCGTGAACGATTTGCCATCGACATAGGCGTAAAGCAGGCCAAGCGAGTGCTTGCAGGGAAACTGTCGACTCGGACAACTGCAGCGATAGGTTACCGCGGCAGGATTCGTGAAGTCGGCAGAGCAGTGATAAGGAGTCTTGCCGCTTCCCTGGCATTCGCCGAACAACAACGTGTTGTCGTCGGAGTGATGCAGGGCAACGAACTTATTCTTCAAAACAAGACCACGACCGTTATTGGCAGCCGCCGCGTTGGGGGCTGCGGCAGCGATGAAATCTTCGTCGATCGATATCATTCCATCCATCCCACGCCATCGATAAGAAAAGACGTCCATCCAAGACGAACGCATTTTGGCCGGGTGGTGTACAGGAATCAAGTTAGGGGTGAAGGTTTGGTCAAACTTTACCAAACGTTCACCCCTTCAGGTTGTCAGACAAAATCTGTTATTCGTACGTCAACTGCGCCGACATAGTGGCATCGTTGGTCGACGTGAAACGGATCCAATAGCCTTGGACCTGCGAAGGAATCTCGTAGGTCTGCGGCTGGTTCGCTTCCAGCGAAAGCGTCTCGAACGTTTGCCAGTTGCCGGTCCCGTCGATGTCGACTTCCAGTTGAAGGTCGGTTGCCTTGTCGCTGCTTGCTGTCAGCGCACGCTGGTCGTAGCCAGTCAGCAGGTAAGGATCCGAAGCGACGCCTGCCTCTACGGCGGTCTCCTTCCAGGGGCCACCTTGGCCGACCGGCTTGCCCAGCTTCCAAAGGTCGTCGATCACCCCGGCCCAGACCGCCACGCGTCCATCTTCCGAGCGAATGATGTGCTCGCTTTCGGCGTTGGTATCAACCCCGGTCAAAACCATCATGCCGCGGTAGCTGCAATAGTCGTGGATAGCGAAAGGATGGCTGCAAATCGGACGAACCTTGGCGATTCCCCCGGCGTTTCGGGCCGGCAGTTCGTAAAAGCTGCCGCCGCAGTGAAGCAAGTCACGCTCGGTCGCGACTTCTCGTGAGATACGGACTGGCCCAAAGTCGCCGGACTTCGCGGCCGAAGTCTTCTGCTTGGGGAGCCGCCAGCGATTGCCGTTGTCGTCGATGTACAAGATCGAAGCATCGTCGATCGTCAGCACGTTTTCGGGAATGGCGATGTTGTCACGCGTCCACTTCAAGGCTGTTGCGTCCTTGATGTCGACCAGCTTCAAATCGCCGTCCAGTTCGTACATCCCTTCATGGACGACCTTACCATCTTCGACTTGCATTGCCGCGAAACCGAGGGTTTGCAGGCGGTCGCCACGTACCCGGACGAGTCCTTCGCTATAATTGACCGAATCGCCGGTGCGAACACCATTGAAGATCGCAGCGTCGGCTGGGTTCCGAATATCGTCGTTGCGATATTGGAATTGCGCGGTGGCTTGGTCGCAGGCCTGATCGGCGACGACTCGCAACCAGACGCCTGGTTCCTTCGCGTCTAACGCGTGCCAGACCGTTTCGCCTGCGGGCACCGTGATCTGCGTCAGCTCCGACCACTGGTCATTGCCTTCTCGGTCGACTTGCAGCGTAAAGGTCACCGGCTGCTTGTTGCCATGCAGCAGACAGAGCGAGCGATGCTGAAAGCCGGAAAACAGGAAAGGATCGGAAGGGTCGTTGGCCTGGACTGGATCGGCGGCCCAGACGCTGCCACGGCCCAGCGGTGCCCCCAACTGATCGAGGATGTCAGGCGAAGTGAACCAAAGGTTCGAGTGCGATTGGCCAGGCCCGGCGACTTTCCCTTTCACTTTTCGCGTGTTCAGAAATTCGCTCTGCGCGGCGTCGTCGCAGCCGAAAACCAGTTGATCATTCCAACGGCAATAATCGCCAATTACCTTCAAGTAGGTCGATCGTGGCGCGATGCCAGCCGAGTTCGCTTTGGTAAACGTTTTAGGAAATCGCCAGAACATGCCATGCATCGTCATGGCAAAGTCCTCTTCGCCGATGTCATGAATTCGTGGCCACTCGGTGTTCCAGCCGTGGGCTCCGTCGTAGCAGTGCGAAGCTTTTGGCAAGCGATAGCTGACCCACTCGCCGTCGTCCAGCAGCATCAAGATGAGCGAACGATGATCCCAGCCAATCGCCCAGACCGGGTCGGTTTCCGGATTCGGGTTGCCAAGCAGATCGCCAGGACCGCGAACGTCGGTGAATTGGTTTCTTCGCACGACATTCCAGGTCTTGCTCTTGCCATCCCATTCGGCGAGACAGCCGGAAGGAACGTCGGGGCGGGACTGAGCTTGTTTCGAGTATTCGCCGTTGTTGGCATAGATCAAACGCCCTTGGCCTGAGTAAAGCCCTTTGCCGTGATAGCCGGGTAGCGCAGCGAAGGGAACTTCGTAAGCGGTGGGATCGGGGCCCAGTTTGCTGCCGTGCGACTGATCGTCTTGAAACAGCGGAGTCACCTCCAGCGAGTTCATGTCGACTTCATAGAGCCCTTCTTCCATGGTCGCGTAATAGACCTTATTCGCCGGGTCGAACAGGTGGCGCGCGTTGCCGGTGAGACGACCTGGAATCGCTTCTGGCGTCAGTACACGAACGTTGCCTTCATGGCTGATCACGTACGGACCAATCAGCAGTTGATTTGTTTCGCGGTGAATCATCCGATTGGCAGGCGTACCACCGACGCTATCGGCGAACGGCTCGAGCTGCATATCCTTTGTCACCGAGTACAACTTGTCGGAAGATCCCTTGGGTGAATGAGGACTGTAGGTGATCACCCACAACTTGCCTGCCCACGGAACGACCGCGCCAGTGCCACACTCGCCAAGGTTATTCCAGTAAGCCAGGTTCGGGTAGATTCCGCTGATACTTCGCGGTGGTTGCGCTGAAGCTGGACCAGGGCAAACAGCCGCACAAACTAGTGCCACGACAGCGAGCGTCGTAGCGATATGCATCTTTTGCATGGGTTGGGCATCCATGGGGGTAGGGGACAAGTCGCGACGACTAATCGCTTAAAATCAATCGCAGCGTCGGAGGTGGTAAAGTGGGGTGAAGCGAGCCGGCAAAGCCATGCACCAGCGCACCGCTGATGGCTTCGCGCGTCTGGGGGACGAGGACGATCGTCACGCGACCGTCCGTATCAGAACGGATCGTTTCCGCAAGATCGTTCGAGTCGATACGGAACGTACCTTGCTTCTGTCCGCGAGGAATCGTGAACTGGCCAACCAGGCGGGCAGCTTCCGCGGCAAGCTGATTGCCAGCGTCGATATTGGCCGGGGCATTCTCCCAGGTCAGCGTCTCCGGCTGCCAGTCGTCGAGCTGATCGCCCGTGAGGACATAAACCGCGAAAGTGGCATCAGGCATGCGCGAGGCAAAGCCAATGCCGGTGGGGGCCGCGGTAATGTCGAAGGTGGCTTCACTCACTTGCGAAAGATCGATTTCGGTGAGATCGAACTGCAGGTAGATCTTGCGGTCAAAGCCAGAGAACCCTTCTTTGGCGAGCTTGATCATCAGCAGATCTTCGGGGCCATAACGCAGCTCGGCGTCGCGGATGATCCATTGATCTTTCCCGCCGCCGGTTGCTGTCGTGACTTGGACTTGCGGCTTCGGGGCAGGGGGTGCGGAATCGCTGGTGAGAAAGGCTTCGTTAACGTCGGCAAACTTCGCCACACCATCAGCCGAGATCGTCGCGGTTTCCGATTGTTTGACAGAAAGACGCGTGCCGGATGCACGATGCTCGACATCGACCAGCCCCTCGAAGACCTGCATGCTGGAAAGACCTTCGTCCGAGACATTCACGCCGAAACTCGTTCCCTGATCGATCAGCACCGCGTCCGGAGTGTCGACCCGAAAGCCTTGTGACTCTGGCGTAATGGTTGCCACCAGCTTGCCGTGAACGAGTCGGCAATGCATTGCGTCGAGAATCTCGAGCTCAGCAGGGCCTTCGATCTCGACGGTCGCGCCGTTGTCGAAAGCGAACCGAGCGATGCCGTCGGCAAGCTGAACATGGCCAGCGCCGATGCGGGATTCGTTCCAGGTAGGGATCGAAGCCGACACCCAGTGACTTCCAGGGGTGGTCGAAATCGCGGCGAAGGTTGACGAAGCGCTTTCGCCGGGCAGAAGCTGAAACAAAAGCAGCAGCGACAAGGCAAGGGCGGCGACCGCCACGGAGACGCCTGAAATCAAAGTGGAAGTCGGACGACGATCGGCGACGGATGAAGAGCCTTGCGAGCGGCGTGCAGTCGATGGAGTCTCTACCGACGTTCCCAGATGCTGGAGAGAGGCATTCAAGTGCGAAAGCTCGATAAACTGCCGACGTAGTTCCGGCGAGGCCAGGCAGAGCGTTTCCAGTCGCGAAAGTTCTTCGGCCGTGATCTGACCGTCGAAGAGCTTATCGCTCAGACGTCGGAGTTCCAGGGAACCGTCGCTCATGCGGTTTCCTCCGCAATCAGTTTCTTATCGACGCATTGCTGAAGTGTGTTTCTCACTCGGCTGAGCAGGCGATAGACTGCGTCGATGCTCCGTTGAGTTTGCTTTGCGATCTCGTCGACCGCTTGTCCCGCAGAATAGCGATACGCGATCAATTGCCGATGATGGTCGGGCAGATCAGCCAGACAATCGTTCAGCAGTTGATAGCGGTGATGCAACTGCTCTTCCTGGGCATCCAGATCATGGGCCAACGCTTCAAGGAACTCGTCCGAGAACTGCAGGCGATCCCGCTGCTGTTTCTTCCGCCATGCTCGTACCTGATTGAGGGCAACCGTGCAGCTCCAAGCGACAAAGTTCGTGCCGTGCTCGAAGCGATCGAACTCGCGCCACAGCACGAGCATCGTTTCCTGAAAGATGTCGTCGGCCGCACTCTGATCAGGGACCAACGTCTTCAGATAGATCGCAATCCGTTGCTGGTTCTGGGCGAAGAGCTGGACGAAACGGGCATCACGCTCGGAACTCGCTTCCGAGGAAGTGCTGGGCGTCGGCTGTTCGGAATTTGGCATCATGTGGACTCCAATAAAGAAGAGCCAACCCGAACGGAATTGGACATGGATTCTTTCAAAAAACCGGAATTCACATTAGTCGACTGATTTGGCCTAATAAGGTGAACTACTCGACCCCTAATTCCTGCTCCCACCACTTTAAGTATTCTTCGGGCGAGATCTCCGGCGCGAGCCCCCGCCGCTCCAGCACGTTGTCTGCCCAGCGTCGACTTGCCTCAAGGGTCTCTTTCAAACGAGGTTCTGGCAGCAGACCTTGGTCGCGTGTTTCCGCACGCCAGGCTTCGACTTCGGCTCGCAGCTGCTTCAGTTGCTTGGCATACGCTGGGTTGTCGGCGAGATTGTTGATTTCTTCTGGGTCTGCGTTTAAGTCGTACAGTTCTTCCGCTGGACGGGTCTCTTCCCAGAACAACGCCGGGGGGCCAGTCAATTCACCCCGCTGTTTCAAGACTCGGGCAACCGTCATACCCGGGTACTGCAGTTCCTTGTAACCGCTTCGCTGCGAGTAAGGGAGTTCCGGGAAGTCATTCACAATGTATTTGAACTGGTCGGTGCGTGCCGAACGAATTCGATCGACCGCGTCGCCGCAGCGGTCTCGGGCGCCGAAGATGATCTCTCGCCCGGCGAAGTCGTTCGCAAGAAGGTTCTGACCGTCCATCCATTCTGGCACCGTTAGACCAGCCGCCGCAACGGTCGCGGCCGAGACATCGAGCAAGCTGACCAGTTCCTGGCGAGTTTGCCCGGCGTGATGCTTGTTGGGCAAACGAACGATCAGAGGCGTGTGCAAACCACCTTCGTACAGCCACTGCTTGCCGCGGTAGTGCGGGCGTCCATGATCGCCGAAGAAGAAGACGATCGTGTTGTTGAGATCGCCTTCCTTTTCCAGTTTGGCCAGCACCTCGCCAACATGCTGGTCGAGCACTTCGATCGTGGCGAGGTATTCGGCCCAGTCAGCGCGAATGACCGGATGTTCTGGATAATATGAAGGAATCTTGACGTTGTCGGCGCGATGGATGTCGTCTGTCTTGACGAAGTCGCGATGCGGTTCGTGGATTTGAATCTGTGCGAAGAACGGCTGCCCTTTGGCTCGCTTCGACCAATCGGTCCCGTCAAACAGTTTGCCATCGTGGGTGAAGTTGTAGTCTTCTTTTCCAGGGCGTTTGAAGGTGGAGTTCGAGTTCGTGACGAAGTAGCCGGCGTCACGTAGAAGCTTGGTGATCGGCACGACAGGCGCCGGCAGCGGGCGTTTGACTTCGGTCCGATGCTGATGCGTACCGGTCCGGGTCTGATAGACGCCGGTGATAAATGCCGATCGGGACGACGAGCAAACTGGCGCGGTGGAAAAAGCCCGGCGGAAGAGTTGCCCTTCCGTTGCAATCCGATCGATCTGAGGCGTGCTGACACCCTCGTATCCGTAGCAGGCCAGTTCCGGTCCCAGATCGTCGGCGATGATCCAAACGATGTTCGGGCGGTCTTCGGCAATCGCTGGTTGGGCAGCGGCGAAAAGGACAACTACCACGGCAATGGCGCGCAGAGATTTCAGGAAGAGCAAAGGCATGACTGGGATCGAATTGCATGGGGCAGGGGATGGGGCAAGGAAACCTGACGTTTCCGGTTGCCCCTTATCCTACCATCGATTCCGGCCGATGTCGTGCTTTTACCGGCGAGGTGCTCGTGAGGTCGTATTGCCGTGGCGGTGAACGATCTCGGTGATCGATTGTTCCCGCAGGTAACCGAGCCATTCGAGGCGACCGTTGGCCATCGCTTCACCAGCGAGAACCCGATGTCCGAAGCCCTTTGCCTTCAAAGCAACTTCCGGAGCGGCACCCAGCACGCGGACACTGCCAGGCGTGTTGCGGCGAAGCTGTTCGAGGAAGGCCTGCGTCGATTCCGCTTGAATCTGTGACTGAACCTTCGATGGAGCCTTGTTGAATAGAGATACGCCTGGGGCGACGCTCAGTTTCCATGGCACGTTGCCCATCTGGCAAATGACGTGGCTCTTCAGCACGTCGAGCAAGCGAACATCGTCCGATTCGACCCGGACCACATGCTGTGGCAAGGGACGATAGCGGAAGTCGTTCGTTTCGCCATGAAGCTGCGACGGATCGTGCTGTTTCGAGAACATCTCGTTCCACCAGTAGCGATAGCTGGCAGCGGCTGTTTGAAGTTCGACCCGATCACGTTCGGTTGGCAGCAGTTCCAGCAATTGGGCCGGAAGGGCATCTCCCTTCGACGTTGTCGCTGGCAACGCGACCTGGGTCCAGTTGCGGAAGGCGGCGACGTAGTTCGGACCACCAGCCTTGGCACCAGGACCAACCGACGAGTTCTTCCAGCCACCAAACGGTTGGCGCTGGACAATTGCCCCCGTCGTGGTGCGATTGATGTAGCCATTGCCGACTTCGACTTTGCTTCGCCAGGTTTCGATTTCCGTCACGTCCAACGAATAGAGTCCACCAGTCAGGGCGAACTCGCTGTTGTTTTGGATCTGAATCGCGTCTTCGAAGGTATCGACAGGAATGATACCGAGCACTGGGCCGAAGCATTCGGTGCGGTGATACCAACTGCCAGGCTTCACGCCGAGACGAATGCCAGGGCTCCAGAGGCAAGGATTGCCCTCGAGCATCTGCGGCTCAAGCAGCCATTCTTCCCCTTCATCAAGCTGAGTTAGGCCGCGCTTCAGCTCGTCGTGTGGTGGTCGAATGATCGGCGTCACGTCGACCGAAAGATCCCACGCCGGAGCGACATGCAGACTGGCTGCCGCGTCCCGAAGCTGATTGCGGAACTGCGGGCTCTCGTAAACATCGCGCTGCACAATCGCCAGGCTCGTGGCCGAGCACTTCTGCCCCGCATGGCCGAACGCTCCTCGCACCAGGTCTTTCACGGCCAGATCGAGGTCAGCCGCTGACGAAATAATCATACTATTCTTGCCGCTCGTTTCGGCATAGAGTCGCAGTTCTGGACGCCACGACTGAAATAGCTGGGCCGTCGCATAGGCTCCGGTCAGCACAACCACCGCCACACGAGGATCGCTGAGCAGCGATTGACCGACAGGACCATCTTCGACCGGCAGAAACTGCAGCACGTCGCGAGGAACACCTGCTTCCCATAGTTGGCAAGCCAGATGCCATGCCGTCAGAACGGTTTCCGGAGCGGGCTTCAAAATGACACTGTTCCCGGCCATCAACGCGGCCAGGCAGCCACCCGCCGGGATGGCATAAGGGAAGTTCCAGGGCGGCGTCACGACCACTACGCCTACGGGAGTCGAAGTGGTTCCATCGTCCCAACCAGCCGTGGCGAGCGAGCGGCTGTAGTACTCGGCAAAGTCGATCGCTTCGCTGATTTCGGCATCGCTCTCGGTGACTGCTTTGCCGGCGTCGGCCATCATCACCCCAATCATGTCGCCACGCTGTTGGGCGGCCACGGCGGCGAAGTTGCGCAGGATCTCGGCACGTTTGACAGTGCCCAGCTGTTCCCATGTGGTCTGACTCTGCACGGCGGAGCTTAAGGCCGACTCGACATGCTCCAGAGATCCGTTGGCGTATTGATATAGCTTCAGTCCTGGGCGCGAAGGATCGTGCCCTTCCGAAACGATCTCAGTCGTTGCCTCCACGCCGGCGACTTGCAGCGGCACGATCCCGAAGGTCCTGTTCTTCCATTCGCTAACCAACTCGGCGATCCACTTGCGATTGGCTGGAATCGAGAAGTCGGTATTCGGAGCGTTGTCGAACGGTTGGTCTGCCTGCGTTGGTTGATGATCTTCCTCCGCGCGATTTTGGATACGATTTGGCTTCGCGTTCAATTGATCGGACTGAACCAAGCGGCAAGCATCGAGGAACAACTTGCTTTGCGTGTTCCACGCTTCCGAGCTGACTTCCAGGCCGAACAACGAGCCAAGGAAGCTACCTGGCTGGGTGTTCTCGTCAAAGCGACGGACCAGATACGCCACCGCCGAATCGAAGTCGGCGTCGTAACAAACGGGGGCGTAAACCAACAGGTCGCCGGTGCGATCGCGCATCTCGCGGGCCTGGGCGTTGGCCATTCCTTCGAGCATCTCGAACTCGACCCGCGCTGTCACCTCGCGCTGCTGGGCCATTCGCAGGGCGAAGGCGACATCGAACAAGTTGTGACTCGCCAGACCGATCCGCACAGCGGTCATGTTTTCCGGCCGGAAGGCGAACTCGACCATCCGCTTATAGTTGGCGTCGGTTTCAGTCTTGGTGTGATAAGGAGCTTGTGGCCAGCCGTTCAGTGAAGCTTCGACCTGTTCCATCGCCAGGTTCGCCCCTTTGACCAGGCGAATTTTGATCTCGGCGCCACCGTTAGCAACGCGATCTTTGGCCCACTGGGTCAGCGACTGTAAGACTTCAAACGAGTCTGGCAGGTAGGCCTGAAGCACGATGCCGGCTGGCAGTCGGGCGAACTCTGGTTCGTCGAGCACAGCGCGGAAGACGTCGACCGTCAGATAGAGGTCGCGGTATTCTTCCATATCAAGATTGATGAATCGCGGATTTTCTCGATCGGCCAGTGCGGCACGATACAGAATACGAAGGCGATCCTTGATCTCTTTCAGTGTCGCTTCGTAGCCGATCAAGCTGATATGGGCGGCGACCGACGAGAGCTTCACCGAGACGTAGCGAATCGAAGGGTCTTCCAGACGCTTGAGGTACGATTCCAACCGGCGTTCTGCTTCCTGCGCACCCAGAACCGCTTCGCCCAACTGGTTTAAGTTGATGCGGATGCCATCCTTCTTGCGCTGTTGCAGATAGTTGGCGAACGAGTTTGGCTCGGCCGAGATGATCACGTGCGACGAATCAGTCTGGATTCGTTTACGGATCAGTGGCATTACAATGCCGGGTGCAACCAGGGCCGCCCAGACGCCTAGCTGCAGCAGGATGCGATCCATCGGGCTGAAGTACTTCGGCAGGCCATGCTGCTGCACGAGTGCCTTGAGCTGGTGAGCCGAGCGCCGCGGGTTCTTGATCCGCAGCACCTGGTCCGCCATGGCGACGGTCAGTTCTTTGCCTTCGTGATCTTCAATCAGACCAGCGACCTTGGCGAGGTTGGCGCGGTCCTCCGCGGTTTCGCGAGCCTTGGATGCCTGAAGGATCTCGGCGGCGAGTTGAACAGCCTCGCGAGCAAGCTGATCAAGATCGAAACCATTCAACGTTTGTTCGGGATGCATTACTGTCGACACGAGTAACAACTGCGAGTGAGCCTGGGAAGAAATCCATTTCCTAGATTCTAGAAAGAAGGGCTCTGCGCAGTATTGAACATTTTGAATGTCATCGACGCCCGTTTCCGCCAAAAAACGAAACGGAGAAAAGGCTCCAATTTCCCTAACCCGGCTTCTGGTGGGACTTTCGGTACGCCAATGGCGTTTGGTTTGCCGCTGCGCCAAAGTGCCGCGTGAAGGCACTCTGGTCGCTAAAACCACAGGCTAAAGCGATCTCTGACAAGGACTGTTCGGTCGAGGTCAGCAGTTGCGTCGCCAGGTCGAGGCGGACCTTCATCACGAACTTCTTTGTCGAAAGCCGAAACACACGTCGCATCCGTCGATCGAGCTGCGTTGTGGAAAGGCCGACTTGCTCGGCCAGCTCTTCCGTTTTGAGCGGTTCCGAAATATGCGTTCGGATGTAATCGACGGTTACCCGCAGGTCGGCCAGCTCCAAATCGCTGTCGTTGGGGTGCTTCAGGTCCTGCGATACCCCGACCAGGCCGGTGGTCTCGCCATCGTCGGTCAGGATGGGGAACTTATTCGAGAGATACCAGCCGAGCGTTCCGTCGACGTTCGAGATCAATTCGAGTTGGTCACGTAGCGGCTGACCAGTGCGGAGGACTTCGCGATCCTGGTCGTCGTAGACCTTGGCAAGTTCGGCCGGGAAATAGTCGGACGCAGTCTTCCCGATCAGTTCGTCCGGGTCCGAGACACCCAGGCGTTCGGCGAACGCATGATTCACGAAGGTATAACGTCCTGCGGTATCCTTCACGCAATAGACGACGTCACCCAGGCAATCAAATAGTTGATCGACCAGGCCATCTTGGAACTCGCGATTCATCGGCATCCAGCTTCAATTCGAGAGGGCACAGTTTTCGAATCGTCTATTGTTATCGCGTGGATCCATTTTCTACCAGCACCGCTCTAGCGAACTACGTGCTGGCAGTTTCGCTCTCGGAAGGGGGGAAGTCGTAAACGGTGAGCCCTGCGAGGTCTTTCGGGGCAGGACCGAAGACGTAGCTAGCGACGTAGCCAACCACGAAGCAAACGGTCAAACCGGCAACGGGAAAGACAAAGCTGTTGAAGCTGGAGAATTTCCACAAGCAGACCATGGCCGCCGCACCGACGATCGCCCCGGCCAAGGCTCCCGCCTGATTGGTGCGGCGGGTGAATGCTCCGAGCAGGAAGAGGCCGCCCAGAATTCCCATGAAGATCCCGACAATCAAGATGAACGAGTCGAATAGAGATCGAATCGCCGGATCAACAAACAGCAACCCGAGCATCGTGCCGATCGCACCGACCAGAAAGGTGCATGCCCGGGCAGCGTTCAGATAAGCTCGTTCCGATTGGCAGAAGTTATTGGGACGAAGGAAGTCGACAATGATGGTCGTCGCCGACGAGTTCATACTGGTCGAGATCGTCGACTGGGCCGCGGCGAAAACGCCTGCCACGATCAAACCGGCCAGACCAATCGGAATTTCCCGAGCAATGAATAGCGGAAAGATCTGATCGGTTGTGATCAGTGCGTCGAGTCGTTCCGGATTGCTGTGATAGAACGCATAGAGCGCCGTCCCGATTCCAAAGAACAGCAGCGTCGCCGGTATGGTCAATACGGCACTGATCCAGATTGATCGGGCGGCGAGCTTTTCGGTCGGGGTCGTCACGTAACGCTGCACGACTGCTTGATCGGCAGTATATGAAGAGATGTTCTGGGCGACCGCCCCCAAGACAATCACCCAGAAGGCGACCTGGGCCGTGCCGACTTCGAGATTCCAGTTAGCCAGGTTGAACTTGTCGGCCGATTGCGAGATATCCCAGAACCCTGCTATCCCGCCGTCGACGCCGGCAATCAGCAACGCAATCGCCAGGATCGCCCCGCCCAGCAGCACAAAGGTTTGGATGGTATCGGTCCAGATGACTGCTTCAATGCCACCCATCGTGCAGTAGGCGATGCTGAGGACACCCATCAGCAAGACTGACTGCACCGGCGAAAGAGGCGTCGCCACGGCCAACGCCAACGCGGTAAGCGACATCACAATCGCCATGCGAAATAAATGAAACGACACGAAGCTGGTACTGGCCAGAATTCGCGTGCCATAACCGAAACGCTTATGGAGGTATTCGTAAGCACTGGTCGCGTCGATTCGGCGATAGAAGGGGAGGGCAACATAAACGGCCAAAATCGCGACGATCGGAATCGTGAAGTTGCCCAGCGCGTAGACCCAATCTTGGGCAAACGCCTTGGAGGGCAATCCGGTAAAAGTCAGCGAGCTGAGCATCGTGGCGAAGATGCTGCATCCAGCCGCCCACCATGGGATTTGCTTCCCGCCACGAAAGTAGTCGTCGGTGTTCTTGTTCTTCTGCGTGAAGTACACCCCAACCCCGACCATCGCCAGCAAGTAACCAAACAGCACGATGTAGTTGACCACGCCGAAGCTTTTGCCTGTGGTGTGTGGCGTGATCTTCCAGATATGGGGCGACCGAACACGGGGACGGACTTCGCCACTGGGCAAGATGATCGAATCACCCCAGGGAACAGCAATGGTCGTAACCAGGTTCTCCGGCGTTTCCCCCAAGCGGTTCCAGGTATCGGTGATGGCATGGTAAGCGAACGCCTCGCGCGGGAAGCCTGGGTGATCGTCCTTCAGCTGGTCAACGCGATCCCAGTTGCTCTCGTCGGCACTGCCCAGCACGAAGATATGGCTCTGCCCGACGGCGGCTGCTTCGCCCGCCATCATCACGCGGGGAGCATCTGTGCGCTGCTTCCAGACGTTGGTGCGAGGATTATATTGCCAGACATCTTGAAGGAACTCGACCTGGCCGGCTTCTTCGCGCCGGCCACCAATCACGTAGAGCGACGCGTCGAAGCCATCGTGCTGGGCGGCCACCAGGTTGAAGGCCCGGGTTGGACCAGGCAGCGCGGGCAGCTCGTTCCACTTCCAGACTTTCGGCTGGCCAGACTGAGTAAGGTCGAGCGACCACAGCTTGTTCGTCGCGCTGGAAAGCCCAGTCTCTGACTGCCCACATGCTACGTAGACCTTATCGCCAAGTCGTGAAGCCTGACCATAAGCCATTGGCTGTGGGAGGGGAGCAACCTCGGTAGTCGAAAGCTTGTCGTTCGACCAACTCAGGAAGTAGCAGTCTGCATAAACGGACTCCGCATCCGACCCACCGATGCACAATACGCCTTGCGCTGTCGAGACCGCGGCGCCATAAGCGATCGGACGAGGAAGCTTGCCGGCGTTATGCCATTGGTAGGCATCTTCTGTCCGCGAAAGAACGTAGACGTCGTCGACCCACTGCTTGGCCGATTCCCAGACCGGTCGCGGAAAATTCGCTCCGCCGCCGACAATCAAGCAGTCGTTGTGAACGCCTGCCATTGGCCCTGCCACACCCAAATCGCTCGGCAGGGCTGGGAGCTCTTCCCACTGAAGTTGCGTTTCTGCCTGGCAAACGTAAGGGCATAATAATAGAAGCAGGCCAGCAGCAAGCTCTAGCCAGGGTGGGCGTCGGTGGGGCATCGAAGGCTTTCTTGGCGTGACGAGTGGGGTAATCCAAGAGGGGAAGCGAAGGGTGCCAAACCATACTGGCAAACTACCGAGAAAAACTCAATCGGCCGAATATATTTCTGTCTGCGCGAGCGCATGAAAAAGGCCCTCTCGCTCGGGCAAAAGGGCCTTCAGGGTCGTCGGCAGAAAGATAAATTACTGGTAATCCCACTTCATGATCCAAGGATCATCCAGCTCTTTCTGCTTGGCTTTCAGCTTCGCTTTGTACTGCTCGAGCACTTCGGCATAGGCTGGATCGTTGGCCAGGTTCAGCGATTCGTGCGGGTCGGTTTCCATGTTGAAGAGCTCGAATTCCGGGCGATGAATGTACTCGCCAACGGTTCGCGTACCGTATGGTGCGTCTTCTCCTTTTTGGTATTGAGCCTGCCAACTGGAAGCAGCCCACAGGTCCGAAGCGAAGGGATAGTCGAGCTTGTGCGCGATGTTCCAGATCAACTTGAATCGCTTATCGCGATAGACTCGCATGGGGTAATACATCTGGATTTCGTGGAAGGTATGCGACGCGAAAATCGAATCGTGCGTCGTTGCTTCTGGATCGCCCAGCAGCGGAATCCACGAGCGGCCGTGGTACTCGTTGAACTTGTTGCCACCGCTACGGTTTTCCTGCAACGCTTCACCGCGTTGCTTCCAGAACGCATTCGCGTTAATCGGGTTCTTAGGACGGTGGGCTTCTCGATCAAGGGCACCGGCAAAGTCGAGTAGCGATGGAGTGATGTCGACGTGGCTGATCATCGCTTCGGTTTTGATGCCGCGATTCTTTTCGTACGGGTTACGCACCACGAAAGGAACCCGCAAGCCTCCTTCGTAAACGGTGGTCTTACCGCCGGAGAACGCCATGCCATGGTCTGCGGTGAAAACGATCATCGTCTTATCGTACAGACCATTCTCTTTCAGAATCTCGACCAATCGTCCTAGGCCCTGGTCGATACGCGAGACCGATTGGTAATATTGCGCCAGTTCTTCGCGTGTGTCTGGCGTGTCAGGAAGGAATTCGGGGATCGGCACTTCGGCAGGATCGTAGAACACTTCATCGACGCCAGGGTAAGCCTTCTTGTTCGGCTTGTTCCCAAACAGGTTTGGCTTCAGTTCCAGCGTCGAAGTCTTGTCGACGCCTCCGCCACGATGTGGATCGCTGGTGGCGAAGTAAAGGAAGAATGGTTGTTCGCTATTCTCCGTGATGAACTCGCGGCAGTTTTCCGCCATCTCGACCGTCGAACGTTCGTTGGCTGGAATGGTTTTCTCGAAATGAAAGACCGCTTCCGGGGCGACGTGATATTTGCCACAGCGCGCCGTGCGATATCCGGCGTCGGCCATCAAACGGGGAAGGGCCAGGCTCACCACGTCGTGGTACGACGAGAACTTGTGGAAGTGATGTGTGTGCCCATACTGCCCATTCATGTGATTGTGCAGACCGGTCATCACCACCGAGCGACTGGCGCTGCAACTGGCCGTGGTGGCGAACGCGTTAAGGAACACGGTTCCGTCGGCGGCCAGCTTGTCGATGTTCGGTGTCTTGGCGACCGGATCGCCATAGCAGCCGAGCGTGGGGCTCTCATCGTCGGTGATGAAGAAGATAACATTGCGATCAGGCCGCTTGGCATCTTCCGCGCCCAGACAGGCAGCCGTAGGAAGAAAAACCAACATCAACAAAAAGAGATGTCGCGCAAGCGATTGGGGCGTGCGATTCAAGGAGCACCTCGTCGAATAGAGCGTTCAGGGCAGGGGGATTTGAGGAAAGCACGTCCATCTTAACCCAAATAACCACCCATTGCAGTGGTGATTTGGGTAAAAACTCCGCACCTGAATTGCCGAACGTGACTAGACGAACCGGGCCGGCGAATAGGGGAGAGGATCGATATGCGGCGAAACATGCGTCACCAGCTCGGCGACCAGTTTGCCGGTCGCCGTGGCCATGCTCAGCCCCAGCATGTTATGCCCGGTTGCCAGAAATGCATTCTCGAGACGCGGTGTGCGGCCGATGATCGGCAGGCTGTCCCAGGTCATCGGTCGCCAGCCATACCAGGTTTGCTGGGTTTCGTTCGTGGAAGGGGATCGCAAGTAGGGCTCGGCGGACGAACGAAGCTGCGCGATCCGGTTTTCCGGAATCGATTCGTCATATCCACAAAACTCCATCATCGATCCAAGGCGATAGCCCCCGTCGAACGGCGAGACGCCTACCTTGTGCTCTGGTAGAAGCATCGGATAACGTGGGCAAGGATCGGGACGTGACATCGTGACCGAATAGCCCTTGCCAGGCTCGATCGGAATCCGGCACTCTAAGACTCTGCCAAGCCGCGTGCTCCAGGCACCGGTCGCAATCACAAAACGATCCGCCTCGAGCTCGCCGTGTGATGTATGGAGGCGAACGATTCGCCCGCCTGCTTTCTCGATATGCTTCAGTTCGCAGTTTTCGAGGAACGTCACGCCGCGCTGTTTCAAGAGTTCCGCCCACTGCGAATTGAGCAAGTCAGGTCGAACCGAAGCGTCTCCTTCATAATGAAACGCTCCGGCAAGATTATCTTTCAGGGCGGGCTCGAAGTTGGCAAGTTCACTGCCATCAATCCGCCGCGCCGAGACTCCGAAGTGATCGGTCAGCATCCGGTCAGTTTCGGCGAATGCGCGCATCCCCTTGGCCGTTTGCAGGACGTAAAGCAGTCCGGTCTCTTTCCATTCGCACTCGATTGGCTCGCTCTTGAGCAATTCGCGATACTCGCTCATGGCGGAGTCCAGGATCGCTTTCAAGGCCACGCCAGCGGTCAGCATCTGACGATGATTGCAGCGCCGAGCGAACTGCCACATCCAGTTCCACATCGCAGGGCTGAAGCGAGGTTTGACTCGGAACGGAGCGTTCGGCTGAAACAGCGACTTGAACGCCGTGCCGAGGGCTTCGGGCTCAGTCAAGGGAAGAACGTGGCTAGGGCAGATGTAGCCGCAATTGCCATGGGAACACGCGCCGGCGATGGTCGAACGATCGATCACCGTCACCTTCAAGCCCTGTTTGCTGAGGTAATGCGCACAGGCGATACCTACGATGCCAGAGCCAACAATCAGCACATGTTCAGGACGCGATGCCGAAATCATCGAGCGTGTTCCCAGGTTGCAAAGTGATAGAGAATCGAACTTAAGCCTTCGAGCCTGGCCACGAATCCCACCACTTGCGGAACAGTTCCCACTGGGCCTTCAGGTATTCACGCTGGCTGCTGCTCAGCTTGTCGCTCTCGTTGAAGTGATGCTCGTACTCTGGGTTACCTTCCAGCACCATCAGGTACTTGTAGTGCAGCACCAGGTCGGGGCCTTCGTCGAAGGTCGACAACACGGTCAACGCTTCGTTCAGTTCCCAAGCCAGGCGACGCGACTCGGCACAGCCGGCGGCACCTTTCTCGCACAAGTCGATCAGCCGCAGAATTTCTTTTGGCAACGCATTGCCCACGCCGGTGATCGCACCCTTGGCGTTGCAGCGGAGGAAGCCGTGGTAAACCTGGGTATCGACGCCAACCATCAGGACCAGGTCGGGATTGGTGCCGGTGATGTGTTCCGCGGCATAGGTCAGCGAGGTCGCCCCGCCGAATTCTTTGAAGCCGACCAGATTCGAGAACTCGTTCCGTAGCTCGAAGAACAAGTCGGCCTTGGTTTCAAAGCCGTAATAAGGGCTGTTGTAGATCACCGACGGCAGTTCGTTGCCCGCCGACAGGATCGCCGAGAAGTGATTCTTCTGGGCAATCTTCGAGGTGCCTCGCGACAAGACGCGGGGGATTACCATCAGGCCGGCAGCACCCACACTTTGAGCATGAGCGGCATGGGCGGCGGCCAGCTTTGGGTTTTGGGCTCCGGTTCCAACGACCACCGGCACACCAGCTTCGCACAAGAGACGAACCCCCTCCTGCCGTTGTTCGTCGGTCAGCAGAGGCCAATCCCCCATCGAACCGCAATAGACGACCGCGGTCATGCCGACTTCGATCAGTTCTTTCCCTTTCGCGACCAGGGCCTCGAAATTAGGCGTACCATCGGCATGGCAGGGGGTCATCAAGGCTGGAATACAGCCACGAAACACGTCAGATTTGTCGGTCACGCCACTTCTCTGCTGAGGGAGGACAAAGTGAGTTTGTTCAAGGTTCCTTGATCATAGCCACATTTGACCTGGAATGTCTTGACAAAGGCGTCAATCGCGACTTGAATTTGCGCATAGTTCCGAAAGAGAATTCCATGGCACAAATCGAAGATATCCTGACGCAGCTCGACCAGCCCTTCACCGGCGAGATGTTGTTTGACCACCTACCAGACATCGTATTTTTCATCAAAAACACGATGGGGCAGTACCTGGTGGTCAACAATACGTTGGTCCAGCGATGCGGTGTCAAAGCGAAATCGGATCTGCTGGGCAAGACGCCTGGCGAAGTCCTGCGTCCTCCACTTGCGCAAAGTTTTGAAGACCAGGACCGGAAAGTTCTGGCAACAGGCCAACCGCTGATTGGTCAGCTCGAACTTCACTTCTACGCTTCGCGCGACGTGGGGTGGTGCCTTACCAGCAAATTACCACTTCGCAACAAGGCAGCCGAAGTCGTAGGGCTGGTGGGGGTGTCGCAAGACTTGCGATTGCCTGATCTGGCGACCGATGAATACCAGCATGTGATCAACGCGATCAACTACGCGGAAGCCAACCTCGAGAACCCACCCAGCGTGGCCCAGTTGGCCGAGATTGCCGAAATGTCGCCTTACCAGTTGGATCGTCGTATGCGGCGGGTCTTCGGACTGACGACCGGACAGTGGCTGTTGAAACTTCGGATCGACCTGGCGCAGCGTCGGCTACGGATGACCGAAGATTCGATTTCGAGCATTGCCATGGAAGCAGGCTACGCCGACCAGAGTGCGTTTACCCGGCAGTTTCGAAGAGCGACCGGCATGTCGCCGCGCGACTATCGAAGTGCCCGTCGCGCGACGTAATGAACCGAGGCGGTCGAAGTTATTTCAAACCGGTCGCGGTGATCGACGACTTGCCAAGCCCAGACTGGTTGCCTGCCTTCATCAAGTGCGAAGGGATGTTCACCCCTTCAAACCAACTCGGACGCGGCTTAATCAGCTTCAGCACGGCTTGCTGGGTCGATTCCCCTTCTTCCGATTGGAAGCGGCTCGGGGCACCGACCTGGTAGTTGTTGCGGTAGAGCACCGACTGATTCTCTTTGACTTCCACCGAATGATTCCAGGGTCGGAACTTCACCTTTTCGGTCGGGCCGGAAGGTCGGCCACCCATGAAGGGAGGAGGAATCATGCCAGGACCGAAGCGGTTTTTCTGGGTGACGTACTCTTCTTCCTTTTCTTCGCCTTGCTGGATCGAGAATTCCATCACGATCGAAGATGAGTCGTCACGCGTCCAGCCTGCTTTGGTGATACATGCCGCGATCGCCTCCTGGAGCTTCTGCTGCTCTTCCGCCGAGATCGAATCGGTCTTGGTGACCACGCGAACTTTGCTGCCAGGCGTCATTGCGAAAACCGATTTCGGATCGATCCCTTCACCCGATTGAATGGCCGTCTTGTGGGGCAGCGTGTTGATCGCCATAACGGTGCCGTCGCGTTCATCGAACAAAGAGAAAAGAACGTTATCGTACAGCACCTTGGCCATCGCCCAGTTATCGTACTTCCAGTAAGGAATTCCAAGGTTCACGTCGTAGAGGACCTCGCCCACCTTTACGTAGTCTCCCACCCATTCGACAGCGAAATGCGAGCCGCTGTCGGCAGGAATTGTTTTGATGACCGAGCCATCTTCCATGCTGCAAATTACGAGGTTATTCCACTGCTTCGCTGCCAGGCGTTTACCATCGGCCGAGACGCCAAGGTGCGAGATATCTTCGCCCACATTGATCACGCCAGCGACCTCAAAGGTGTTGGTATCGACAACGGCGATGTTGTTTTTCATCGGCACGATCATCAGTTCGCCGGCCGGGGTGGACTTGACGTTCGTCGATTGCAGTTCGCCCTGAACGAGGGCTCGCACGGCGTTTGGATTCGAGATATCCCAGACGGTAAGCTTCTTCTTCTGATCGATGACCACAATACGATCGTTCGGCAGGAAGTTAGCCTGTTGAATTTCGGCCCAGTCGCCACCACCGGCAGTGAACTGAACCACCGGAATCACGGTGGTCCCTTCCACTTTGAAGATGCCCAGTTCGTTCCCTTTGTCGAAGCCCTTTATTTCCACGGCCGCGATCATCTTGCCATTGGGGGCAACGCACAGCATCTTCCAGGCCTGCGGGAAGTCGGTCACGGGCGATGTCTGGCCTGACTTGGGATCAACCAAAGCGAAGCGTCCATAGTTCTCGTCGGCGCGGCGTCCTTCCTCGTAGACATTCAAGAAGATTGTCGGCGAACGACCCGCCGCCGCGGCGACCATCTTGCCACGGCGTGGCTTCAGAAACGAAATCGGCAAAACCGAGTCTTGGGACTCTACCTTTGGCAGTGCGATCGGAGGCTTTACCGACCAGAAGGCCCGGCCTGCGGTGATGTTCAAAGGACGCGCGCCGGCGGTCGCCGCGCTGACTTTTGGCAAATTACCATTCGCCGCAGGGGGCTGTGTTGCTGTGGCAGGCATCGCGGCGGCTGGTTTGCCACCAGAGAACGGGTTGGACGGGGCACCCCCGGCGAAAGGATTCGAGGGATCGTTCTGGGCGGCTTCGGCTTTTAAAAAGTCGGCGATGAACTTCTGATCGTTCGCGCTCAGCTTATTCAGCGGCACCGTGACGACGAGACCGTCCGATTTCAATATTTGGACTTCGTTTTCGGTCGCCAGCTTCAGACTGCCACCAATCTGAAACTTGCCAGAGTCGTCGCTCCAGGTTCGGCTTTCAGCGAACTTAACGAGCGCCCCCGTTGGTTCGCCAGCAAACGTCGGCAGCGGAATGGCACAAAGGAAGAGAGATGCAAGCCAAAAGCGTTGCCCGCGGAGCGCTCGAGGATGAAACATGAGAAACAATTACCAGTTACCTGAGGGATGATGAAAGCATGGCCTGGCAACCAGCCGATGGAGTTTCTGCTTGATTGCCAATAATCGCCCCAAGTAGACACCGCCAAGTGGCATGGTGCAACCATGTTTAGGGGGCTGAGGGGATCGAGGGATGGCGAGCCTAGAGAAATGTTGCCATAAATGTAAGAAATCGACCTGCGACTGTCGATTCAGTCGTCTGCGTTTCACCCAATGGAGGTAAATTGGGGTTGTAGGAGAGAAAATCTTTACCGAATCATCGCTTGCAAAAAGTGGACGAAGCGTCCAAAATAGTCCCTGATGAACCCACTAAGCCGTAAACAGCGTGAGATCCTGGAGCGTGAAGCCCAAATTCTGTCGGTTGCACGAGAAATGTTGCAGCGCGATGGGTACCTCGGTTTAAGCATGGATCGCATTGCCGAAGCCGTCGAATACGGCAAAGGAACCGTTTACCGTCACTTCCCCAACAAAGAGGACATCATCCTCGCACTGGCGGTCGAGACTCAGAAGAAGCGAACCGCTTTGTTTCAAAGAGCGTCGCTGTTCAAGGGCAAGTCCCGCGAACGGCTGACAGCCATCGCAGTGGCGTGCGAGTTGTTCGTACGTCTTTATCCGAGTCATTTCCATGTTGAACAAGTGGTTCGGCTCTCGTCGATTTGGGAAAAGACCTCGGAGAAACGTCAGAATATCATGCATACCTGCGAACAGGCCTGCATGGGAATCGTGGCGGGAATCGTCCGCGATGCGATCGCTCAAGGCGACGTGACCCTTCCGGGTGAAATGACACCGGAAGATATGGTCTTCGGAATGTGGGCGATCAACTTCGGATCGTTCACACTGATGTCGACCAGCAATTCACTGAGCGAGATTGGGATCGTCAATCCACCTTTGGCAATTCGAAATTGCCTGAATCACATGCTCGATGGTTTCGGATGGCAAGCGTTGTCCACCGACCACGACTACGAAGCAGTCTTTCATAAGGCCCTTACGGAGACCTTTGCCGATGAATATCAGCAGCTCCTCGTCCAGTCGTGAGTCCTTTTTTGCACGAAAGTGGACGAAGCGTCAACTTTGGACCCTGCGTTTCTTCGGAGTCGTCGGTGTCGCCGTCCTCGCGGCGCTGATGACTTGGAAGTTCACTTCTGCCGAGTCGGTTCCGTTACCTCCACCCACAGCGGAACCGACTCCGGTTGAAGTGTTCGCGGCCAAGTCGCAGCCAACCTATGCTGCGCGGCGAACCTACACCGGTGTCTTGGTCGCGGCACGAACCAGCGAACTTTCGTTCGAGCTGGCTGGCAAAGTCATTCGCCTGACGGTCGACGAAGGGGATACCGTCAAGCAAGGTCAAACACTGGCCACGCTCGACGATCGCCATTTAGCGGCGCGGATCCGCAAGACCGAGGCGCAGCGGGACCAGCAAGCGGCCATTCTGCGGGAACTGATCGCCGGCCCGCGTCGCGAAGTGATCGAGGCGGCCGAAGCCGAAGTGCGTCAACTCTCGGCAGAACTGAAACTGCAAGAGGCCAACCGAGGTCGTCGCGAGCAACTGATCAAGCGGAGTGCCATTTCGCAAGAGACCCTGGAAGATGCCATCTACGGAACGCAAGCGGCCCAGGGAAGATTTCAGGCCGCCGAAAGCCGGCTGGAGGAACTACGTGAAGGAACACGTCCGGAGCAAATCGAAGCTCAGAAGGCGGTCGTTGCCGGATTGGAAGCAGACCTGGCCGACTTGATGCACGAGAAAGAAGATACGCAACTCGTGGCGCCATTTTCTGGCAAGATTGCTCGTCGTTCGATCGACGAAGGAACGGTCGTCAGCCCTGGCCAGTCGGTCTTTCGGCTGGTCGAGCATGAACCGCTCGAGGCCTGGTTCGGCTTGCCTCCCGAAACGGCCGCGTCGCTGGAAGTCGGTCAGCAGCATCCGATCGTCGTGGATGGGCAAACGCAAGTCGCCTCGGTTAGCGGCATCATCCCGGAACTCGATTCGACGACTCGTACTCAGACGGTCGTGTTTACCCTCAGCCCGGAAGCTTCGCGAAAATGGGTGCCTGCCCAGGTCGCTCGTCTGGAAATCGGTACGACCCGCCAGGCCACCGGTTTCTGGGTTCCCAATGCATCGCTCTTGCAAGGATCGCGTGGGCTTTGGTCGCTGTATGTGGTCGAGGCGGATAGCACCATTGGCCGCCGCGAAGTTGAAGTGATCTACAGCGATAGCCAGCGGAGCTTCGTCCGCGGAACGATCGTCGATGGCGATCAAATCGTTGCCTCGGGAATCAATCGTTTGGTTCCTGGCGTTCAGGTTCATACCCAACCACTTTCCGAATAAATCGGCTCGAAGGCACCTGCGATGTTCGACGCATTCTATCGCGACAAGCGACTCTTGATGCTAAGTATCGCCGTCATCATTGTGGCGGGGTTGTCCTCTTATTTCGTGTTGCCGCGGCTGGAAGACCCGACGCTGACACCACGCTTTGCCATCGTCACTACGCTGTTCCCTGGGGCCCGTGGCGATCGCGTGGAAGTGCTGGTCACCGACCGCATGGAAGAAGAGCTGCAAGAGGTCGAAGAGATCAAAGAAATTCGCTCGACCAGCCGAGCCGGTGCTTCGGTGATGGTGGTCGAGCTGCGCGACGACGTCTACGAGGTGGGAGAAATCTGGTCGCGGATCCGCGATAAGATCGACGACGCTCAGGCCGAATTCCCCGACGGAGTCGGCGAGCCTGACATCGAACTTATCACGACAAAAGCATACGCTTCGATCCTGGCACTGAAGTGGACCCAGGACGAAAAGCCAAGCTATGCCATCTTGCTTCGTCTGGCCGAGCAGTTGGAAGATCGTCTGCGCAGTGTACCAGGCACCGAAGATGTCGAGATGTTTGGCGATCCGCAAGAAGAGATCGCCGTGGAAGTTCAACCGGCACAGCTTGCCAGTATTGGATTGACCGCTGCCGACGTCGCCCAGCAGCTATCGGCGAGTGACGCGAAGCTTTCCGCTGGTCTGATTCGTTCCCGAGAGTCCGATTTTCTGATGGAAGTCGACAGCGAACTCGATTCGATCGACCGTATCTCGGCCACACCGATTCGCTACGGAACTGATGGCAAGTTCGTCCGACTCGGAGATATCGCTGAAGTCCATAAAGGAATCGTGCAGCCTCCGCGGAGCATGGCGATTATCGACGATCGCATGGCGGTCACCATTGGGACGCTGGTCCGTAGTGATTATCGCCTTGATCTGTGGAATGCTTCGGCTCAGGAGTCGATCTCTGAATTTGAATCGCAACTGCCACGCGGCGTCGAACTGGAGCGTTTGTTCGAGCAAAGCCCTTACGTCGAAGCTCGGCTCAACAATCTGCTATGGAACCTGGCGATCGGTGGGGCGGCGGTTGTCGCGGTGATCTTCTTCTTGATGGGCTGGCGAAGCTCGATCGTGGTCGGGGCCGCTTTGCCGTTGTCGGCGTTCATGGTATTGGCCGGCATGCGGATGCTGGAAATTCCGATGCATCAGATGTCGATCACTGGGTTGATTATCGCCCTGGGGCTGCTGATCGACAATGCGATCGTGATGGTCGACGAAGTGAAGGTCCGCATGGAAGAAGGGGACTCGGCTGGCCACTCGGTCGCGGCGGCGACACGCCATCTGGCGATTCCGCTTTTCGGCAGCACTCTAACCACGGGGCTAGCCTTCGCGCCGATCGCGTTGATGCCTGGCCCAGCCGGCGAGTTCGTCGGTTCGATCGCCATCAGTGTGATGCTGGCGATCACCAGTTCGTTCCTGTTGGCCATGACGGTGACACCTGCCTTGGCGGCGTTGTTTGCCGACCCAGATCATCGCCCGGGCGAGCATTGGTGGCGTGGTGGCTTTCAAAGTCCGAAGCTAGCGCTGGCATGGCAGAACGTGGTCGACTTCCTACTGGCTCGACCGATCCTCAGCATCGCAATTTCGATTGTGTTGCCGATCGTTGGTTTCGTGCAGGCAAGGCATCTGCCAGAGCAGTTCTTTCCACCGGCCGATCGCAATCAGTTTCAGATTGAGTTGGAATTGCCGCCGCAAGCGTCGATCTTCCATACCGAAGCGACCGCGCGGAAGGTGAGCGAGATTGCCAAACGCCATCCGGAAGTGACCGGGATCGACTGGATCCTGGGCGAGAGCGTACCTTCGTTCTATTACAACATTGTGCGTCGTCGCGAAAACAACGCACCCTATGGCCAGGCAATCGTTGAACTGAAGTCGGCCGAAGGGACGGCGGACGTGATCAATCAACTTCAAGTGGAGTTTGATCGCGAAGTCCCTGAGGCTCGCATTCTGGCCCGGCAGCTCGAACAGGGGCCTCCTTTCGATGCCCCTGTTGAGCTCCGGATCTTTGGTCCCGATTTGAACGTGCTGCGTTCGCTTGGTGAACAAGTCCGCGCCGAACTGGCCCAGATTCCGGAAGTCACCCACACGCGGAGCGACTTGGGGGACGACTTGCCGAAGTTTGCCTTGGTGCTAGACGAAGAGAAGGTTCGGCTGACCGGGCTGAATCGCATGCAGATCGCACAACAGCTGGCCGCTTCGACCGAAGGGGCATTGGGTGGCACCGTGCTCGAAGAGACCGAAGAACTTCCGGTGCGAGTGCGTCTGCCAGAGTCGCAGCGGGCCGAACTTTCCGATATCGCTTCGCTCGACCTGGTGACGTCGCAAGCAGGAAGCGATCGCCGGCTGGCAACGATTCCGTTCTCGGCGATTGGATCGTTGGAGTTGAAGCCTGAGATCTCTGCGGTCACGCGGCTGAACAACTTGCGAATGAACGAAGTAAAAGCGTACGTCAAAGCAGGCGTGTTACCTTCGGTGGTGATCAGCAAGCTGGACGAACGGATGAAAGCGGCAGGATTCGAGTTCCCAGTGGGTTACAAAATGAAGCTCGGTGGTGAAGCGGACGGTCGCGATCAGGCGGTCGGCAACTTGATGTCGAGCGTCGGCGTGCTGATGGTGCTGATGGTAGCGACGCTGGTGCTTTCGTTCAGTTCGTTCCGTGCGGCAATCTTGATTGGCGCGGTCGGATTCTTTTCCGTTGGTTTGGGGCTGATCGCACTGTGGCTGTTTGGTTTCCCATTCGGCTTTATGGCGATCGTTGGAACGATGGGCTTGATCGGTGTGGCGATTAACGACTCGATCGTTGTGTTGGCCGCGCTTCGCGAAGATGAGAAGGCCCGCGTCGGTGATCCGGTTGCGGTGCGTGATGTGGTAATGCGAGGAACCCGCCACGTGATCGCCACGACGGCAACCACCGTGGTCGGATTCTTACCGCTGGTTCTGGCCGGGGGAGGCTTCTGGCCACCACTGGCAATTTCGATCGCTGGCGGCGTGATCGGAGCCACGATGCTTGCGTTGACCTTTGTGCCAACAATGCACATGGTGATGGTGAACCCTGCTGTGTTGCGGATTCGCTGGCCAAGCAAGCGTTCCCGCGAACGGTCGCCAGAGCCAGAGTCAGGCGACCACTTGCAGGAAGAAGGCTTGCCGCTCTATTCGTGAGCGGCAGCCGTCTGCTTCGAGATCGTCATCTGATCGAACAGACGGTTCTCGAGGTCGTATGCTTGAAACTCAAGCTTCGTATCGTTGATGCGAACCATCGAGTAATGGTGCCCGCGGCGAACCGTGTTCATGAAGAACGGACGGATCGGCCCGGGCGTTTCCAGCGGACCGCCACCGCCACCGGTGATCATGTAAATTGGAGCACCTTCTTTCACCGCCCGATTTTCGCGGATCGGCCAGGTACGTTCGTACGAATGAATGTGCCCGTTCCAAACGATGTCGACGTGGTACTTCTCGTACAGCGGCACTAACTGACGGGCATTCTGATCGCCACGCGTTCCCTTGTTTGTCTTCCACAAATTGCCGTAGTCGTTTTCGTCGGACGAATAAGGCGGGTGGTGATGGCAAACAAACTTCCAGGTTGCATCCGATTCGGAAAGATGCTTTTCGAGCCATTGGTACTGCTCGGAATCGGGATCCAGGTTGCGATTGGAGTCGATCATGAAGAAATGGGCATTGCCAAATCGAAACTGGTAGAAGTATTCCGGCTTCGGCAAGGAAACGTAGTCGTAGAAGTGTTGAGCATTCCGTTCGTGGTTGCCCAGCACCGGAAAGAACGGAACGTGGCGAATCAGCGGGTTCATGCTCGGAAAGAAATGCTGCGTCCAATGCGAATCGCGCGGACCAACTTCCACCAGATCGCCTGGGTGAAGCAGGAAGCTGGGACGCTGACCCCAGGCAAACTGAGCCAGCTTGCCACTCACGGCCGGGTTGCCTTGCGTGTCACTGATCACCGCAAACGCGAACGGCGTGTCGCGGTTCACGGCCGTCTGAAAGGTGGCCGGCGTGCTGACCAACGGTTCGGCGTCAGGCTTCAAGCGTGATTCGGTGCGATAGAAGTACTGCGTCTCCGGCTCGAGCCCCTCGATCGTGATCTCATGAATCTCTTTCCCTTCCGGAATGTCGATGCGATTCGGACATTCGGCCGACTCGCCAAAGTACAGCGTGCCGAGAGCCCTGCGATTGGTTCGCCACATGACCGTCATGCTGTTCTGCGTACCGAACTGCAGGTAAGGCTCGATCACAAAGTCGAGCGGATCGTTCGACTCCATCGCAGGAAGTGCTGCGAGACTGGCATTGTGTTCGAAGTCGTGGTCGACCCACTCTTTCTTCGCGGCGAGATCGTACAGCACGATTTCGCGGAGTCGTCCTTTGAGCGATTGGAACTCATCACTATCGCGATAGGCACCAAGCATGTACGGCGTCTTGGCAGGGTACTGAATCGACCCCGATTGTTCTTTGCTTTCCGCCTCGAGCTTGCCGTTGATGTACAACTGCATCGTCTCGCCGTCGTAGACCGCCACCACGTGATATAACTTGCCTGCTTCGTAAGGTGTCTTTCCTTTCAGGTAGGTCAGACGGCCAGTGCCTTCTTTCCCACGCAGGGCGAAGGTAAAAGTTTTCTCGTCGTAGCCGACCAGCCAGCCTGATTCCTGCGAACCGTTGTCTTCAATCGCGCCGATCAGTCCACCCCATTGTTCCGGCTGCGAGATCGACACGACGGTGGAGACCGTCAATGCTTCGGTCGGCAGGTACTTGCTGGCCTCGTTGTGGTCTTCAGCAATGATGACTGCCGACTGATTGCCGCTTAAGAAGAGGGTCTCATCGTGTTTTTCGCCGAGCATCTCGAACTTGCCAATGAGCACACCGGTCGGGCCGCGCCGTGGAAGGATCTTGGTCTGATCGCCTTGCTGCGAAATCGCATCGGAATCGAACCGCCACCGCGCCAGCGGATCGGGTCCTTCGTGGGCGAAAGCGGTTGTCGCAAGTAGTGTAAGTAGTCCCAGGATCGGGAGAACGGTAGTTTTCATCGAGTTGCCTCTTCAATTGGTCAGGTGCGGTCCAGCAAGGGGAAAGGAAGGTGCGGGTGGCAGGGCTAGTTCGTGCCGTGCAACACTTCCCACTGCGCCGAGTTCTTCCAGTGATGGATGATCGATTCCGAGAAGGCCAGCGAAAGCGTCATGCCGTTGCCGCCGAAGCCATTCACGACCAGCACTTCAGGACAAACTTCGCGGACGAAGCACATCTTGCTGGGATGCTTCGCGTAGAGACCATGCCAGCGCCGGGCGATGTTCCAGTTGGGAACCTGCATGATCTTTTGCAATTCTGCGAGCATCAGTGCGTCGATCTCGGATTTGTCGGTGGGCTCGATGTCGTCGCCATATTCGTGCGAGTCACCCAGGATCAAGCCACCGCCGTCGGCCTGCGAGGCCATGACATGGATGCCAAAGCGATCGAGTCGGGGCGAGTCTTTCGCGAAGCGTTCCTTCACGGCCGACAGCGAAGGGCAATCGCGGAAGGAAGGGTAATGCCGCAGCGTCAAGCCACTGGCAATATGAGGACCAAGTTGCCAGTCGGCTGGCTGCGGCTCGGTAAGCAGCATCTGCAGTTTGCATAGGAGCAAACGTTCTTCGCGGTGGATCTCGGGGAATAGATGCTGAAAATACGCGCCCGACGCGATCACGATCCGATCGGCCGTCCAGCTTTCGCCTTGCGCGGAAAGCACCAGGCCCGATTCAACCTTGGTGATCGGCGTATTGAAATGGAGCTGAACGTTGTGGGCATCCGCCAGATGCGCGGCAATTGAACTGACAGCGATCGGCGGGGTCACGCGAAGTTCGGTATGGCTGTAGAGTCCACCTTTCAAACCAGTTGGGTTCACGGCGGGGGTCAGCCTGGCGATTTGTTCTGGCGTCACCAGTTCGATATCCAGACCATCGGCGGCTGACGAATGAGCGAACTCTTGCAGCACGGCGAGTTCGTCGTCGTGGTGGGCCAGGTGGATCGATCCGCAGGTATGGACCGGAAAGCCAGCGGCTGCGCCAAGTTCACGCCACAAAGTTCGACTTCGCAGGGCCAAGGCTCGTTGAGGACCTGCAGGCTGACCGACTGGCCACACCATGCCAAAGTTGCGAATGCTGGCACCTTCGGCCCGAGCGTTCGTTTCGAAGACCGCGACCGAAAGTCCCTGTTTGGCCGCGGCCCACGCATGTCCAAGACCAGCAATGCCGGCACCGATGACGATTAAATCGTAATGCATATTCTCTCGTTTCACTGCTAGGAAGAAGCCGCGTCGGCAGCGGACTGGTGTGGAGCAATCGTCACGGCCGAGTCTTGCCAGTTGCCGATCAAGATTGCTGAACCGCTGATCAAAAGGCAGCAGAAGCCTGCGACGGCCAGGATCAGCGAATAGTTCTGGAAGAAGGTCAATCGATCGATCGAGTCGGCTCCCAGGTCTTTATAAAGTTGCACACCGATGCTTCCGGTATAGCCGAGGGCATCGGCCAGGTAGATGCCAAACACAGCACTGCCAGTTCCCCGCAGGGCAACCAGCCGCTCGAAGAGCACCGCGTTGAAGGGAACGTAGGCCAGGTAGCTGCCGACACCAACCAGGATCATCCAGGTCAGGCCAGAGATTGCTCCTGAGAAAATCAAAGCCGTGCCGATACCGACCAGCAGCATACCAGCCAACATCGAACTATAAATCGCCACCAAACCGTGACGATGGTTTTGCACCAGAATCAACAGTCCGAGCCCCAACGTCACGACCAACGCGACCGGAAGTTCCATCCGCGAGAAGATCGCCGGGGCTTCAGCGTAGCCAAGGTTATTGAGGATCTCGACCGAATAGTTGTCACGGAAATCGCGATAGGCGGTCAGGCCGGTATAGAACAGCAGCAGCGGCCACAGGGTGTTCCATTGGCTGCGAACAAATTGCCAACGGTCGGTCGTGCTCATTTCGCCGCGCTTCGACCGGGCCTTGATATCGGACGCATCCGGGGCGGGCAACCAAGCCAGCATCGCCAGGGCGATCAAAAACATTGGCACGAAGCAAAGACCGGTGACGGCCGGCATCCAGTAAGGATCGACGCCTGAATCGATCCAGCCGCGACCGACATCTTTCACCACGCCGCTGGAAACAATGAACGAGCAGCAAAGGCAAGCCAGCAGCAAATCGCTCGCGCGGCGTCCTTCCAAGTAACGCACCACCAGGCCCCAGACCATGCCCAGCGGTAAGCCGTTGAGAAAGATTGCGAGTACCTTCCAGTGAACCGGCACGACGGCGAACAGCACCAGGGCAAGTTCGGCGATCCCGATCAGTCCGATCAATGCGACCGCCCGAAAACGATCTGGGATCCGCGTACAAAGGTCGATCCCCAGATACTTCGAGACCGCATAGCCGATGATCTGGGCGATGACGAACGACGTCTTCAATTCGACGCCACTTCCCCACAAGCTTTCGCCTGAATATTGAGCCGCGGTGAACGGCTTGCGAAAGGCGTACATCGCGAAGTAGGTCAGAAAGCCAGCCGCTGCCGCCGTCAAAATGACGCGCCAGCGAGAAGGATTCGAGTCGGTCTCAGGGGCGGAGTGGGCGGAATTCACGGTTGAATTTCAGCGGCGAATCAGGGCCAGCAATGGTTCGGCGAGGTTCGTTGTCCGTCACGATCGAGCGGCGTTATCGGCCCCAAAGACACGGGCGAACAACATGCATGCTCGGACTCTATTATCCGAAAACGACCTGCCCACGCCGATGACGTTTTGCGCTGACTTTATTGAGAGTTCCCCCGGCGGGCTTCATCACGCCTTAACAGCAATCTGCTGCCGGATAAGTGCCTCGATAGAAACGGGTGATGTCCTAAGGTGCTGTGAGAGAAAGGGTTACGTGGTCGGTAGCAGCGCCGGTACACCCTGCGATCATTACGATCCAGACGCGATGGCATGCGTTAAGCGTGAAGAGCAAGCTGAAACCGCCTAAGTGGAAGGGGGCGCGAGGCCTGCCTCGATTTGCTCGCTAATTCGTTCGACGTTCAGGCCATCGCAATCGATGGTGAGGTCAGCGTATTGGGTATAGAGTGCGTTGCGTTCGTGGAAGAGTCCTTCGAGCGTCTGACCTGGTTTCAGGGCGATGCCCCGGGTTGCCATGTTCGAAAGTCGCTTCTCCAGCGTTTGCAGGCTCGTCTTCAGGAAGACCACTTTGCCAAGCGACTTGAGGTGGGCCATCCCGTCCGGGCCATAGCAAACACTGCCCCCGGTCGCGATCACATGTTTTTCGACGTCGAGGGTGAGCACGGCCGACTCTTCAATCTGGCAGAACTTGTCGAAGCCGTCGGCATCCATGATCTGCTGAAGCGTCCGCTGCTGCGTCGTTTGAATGATCAGGTCGGTATCGACGAACTGTAGGTTCATGCGTTTGGCCAGCACAACACCGATGGTGCTTTTGCCGGAGCCTGGCATACCGATCAGCGTGACATTCGAACCTGCTGCAGCCGTCATAGGATCTCTGAAAGGGGGGAACGTTTGCGTGGAATCACTCCTTTCTATATCGCTTAAACCAGGGGCGATTGCCAAGGGACGAATGTCCAAAATCGCGCGGAAAAGAAGCAGTTTTCTGGGACTTCCCGAATTTGGTTCCTGACAGGCAAACAGGGATAGGTAATTAGGGCACCCTGGAGGTAGAATCAGCCGGTTCGGATTCGCGTGAATCCATCCATATGTCCCTAGAGGCATCGTTCTATATGACGACAAAGACCGAGATCGAAAACAAACTTGCTGTTAAACAGGCCCTCTGTGCGAAGTATCGCCACCTGGCCGACTTGACCAAAAGCCAACCAGCCAAGGCCAAGTTCATGCGTCGTAGCGAATGCTACAAGCGACAAGCACTCGTGATCGGCAAAGCCCTGTAGGCCGAATGGCCTTCAGGCACCCCGGAACCGAACTCGGTTCGGTACCCCATCCCAAGATTGGACGCTCGGCGCGCCAGGTTCTGGCATCCCGAGCGTCTTGCATTTCGAAGCCGAGTATCGGCGCATAAAAAAACGGAACGGGATAACCGAGGCAGGTCTTCCCGTTCCGTAAGAACGATTCGTTCGAGGTTGAATGCTTCGCTTACGAAGCACCCACCGTCTTGCGAACTTGTGGTTTCTGCAGGGTGAATTCTGGCAAACGAACCAGTTCGCCACCCTTCATGGTCGACTCGTGGGCACAAATGCCAACACAGGTCCAGTTGGCCGAAGTCACCGCGTTTGGCAGCGGATCGCGGTCTTCCAGCAGCGAGCTGATCATCTCGTGCACCAGGTGAGGGTGCGAGCCACCATGGCCGCCGCCCTGGATGAACGAGAGATGCCCGGCGTCTTCGATCGACTGGGTGAACTTCTGGATTGGTTCTGGCAGCAAGTGAGCGAAATCAGGGATCTCGACGTGCGAGGCGATTTCGTGCTCGGGCAGCTTCGCGGTGTGCAGAACGTGCGGTTCCCCTTCGACCAGCGACCATTCGAAGCTCTTCTTCGTGCCGTAGACATCGAAGCTTTCGCGGTACTGACGAGCCGTATCAAACAGAAATCGCCAGATGTGAGCGGCCGTGTCGCTGTCTTTGATCTTGATATGGCAAGATTCGACGGCGTACGGATTGCCCGACTTCTTGGCCAGTTCATTGTTGATCGAACCAGAACCGAAGCAGCTCACGTACTCGGCCAGTCCATCCACCAGGCCGAGAACGGGGCTGACGACGTGGGTCGCGTAGTGCATTGGGATCATGCGTTCCCAATATTCTGGCCAGCCCTGCATGTCTTGCGGGTGCGAGGCCTGCATGTACTGAACCTTGCCCAATTCGCCCGATTCGTAAAGCTGCTTGATATAGAGGTATTCGCGGCTGTAGACGACCGTTTCGGCCATCATGTATTTCAAGCCGGTTTCAGCGACTTTCTCGACGATCTGGCGGCATTCGTCAATCGTGGTGGCCATCGGAACGGTACACATCACGTGCTTGCCGGCGTCGAGGGCACGCAGCGACATCCAGGCATGATCCGGAATCGGCGAATTGATATGCACAAAGTCGACGTCTGGGTCCGCCAAAACGTCGTCGTACTCGGTATATCGCTTTTCGATTCCGAACATGTCGCCGGTCTTCTGCAAGGAAGCTTCGTCGCGGCGGCAAATGGCGATGACGTTTGCGTTGGGGTGAGCCTGGTAAATCGGAATGAACTCTGCTCCGAATCCCAAACCGATCATCGCAACGTTAATGGTTCTTTCGCTCATTTTGGTACCTGGTGGGGGTAGGAAGACGAGGTGATAGGCAGAAGCTTATGTACTTAGAGTACAAACCTTCTCACGAATAGCCATGAGAAAACTTGCACTCTATAAGAGGTATTTCACACATGAGGGGGATTTTCCGCCGTAAATTGGCTATCATAATGACTCTCCGTCCCCTTTTCCCAATTGTCCGCACTTTGATTTACAACCCAGAGGACGACCATGATCCAACCTCGCAAAGAGGTCGCGTTATTGATCGAGACCTCCAACGAGTACGCACGTGGGCTCTTGGACGGAGTCGTGCGTTACATGGAAGAGTACCAGCGTTGGTCGATCTTTCTTCCGGAGCAAGGACGCGGAGCCAAGCCGCCTAAGTGGTTAAAGCAGTGGAGAGGGGATGGCATCATTGCCCGGGTCGAGAATCCCGAGATCGCCGCCGCTTTGAAACCTCTCGATATTCCGATTGTTGACGTCAGCGCGGCGCGGTTGTTGCCAGAGTTGCCTTGGGTCGAAACGGACGACCAGGCGATCGCGCAGATGGCGGTAGAACATCTTCTGCAGCGTGGCTTCTCGAACTTCGCGTTCTGCGGCGATTCGTCGTTTGCTTGGAGCAAGCTTCGCGAAAAGTATTTCGTGGAAGCATTGGCCGAGCATGGTCATGTTTGTCATGTGCTCGATATGCCGACCGGCGAAGATGGTAAGAACTCGACGCCGAAGAATGTCCAGAAGCTCGACCGCTGGATCGAACGTTTGCCGCAGCCGATCGGTATCATGGCTTGCTTCGATATCCGCGGGCAACTGCTGCTGGAAGCATGTCGCGAACTTGAAATCGACGTTCCGCGTCAAGTCGCGGTGATTGGCGTCGACAACGACCGATTGCTGTGCGACCTTTGTTCGCCACCCTTGTCGAGCGTGATCCCTGACAGTCGCCGCACCGGTTTCGAGGCGGCCAAGCTGCTCGATCAAATGATGAAGGGGCTATCGCCGCAGCATCATAAGAAGTTGATTCCACCGCTGGGGGTCGCGACTCGTCGATCGACCGATGTGTTGGCGACCGAGGATCCGCTGGTGGGTATGGCGATGCAGTTCATTCGCGAGCATGCCTGTGATGGGATCAATGTGGGTGACGTTCTGAAGGCGGTCGACAGTACCCGTCGAATTCTCGAGTACCGCTTCAAGCAGATTACCGGGCAGACCCCGCACGAAGCGATCGTCCATCAACGCCTAGACAAGGTGCGTCAGCTTCTGCACGACACCGACCTCAGCATTGGTGACATCGCCGATCGGGCCGGGTTCGAGCATGTCGAGTACATGAGCGCCACGTTCCGCAAAAAAACGGGACTTTCACCGACCGCTTATCGCCGCAAAGTTCAGCCAAACTAAGCGTTTGACAGCCGACGGCAAGGTTCTCAAGGCAACCGCCAAAAAGGTCAAGCGGTTGTCACTTTGCGTGGACATCTCTACACTGAATGGCCTTGCCTGCGGTATCGCAGTGGATGTGCCGGGGGCGAGGTTCGAGGTCGACGCAACGATAGGATTAGGCTGCCCCCATGGATTCTTCTTCGCCGGTAACCAGCGAGAATTTGCTGGCGACGATGCAGCAGTATTGGGGCTATGGCGGCTTCCGTCCGCTTCAGCAAGAGGCGATGCAGTCGGTGCTCGACGATCGCGATTCGGTCGTCGTCATGCCGACCGGTGGCGGTAAATCGCTTTGCTACCAGGTACCCGCCCTCTGCAAACCGGGCCTGGCTGTGATCGCCTCGCCGTTGATCTCGTTGATGAAAGATCAAGTCGACGCCCTCAATGCGTGCGGCATCAAGGCCGCATGCATCAACAGCACCGTCAGTCCCGCAGGGCGAAGGGCGATCGCCGCCGATATTCGCAGTGGCGAGACCAAACTGCTTTACCTCGCTCCGGAACGGTTGCTTTCCGATCGAACGCTCGACTTTCTGGCCAGCGTCGACGTCTCGTTCTTCGCGATCGACGAATCGCACTGTATCAGCGAATGGGGGCACGACTTCCGCCCTGAGTATCGCATGATGCGGATGCTGAAAGATCGCTTCCCAGGCGTTGGCATCCACGCCTATACCGCCACAGCAACTCCGCGCGTTCGTGACGATATCGCTTCCCAGCTTGGCCTGGTCCGGCCGGAGTTTCTGGTCGGCTCGTTCGATCGACCAAACCTGGTCTATCGGGTTGAACGCCGCAAAGACCGCTTCGAGCAGATCCGCGAAGTGGTCGCTCGCCATCCCAACGAGTCGGGCGTGGTCTATTGTATTCGCCGCGCGGATGTTGAATCGATTGCAGAACAACTCAACGAAAGCGGCATTAAGGCGTTGCCATATCATGCTGGGCTAAGCGACGAACAACGACAGTCCCATCAAGACGATTTCATCCAGGAACGCGTTGACGTCATTGTGGCGACGGTGGCGTTTGGGATGGGGATCGATAAGTCGAACGTCCGTTACGTGGTGCATGCCGGCATGCCCAAGAGCCTGGAAAGCTATCAGCAGGAAAGTGGTCGAGCTGGCCGAGATGGCTTGGAAGCGGAATGCGTGCTGCTTTATTCCAGCGGCGACCTCGTGACCTGGAAACGAATGCTCGGCGACTTGCCTGATACCGCGCAACAGGCCGCCTTCAGTTCGCTGGAAGCACTCGATCATTTCTGCATCGGAACTGAATGCCGCCACCGAATGCTGGTGAGCTATTTCGGGCAAGAATTGGAAGAGGAAGAATGCGAGGCATGTGATGTCTGCCTCGGCACCGTCGATCTGGTCGAAGACAGTTTGATACTCGGTCAGAAGATCTTATCGTGCATCATCCGCACCGGCGAACGCTTCGGCGCGGATCATAACGCGAAGGTACTTTGCGGCTCGAAAGACAAGCGGATTTTGGAACTTGGGCACGACGATCTAAGTACCTACGGGCTGCTGCAAGATCAAAGCATCCGCGCGGTGCGTACCTGGATCGAACAACTGGTAGGACAGCGATTCCTCAGCAAAACCGGCGAGTTCAATGTCTTAAAGTTGACCGCCAGCGGACGCGAACTTCTTCGTGGCGAAGTGATCCCGAAGCTAACCAAGCCAGACGGCGAACGAGACGAGCGACCGCGCAAGCAGCGACGTGGCGACGACTGGGAAGGAGTCGATCGCGGCTTGTTCGAGTCGTTGCGAAGCTTGCGACGCGAGAAAGCCGAGGAAGCAGGCATTCCGGCCTACATCGTCTTCGGCGACAGTGCCCTCCGCGAGATGGCTCGCCATCGCCCTTCCACTCTGGAAAGCTTCCGCTTGATCAAAGGGGTGGGCGAAAAGAAGTGCGTTGACTATGGAGCCGACTTCACGCAGCACATCCAAAGCTATTGTCAGCAAGAAGGCCTGGAAGTCGACGCCATGGAGACGGAAGTGATCGCGGCCCCTCGGCGCGAGCCTCCTAAGAATCAGGCCCCGGCCTTAAAAGATGCGTTCACGCTGTTTGCCAAAGGCAAGACAGTCGACGAAGTTGCCTCGATCATTGGCCGAGCGAACTCGACGGTGCAGGGCTACTTAGAACAGTTCGTCCGCGAACAGAAGCTGGAAGATCCGACCGCGTGGGTAACTGGCGCCACGGCACGACGTATCGAAGACGCCGTGCACGAGTGCGGTCAGCGTGCGCTACGCCCCATCCACGAGCATCTGGGTGGGGACGTTTCGTACGAGGAAATTCGGATTGTGATCGCATGTCTGCAAAACCGCGATTGACGCCGACTAAACCCGCGGTCCGCCGCGCTGGGCGGGACGTTTCATGCGGCGACAAAGCCAGGGTGGTGGCGATTGCACCGGATTATGTCGTTGCTTGCGGAAGCTGTTGGTAGATAAGGCCGGACTCAGACCTGGTCCCAGCGAAGCCGATTCGCGGGGATCGCTGAGTAGGGCAAGTTCTCGCTGCAAAAATTGCTTCCAGTCACACGACATGGCGTATTCCTTAACCGAGTGTGAAACAGGATCGTCGAAACAATGTGTCGATAAGCTTCCGAGTAGACGCCCCCAGGCGGGGCCAGGTTCGGGTGTAACCACGATAAACGAGGTTTCGTGAAGCGAACGAACCAGCCACGAGTCGTTGTGGTGAGCAAGCTATTTTGTCTCGCTGCGGGAAAGGGTGACGTCGATCAGTGGAAACAGGTCGCGGGGAAAGATGGTCGGGTGCTGCGATTGCCCGGCAGCGGCCGCATCCTGAGGGACAGTTGCCTGAACGTACGCGGCCACTTCGCTAAGGCTGATCTGGCCGTCGCCATTGCCCGCATATTGCGATTGATCGGCGCCGCCGGAGATCGCTTCGACAAGCCGGGCCGTGAACCGCCCCAATTGCCGATCGCGCGATTCAAAGGCTTCTTCATTCCCTTCGCTGGCGGTGATCGTGAAGACAACGTCTTCTTCCAGGGCTCGCAGCATCACCTTCAAATCGTCTTGCCGCAGAGGCTGGATCGCACCACTGTGGCAGGTATCGAGGATCGCGACCTTGCGGCATGGGATTCCGGCGAAGTACCGCTGGAAGTCTTCTGATGAAAGGCAACGCTCGTACCGCCTTCCAGCGACATCGTTAAACTGGCTATCGCTCGTCAGGAAGAAGTACCGCTGAGATTCAACGTCGCGGATGCCATGCCCCGACAGAAAGAACAGCACCACGTCTTGCGGCCGAGCCGACTCGGCAAGTTGCTGCCAGATGGTATCGGCGGCAACGTTCCAGAGCGGCTGCGTTACGTTGGAGTCGGTTAACACGATTGCTTCGACATTCGACTGTTGCGCGTGCTGCTGGATAGCGGAGGTAAACGCTTTGGCGTTCTGGGCCGCGAAGTCGAGCTGTGGAATCTGCTGGTCCGCATATTGGCTCACGCCGGCCGCGATCACGAAGATCCGAGGCGGAATGACTCGGTCAGGTGTCGACTGAGCTACCGTCAGCGACTGATTCGCGGTGATTCCATCGGCGGTGGCGGCGATGACTTCCAGGCGAACGCGCGGGTCTGGCGGCAACGCGACACGCCAGCGCAGCTTATGTTGTTTCGCCTGCGCTGGTCCGGGCCCGACTTCATGATCCAACGTTCCCACGGCCGGAACTCCGTTGGCGAAGACTTTCGGCGTCAGCAGTTGCGAACCGGCTGGCACCTCGATCGTGGCTTCGACGATCACTTCGCCGCCTGCGAGGTCACTCTCTGCCGTGGGGGAATCGATCGTGATCTGAGGTCGCAGCGAAGCCAGGGCCTCTAGACGATTGTGTAAATTGAAAGGAACCTCCGCCTTCGCGACGCGCATCGCTTCGCTCAGGCTGCCTGCTTTCAACAGCTTTTCCATCACACGCGGCTTTTCGAGTTGTTGCTTTAGTTCCGCAGCCAGGAAGAAGTCGGGGGCCTGATCGATGCCACGGTTGATCTGCCAGCCGAACATCTTGTGCCCATTGAACGAGGCATCGTAATAACCATAAGGCGTCCAGTAGGCCCACTCGCGATCGTTGGTGGCTACCAGCGAAGCAAGCGGCTGCCAGGCCGGGTGAAGGTAGAACGGTTTTTGTTGGGCACCGTTGCGAACGATCTGGAAACGAAGCATCGTGTCGCCACGCGTTTCACGGAGGACTTTCTGCAGCGCGGCAACGTCAGCGATCAACTTCTCACTGGCGGCTTGATCGTCCAGCGGTGCGTCGGGATTGGCGTCCTCACGGATGGCGACCGATTGAACGACATCGCCATTGCGGACCCCGTGATAGTAAAGCGGACCATCCGGAATGATTTCGGCTACCACCAACTGCTCGCCGATCTGCTGGAAATTGGCACCCCATTGGTTTTGCAGCGCCGTCGATGGCTGCTCTTCAGTTAGCTTCCAGATGTTGACCAGCCCGTCGTCGCTGCCGGTTGTCAGGTACTTCTGATCGGCAGAAACGCCAATGGCACGAATCGCCGACGCGTGTCCGCGATACTCACGCACGACCGTGATTTTCTCGGGATTGCGAATGTCGAGCAGATAGGCATGGTTGCGGCCGACTGTCCCGACGGCGATGTGCGTCGGAGCGTCGCGGTCTTCTCCCATCGCCAGCCAGCAGACCGAAACGACGCGCGAGCCGTTCAAGATGGTTTCGGGAATGGTGGCGTACGGCTTGCCATCTTGGGTGAGGTCGTAGACGAGACGGGTACCTCGGTCGACCGCTCTTTGGGCAAGTGACCATTTCCCTTGCCAGGGATTCGAGGGGACCACCGCCGGTCGCTGATCAACAGTGGAATAACCCCGCCTGGCGGTATCGAACAGAATGGCCGAATTGGCCGGTGCGTTTCCTGTGGAGCTCTGATCGATCAGCAATTGATAGTCGGCAGCGAGGGTGAACGCGACTTTCGTCGGTGTCACAATTGGTGTCGTTAATCGAAGGGGGCTGTTCAAGTCGTTCAAGTCATAGACAACAAGACTCGATTCCTGCGTGACTGCCAGCAAGCGGCCATCTCTTCGCATGGCACAGCCGGTGGCAATCGTCGATAAAGGAAGCGTCGCGACCGGCGCAGGCTTCTGTCCGACGGGCCACGACCAAATCCGCAGCTCGAATGGTCCCTGGGATGAACGCGCGACGACCGCTGCGACCTTCGTGCCATCGGCCGACATGGCAACATCGCGCACATTCGCAGCAGCGGGAATGGCCAGCGTACTTTGGGGTTCGCTGAGGTCGACCAGCAGAAGCGTGCCGGAGTCGCTGATATCGGCCGCGACAATCCGTTGGCCGTCTCGGCTGCACGCCATCGCTCCGATTCCGCCTGGGAACTCGTGCGTTAGTTGCGGTAAAAGAGCGGCGTTCTGGCCATCTGATTTCCACCGAGCGATTCGCCAGAAGGGGATGCCGCGGTCATCGCGAACCAGGACGGGGAAGAAAAGCGTTCGATCATCGGTCGAGGCGACACGGCTACCGCGAAGTCGCCACGAACGAAGCTGAGCGGCGTCGAACGGCACGGCCGGTTTGGGCGAGGTCCCAGGGCGGAACGACCATTTGCCGGTCATCGGATCAGCGGACCAGTACTGCACGTTTCCTTCCGAGTCGAGCGAAAAGAGCCCGGTCGATGTGGCTGCCAGGTCGAGGATCTGCGAGCGAGGGCCTTTCTGAACGTCGAACAAGGTCCGCTCGAACGCCATGCGTCCTTGATCGGCAAGCACGATCTCGCCGGTCAGTGCCGAAGCGCCGATTCCCGCGAAGGCGAGCTTACCATCGAGTGCGGCGAGCGCATGAATGTCGCCACGTGTCGCCCTTTGCACTTGCCAGCGAATCGGATTCTCGTAAATCCAGCGTGGGGCCTGACCTGCCATGGCCGGCGCGGCGAGCCAGCTATGCAGCATTTTATCGTTACCGCCTGCCAGCAAATGTTGCCCATCCTGCGAGAACGCCACCGATTGGACCGGCGCGGTGGGGCCATCCAGGTTCAGTCGCAGCCACGGAGGATCTTCCGGCAAGATTACCTGTTGCACCGTTTTCACGTTGGGAAGCTGGTCTTCGCCCGGCAGCGCATTCGCATCGCTCGGGGAGGGGTCTTCCTTCGGCATCGGCTGTGGCGAGTTCGACTTCACCGGAAGGCCGGGTACGACCGACTCGGCGGGAAGCATCTCGGGCGGAAACTTCGGCCGATCGGCTTGCCCGGGCAAAATACTTTCCGCCGGCAAGATTTCTTGAGCAACCGCCAGGGGGTTCGTAGCGATAACCACCAGCAAGGCGATCAGATTTGCTTGGAGGAGTCGTAACATGATGCACTTTCGGATTAACCGTTCCCAGGCCCACGTGAGGCAGTTTACAATGACCGGCGAAACCAAGGCCAGCCAATTTTGCCACGTTAAGCAACACGAGGTACGTAACGTGCGTCTCACTGAATCGTTTCGACGCTCTCGATTATCGATCGCTGGACTGTTGGGTTGCGTACTAATTGTGAATGTCTGGGTGGTTTCCACCCTTCAGGCTCAAGAGAATCAGCCGACTGCCGCCGCCGCACTCGATTCGATATTCAACGTTCGCACCGCTCCTGAAGCAAAGAGCATGGGCATCTTCCAGGGAAGCTTTCTCGACGCGATCCGGCCAGAGACGCCTGCGATTCAGGTTGCCTTTCTGGTCGATACCACCGAGAGCATGGCACATCAGCTTGCTGGGATTCGCGAGAAAATCCCCCAGGTCATCGCCGACTTGAAGCGAGCCAGCGGCGCGAAAGTGGAAGTCGCTGTGATCTCGTTCGCCGATAGTGGTCAAAGCAATAAACCGTTGGTGGGGATCTCGCAGGGATTCTCGGCCGACGACAAGAGCGTTGCGAAGATGATCGCATCGCTGCAGCCTCAATCTGGGCGTCCTTACTTTCCAGAGGCGGTCGATCTGGCATTGTTCAAGACGATTCAAGACTTGAAATGGTCGGATGATCCGAAGGCGACCCGTTGGCTGATGTTGATCACCGATGCGCCCCCGTACGATTCTTCGTTTGAAGAAGCGACCACGCAGTCGCGCCGCTGGTACGAAACTGACGCGTTGGTGAATCTGGCCAATCAGCGAGGGATTAACGTGCATGGGCTGCTTTGCGAAAGCCGCCCGGAAGAACTCGATGCGTTTACGGCAGTCGTCGACAAAACCCGAAACTTTATGGGCCAGATGACTTCGCGGACTGGCGGCTTAATGCTGGACCTGTCGTTCTCGCAGATTAAACAGAAGGTAGTCGATGCCGCGCGACGTCCGCGGGCCGACTTCACCTTCGTGGGGGCGATCACTGAAGAAGATATCCATGCCGCCAGGCAGATCGCCAGCGAGAAGTTCGGCCCTGAGAAAACGCTTCGCGTCGCGGTGATGCCGCACGTGCCGTGGAACGCGATGACCTTCTATCACGAAGACCCAGGCGTCCGATTCGCCACGCAGCTTCGCTATTCGCTGGGACGCTTGCCGAACATCAAAGCGATTTCCAGTCGTCAGATCGAGCAAGAGTTCCTGCGGCTTAAGGCAGGGCCAGTCGATCCTGCTCAGTGGCCGCAAGCACTCTGCCTTCGCCTGCGAGCCGACATTTTGATTGTTGGTGACCTGCGGGCGAATCGCGAGTTGGAAGACGTTCAGTCGGAAGTCTATGTGCCAAATTCGCCGAAGCCGGTTGCGTCGTTTTCGGCGAGTGGTAAAGACGACATCTTGATCGCTTCGTACCTGAAAGCGATCTCGCAAACGCAACCGCAAGACGCCGCGATTGCTCAGTTGGCGAAGGCTGCAGGAAGTGAGCAGGGGACCGACCTGCGGGATTTCTGGCCTGGGATTCTGGGCCAACTGTCACCCAAGCAACAAGCGGAATTGGTCTCCGCAATGGATATGATCGAGAAGTCGGTCGACATCTCGGTCGATCCGCAATTGCGGGTGAAGAACCTCGATATGGCGACCGACCTGTTGACGCCGATGGCCAACGATCCGAAAGCGAATGGCTTCACCTTTGCCTTGCTGGCCAGCGCCAACTACAACCTGGCCAAGACTCAGGAAGAAGAAGGGGACGTCGACGCGGCGCGGATCCAAATGCAGAAAGCGATCGCCTATTTGAGCAAGGCCTACGACGCGCGGCGAAGTTTGAACGATCGCCTGTTACAGGCAGAAATCGAAGCGGACTACGCTCTGTTGGTGCGAAAGGACTTTCTGGCTGCAGTGCGGCGTTATCAAGAGATCGCCGAGTTCAGCGAGGCGTCGAAGCTGAAGATGTCGCTCCGGTCGCACTGGATGCTGGCAGGGCTGCAGTGTGGTGATTGGGGAGCCAGTGCCGCGACCGATTTTCAGCCAGATCCGGCACAGGCCCGCGAGCATTTGATTCACATCCTTGCGTTCTGGCCCGAATCGGAAGAGGCGCAGGTCATTCGCAAATACATGCGATGGGATGCGCAAGACGGCAAGACCGGAACGCCTTACTTCCCCAAAGAAGGGGAACTGCTGCTGACATCCAACTAGTTGGACGTCGACTCGCCGTCGATCATTCCGGCGGTCAGGATTAACTGGGCAAGGTTCCACCAGGTGGTCGTGCCATCTTCCGAGAGCGTTACCACATCCATTCCGCTCGACGAGAGGCGAATGTATTTGATACGCTCCCCTTGCGAAGCGAGGAGCATTTTCGGCTCGTGTGATTGCGCATGGAGGTCGATTCCAAAGATCGCTCCGTCGGAATCGACGTAGATCAGCCAGCGGCTATCGGCCGAGATATCGAAGTCTTCGATCATCCCCCGAATTACCGGCGGTTTGGCACTGGCCGCTTCCTGCTTATCGGCCGGCACGATCGAAAGGGGCTGGGCCTCGCTTTGCGTCGAGAATACCAGATGCTTGTGGTCGTTCGTCAGGCGGCTCACCATCAAAGTGGCACGCATGTCGGTGACGGGCTCGACCGCAGTCTTTCCGTCGTCTTGCAGTGTAATCGAGAGCAGACGTGTTTCGGTAAACGCAAAGAAGCGATATTCCGAAACCGGATGGATTGCTAAGACTTCTTCGTCGAGTCCATCGACATGGAATGCGTTGGCCGACGCGTCGCTAAAGTCTGTCAACGGCCAACGGCGTCCTTCCCCTTCTTGGCTAATAGCGAAGCAGTACTTGCCCGCAGGATCGAACGCGACGGCGTCGACGCGCGACGGGAAAGAAGCTTCAGCCGACTTCTGCACGGGGCGATCTCCGTTGCCAATCGTCAGCAGCGAAACCTTGTTGGCATCGTGCCCAACGACGATCGCTTCGGCCTGAGGAGACAGCGCCGACGACGTGATCTGGCGATAGGCGATGTCGGTCGGCTGGTCGGTTCCGAGGTTGATTTCGTACGGTTCGTCGAAGGGGCCAAGCGAGACGACCGAAGCGACACTATCTTGCATCAGCACGGCGCATGGGGCTTTCGACGGAAGATGGATCTGGTACGGAATCCCAGTGATCGCGACTTCCTGGGCCGCTTCGACGGGCTGGTTGAGCGGTAGGATTCCGAGCGAACTCGAAGCATCACCACTGATCGCGGTCGCCAGACGTTGGTGGGCGTGCGATTGGCCAATGGCGGCCGGCGTTCCCCGCAGTTCGACCGATTCAGGAGAGAGGTCGGACTGAATATCGGGATGGATGGCGACCGCTTTCGCAAACAACTGGGCGGCTTCGTTCCACTGATCGTTGGCCGCCAGCTTTGTGATCTGTTTCAGCATCTCATCAGCGGGAAGCGGCTTAAGCTGCAGCTTCCAGTCGTCACGTACCAGATCGTCGAAGCTGATCTCTTGATCGTACGACTGATAGAGCGGGTTTTTGCTGCTGGCAACGATATGCAGCTTGTCGGTCGGCAACAAATCGAGGGTCGCCGCCCCCTTTCCTTTGGTCTGCAAGTGTTCCCTTGGCTTTAGTGGAACGATGGTGATTTCATATTCCGTTTGTTCAGGTGCGAAGACCAGGGTATGCGGTTCTGGCGAAGTTCCGGCTGGAGGTGTCGTGGTCCCTTCGGCTGCGCCTCTTCCAAAGGCAGACCAGACGAGCAGGACGATCAGCACGACGGTTGTGATCGCACTTCCGATGATCGCACCCAGCGGCAGTCCGGCGGCGGCTGGGTTGGCGGCCGCTGTTTGTTGAGTATTTTCATCAAGGGCCCGGACGAACTCGACACAGCTCCGGAAACGTTGTTTGGGGTCGGTTGAGGTTGCCCGGGCGAGGGCAGCTCTTTCGACGTCGGTCACCAGGGGAAATTGCAGCTTGCCGCGGACATGGATTTCGACCAGTTCGGCAAACGAAACGGTCGGCTCGAAGGGCAGGGCAGCCGTTCGTAGTTGGTAATAGGTAATTGCCAGCGCATATTGGTCGGAGTTATGCGAAGGAGTCTTCTTGATCGACTCCGGAGCCATATAGCAAAGGCTCCCGACGACGCTGGTGGCTTCGGTGTCGTATTCACCAAATGCCGAGGCGACGCCAAAGTCGCCCACCAGGACCGAGTCGCCAGCGTAAAGCAAGTTGGCAGGCTTGATATCGCGGTGTTGGATGCCGACCACTTCGCCCGCAACTTGATGGACCGGCGAGTTCAAATAGTCGATGCCACGCGCGGCTTGAAGCATGTAATCCATCAATTCTTCGCGCGGAATACCTCCGGTTCCGTAGCTTTCCCGGCGTTCGTCCAGACTTCCTTCGGCCAAGGTCATACTGACGACCAGATACTGCGGATTGTGCAGAACCTGGGTCTGCTGGATCACCAGTGTCTGATTGGGAGCTTCTCGTGATTGATTGCGGATTAGCAGATCAATTTCGTAGTCATCCAGCACAGTGCCATCGTGCCCGACCAACCACATTGCATTTACGCTGCACAAGTTTGCATGTTTGATGCGTTTTACGGCCTGGATCGATTTTAACTCGCGGATGCCAGTCTTCTGCTGAAGGGCAATGAACTTCAAGGCGACAAGCGATCCGCCGGGGCCCTCGGTTGCCCAGACTTCGCCGAATTGACCACGGCCGAGAAATCGCTCCAGCCGATATCCGGCGATCGGCTTATCTCCCTGATTGAACATTCCAGATTCCTGGTTTGGTTAGACGAGTCAGCTCCTGAACAAGCGAGCCTGATCGTTACCAGGCACTACTAGCATAGGTTGAAGTTTCGACCGAACAGGGGCGGCGAGGCAAGGGGATTTCGCGAGATTTACCGGAACCTGGAGAGTTTGAGAGGTTCGCAAGAGAAGCCGTTCGTCGGCAGTGGATCAAGAAAATAAGCACGCCGGCGGAAGCGAGGGAGACAAATTACGCCGGCGTGCTCGAGGCTTTGGACTAGCCTTGATCGTTTAGAGCTCTTGAGCCTGAACCATCCAGAGATGCTTTTCCAGTTCGCTGGAAGTCGCGATCAGCAGATCCTGGCTCACCAGGTCCAAGTCGTCGAGGACTTCAATGGAGTCGCGAAGCTCGGAGATCGTCTTTTGCAGCGCGTCGGCAACTGCCTTGACGGTCTCGTCGACGCCAACAAAGCCGGTGGCATATTCCGAGAGGGGTGTCTCTTTGGCAACCGTGCTTGAGCGGCCATCTGGCGAGAAGCCAATCATCACAATGCGTTCGGCGACGGTGTCTGTCGCTTCTCGCGTAGTCAGCAGGATCTCGTCGAGTTGCAGATGGACGGCTCGGAAGTTCTTGCCGACGACATTCCAGTGCGCTTGCTTTAAGACCAGTGAAAGGTCGATTAGCGCAATCAAGTTTTTCTGGAGATGCTCGGCGGTTGGCTTGGCTTTGCCTTCAGGGAGAACGTGTCGTTTGAATTCCATGGTCATGATCAGGCTCCTGGTTGTTGATTCAGGGAACGGTGCCTTGGTATTTCCAATACCAGGGGGCGTTGACCAGGAGATAAGAAAATCTCGTGCCAAGCTGCCCAAAACGATGCCGGACCTTCGGACTTCACGATTAGCGATTGAAATTTGGTGGCCTTTTAGGCGATATTGAAAGCTGCTAGAGACCGGTAACATAAGGGTCTATGGCATCTATAGATTGATAAGTTGCGGATCGACGCAGACGGCTAATCCTCGAGGGCAAGACGAGGGGGCTGATCCAAAATCGATCGCAGTGGCAGGGAAGCGACCCTTGTTTGATTGAGTTGTTTGTTGGAAGTTGTTCCTAAAGTGGTTTGCCGAACGAGTTTTTGACGCTCCTTCGAGTTCTGCCCATTTCAGACACTTCGGCATTTATCTACAATTAGGCAAAGCCCAGGCCAGGAGCCCTCTATGCCCAAATTGTTAGTGATCGATGACGATCGAACCGTCCACCGTTTGGTGGAGAAGACGTTTGAAGAGACCGATGTCTCGGTTCTTACGTGTAGCGTCGCGGAAGAAGGGATCGATTTGATTCGACGAGAATCGCCCGATGCCCTCCTTCTGGACATCATGCTGCACGAAGCGAACGGATTGGAATTGGCGACGCAGATTCGCCATCTCGACCCGAAGCTGCCTATTATCTTCATCACCGCGATGAACGATAGCGATACAGCCATCCAGGCGATGTCGCGGGGGGCGTACGACTACCTGCTGAAGCCACTCAACAAGCAGGAAGTTCAAGACCTGGTCGATCGGGCCTTCGATACCCGCCGCCTGATGCAGTCGCCGGTGCATATGCAGGAAGCTGCCCCCAGTACCGAAAAGGGGGACCTGCTGGTCGGTCGCAGTCAGGGCATGCTGGACGTCTACAAGAAAATTGGGCGTGTCGCACCGCAAGATGTCGCCGTGCTGATTCTCGGCGAAAGTGGAACGGGTAAAGAACTGATCGCCCGGGCTATTTATCACCACAGCTCGCGCCGCAACGAGTGCTTCATGGCGATCAACTGTGCGGCGTTGTCGGACACCCTGCTGGAAAGCGAGTTGTTCGGCCACGAGAAAGGGGCCTTCACCGGCGCCGATCGTCGCCACATCGGCAAGTTCGAGCAGTGCAATGGCGGAACGATCTTCCTCGACGAAATCGGGGATATGTCTCCTTCCACTCAGAGCAAGGTACTGCGACTGCTGCAAGAACAAAAGTTCGAGCGGGTTGGTGGCACTGAAACGATCGAGACGAATGTTCGCATCATCTCGGCTACCAATCGCGATCTGGAACAGATGATCGAGGATGGCGAGTTCCGCCTGGACCTTTATCACCGCTTGAACACGTTCCAAATCAATTTGCCGCCGCTGCGTGAACGTGGCGAGGACGTGCGTTTGCTGCTGGAGCATTTCCTGTCGCGGTTCAACAAGTCACTCAACAAGCAGATCTCTGGTATTTCGGACGATGCGGTTCGGCTGTTGCTGGACTATGCCTGGCCGGGCAATATCCGCGAGCTGCAAGGCGTGTTGCGAAAAGCCATGTTGATGGCGGTGGGCCCCGTCTTGGTTCCGGAATTCTTCCCCGGCGAGCTGCATGAAGGCGATACACCCGTCAGCCCGGTGGCGGCTCCGATCGGAGAGGCTCCGGTCGTTAGCAATGGCGGAACGGGTGCTGATTTTCAAAGCTTTTTGCTGCAATTGGAATCGGCGAACTCCTCCGACATGTACGCTGAGGCCCTAGAGTGGATGGAACGCCAACTGTTGACGCGCGTTCTGACGGCCACCGAAGGCAATCAGTCCAAGGCAGCCGAGAAGCTGGGGATTACCCGTGGCAGCCTGAGAAATAAGATTCGATCGCTAAATATTTCGATCGACCACGTGATCAATTCGGACGAATAGAGTCCGAGTTCGTTCCGTTGAGAACGCGACTTTAGCCCGGTGACAAATGGTTGCCGGGCGCTGGGCGTTCAGCCCGCTTGGCTTGGCTCATTCTTCCGAGCCCGTCGCGCATGTTCAATAGTTGATTCAGTTGAACCGTCAGCCTTCTGCGCCATTTCAAATCTGAGATCTGATCGATCAACGCGTTAAATCGGCGGATCATCCGGTCTTCCGTCTGTATGATTTCGCAGAGAAGAAGCTGCGATTTCGAGAAGTCGCCGAACCGCCGAAGCCGTTGAACGAGCGATCGGATTTGATTCAGAAATGGTGAGTTTGAGCGAGCGGTTGTGGAAATGTTCTGTCCGCCGAAGTAGCGGAGTTGGCCTTCCATCTCTGCATGCTCGCCTGCCAACGCGTAAAGCTTCTTGGCGACGTCGGAGTCTGTTACTTTACCTGCCGAATCCACGAGAACGGATTGGTACTCGCGAAGACCTTCCACGATTTCTGCGACTAGATTTTGGACTTCCGGCTTGGGATGGGATGGAGCGTCCATGGGAATTGTCTGCTGCCTCAACAATTACGAAACGCATCAACCTGAATGGGCTGATGCGTGATGGTTTAAATCGAAACTCCTTGGCTGGATTTCGTGTACCCTTGCGGGCCTCAACGTGCTCGGAAAGGAGGGTCTTGTAGCGACCCTCCTGGCAACGCCGCTAAGTCGCTTAGGAAACTGGTCGACGGATTGCACCCGACAGCAAGCTGATCAGGAACAAGACCAGGAACACGAAGAACAAGATCTTGGCGATACCGGTCGCCGCACCAGCGACACCACCAAAACCAAGAGCAGCAGCGATCAGTGCGATAACCAGAAACATAATAGCCCAACTCAACATGGCTTCATTCCTTATTTGAAATTCAGAAGTCGTTTGCGTAAGTGACTGGCCATCCTTGGGTTGGACTAGCCAGTTGATTCTGGAAAGAACTAATCGCAGATGGCGTGCCAATTCATAACTAAGGTGGAGACGAATCGAGAAACCGGGGTAAAAACGGCCTGGATTCGCTCTTTAGCCATTGTTGCTGATAGCAAAGTGGTCGCTGTCAGTCCAAAACAGCAAAGAAGTGGTCTGCGAAGAACCAGTCGCGTCAGGTTGACCTAATCGCGATAGTTTTCCAGGGCCTTATTCAGACGCGCCATTTCGGTGCGCAAGTCTTCCAGAGCCGCAGGGGCTTGCGAGAGCTCGCCATTCTTCCCGAGGCGTTCCAGGCGATAGGCGGCATTAACAACGCGTTGTGCGCCAAGATTCGAGGCCAAACCCTTGAGATTATGGGCGGCGCGATGAAGGTCCCCAGTCGCCTGGGTTTGGATCGCGTTGGCGATCTCTTCGATGAGTTGTTTCGAGTCTTCGTCGTAGTAAATAATGAACTCGCTGAACAACTCGGCATCGTTGCCAAGCCTTGTCATCGCCCCTGCGTAATCGACCACCGGCGTCGATGGTTCTCCCATCGCTTTCGCAGAACCGCCGTTCTCGGGGCTTTCGGAAGTGGCGGGCTGGTGATCTTCCGCCACGCTCTCGACCAGGCCCAGCAGCTGCTTCACATCAAGCGGCTTGGCAACGTACGCGTCCATCCCTGCTTCCAGGCACTTTTCGCGGTCGCCTCGCATAGCATGTGCGGTCATGGCGATGATTGGCGTGTTCGTGTTCGATCCTCGTTCCAAAGCTCGGATGACGCTCGTTGCCTGAAAGCCGTCGAGAATCGGCATCTGCACGTCCATCAGCACAACGTCGAATCGTTGCTTTTTGAACAGTTCGACTGCTTCGCGTCCATTCTGAGCGACTGTGACCGAGTGCCCGCGCTTCTTCAGCATGGTGGTCACCACCTTCTGATTGGCCGGGGTATCTTCGGCCAGCAAGACCGATAGCGAAGCCAAGGGCACCCCGATGCTGCTGTTGACCGGCAACGACTGGGAAGGAGGCGAGAGTCGCAGGGCCCGCAAAATCGAGCGAATTAAATCGGTTTGCGTGACCGGTTTCTGGACGAACGCAGAGATATTGACGTTGCTTTCGTTATCGCGGAATTCACGACGATCGGCCGAAGACACCATCAGAATCACAGGCGATTCCGATTCGGGACGAAGCTTGCCAATCTCTTTCGACAGCTCGTAACCATCCATCCCTGGCATCAGTGCGTCGACGATGACCAATGGGAATGACATGTTGTTCTCTAGGTTCTGCTGCAAGATGCCGATGGCCTGAGGTGCATCGTTGGCGGTCAGCGGCTTCATCCCCCACATCGTCAGGGTTTCAGCGATGATCTTTCGGTTGGTCGCGTTATCGTCGACCACCAGAACGGGCAGGCCATCCAGTTTGTCGAACGGCAGTGAGTCGATTGTGTCGGTTCCTTGAACCGTAGGCAGTTCAAAGGAGAGACGGAACGAGAAGTTACTTCCTTGTCCCACTTCGCTTACCAGCGAAAGCCGCCCACCCATCATGCGGAGAAGCTCAGAGCTGATGGCCAGGCCAAGACCTGTCCCGCCATGCACGCGAGTCGAGGACGAGTCGACCTGGGTGAAAGGTTCCAGGATCCGCTGCTGTTCTTCCGCCGGAATTCCAATCCCAGTATCGGTAACCGAGAAGCGGAACCGGGCTTCATCTGGCCAGATTCGCACCACTTCGATTGCGACAACGATTTCTCCCTGGTCGGTGAATTTGATGGCGTTGCTGATCAGGTTCGTCAGCACCTGGCGAAGCCGAATGCCATCTCCGATCACTTCGCGAGGGAGATTCCGCGGAATGCGACAAACCAATTCCAAACCTTTCGCGAAGGCCTGATTGGAAAGCGTTTTGATCGATTCTTCGACCACGTCCGCCAGAATAAAATGCTCTTTGACGATCGAGAACTTGCCCGATTCCAGCTTTGAGAAATCGAGGATGTCGTTCAGGAGCGTTAACAGCGAGTGGGCCGAGTCTTTGGCGGTCGTCAAATAGTCGCGGAGCTGAGGCGAAAGTTGCTCGTCTAAGGCCATCGACGTCATACCAATGATGGCGTTCATTGGCGTGCGAAGTTCGTGGCTGACGTTCGCTAGAAACTCCGCTCGCGTTCGACTGGCACGGATGGCGGAGTCGCGTGCCCGCTGCAGTTCTTCTTCTGCCCGGCGACGTTCGGTGATGTCGCGCTCGATCGTCGAAGACCCGACAATCTGACCGGAAGAATCGACGACAGGGGAAAGGGTCACGCTGACCGGAATCGTCTGGCCATCTTTGCGGACTCGGACGGTCTCGAACTCTTCGAGTCGTTCGCCGCTCCGCATCGCCTCCAGCAGTTCTGGCTCTTCTGTTTCCTGTTGTTCTGGTAGCAGGAAGTTCGTTGTACGTCCCAGGGCTTCTTCTTGCTTGTACCCGTAAACAAGCTCGGCACCGTAATTCCAGCTAGAAATACGACCATCGAGCGTCTTGCCAATGATGGCGTCGTACGAAGAATCGACGATGGCTGCCAAGCGGGCTCGTTGTTGTTCAAATCGTCGCGATTGGGCGATCTTGCCGATCTCTTCGCCGACTCGGCGGACAATATCGAGCAGAGCCTGGTCCTGTTCGACGCATTCGGTGTGGAAGAACTCGAGGATCGTCACCACGTCGCCGTCCGCGATTACAGGGAAACCGAATGCGGATCGAATGGGGGTACCCTGATACGAACTCATCCGAACCATGTTGCTGATATCGGACTCGTTCATCCAAACGGGCTCTCGCCGTTTCCAGATGATGCCAGGCAGGCCCTCACCGTAGCGGAACTGTGTGCTTTGCGTTTTTTCAATGAACTCAGAGATGTCGAGATCCGAGTTTTGATACCAGATGTGCGACGAGGCGAGCATCAAGCCAGAATCGTACGGCATCCAGACATGACCGAACGGCCAGTTGATCTGCGTGCAGACAATGTTCAAAAGCTTCTGCAGCGATTCGGTGAACGTCTGAGCGGTGGCTGCGTGGGTGGTGGCCTGGGTGACCAGTTCGGCTTCCAGCAACTTGCGGCTGTGCAGTTCTTCCTCTTGCCGCCATTCCGTAATATCACGTACGAAGGCGTTGAAGTAAGTCTTGCCAGAGATCGCGACGCGACCGATGGAAAGCTCAACCGGCAGAAGGTTACCATCGGCTCGGCGGGCGACCAGTTCGATGCGTTGACCGCTCGCTTCGGCATCGGTCAGCGTCATGATGCTCGAAATGATCTCGTGCAGATCCTCTGTTTTAAAGAGGTCGGAGAGGCGCAGTCGAGAAACCTGTTGCGGCCACTGGAACGTGGTGTTTGCCTGCTTGTTCCAGTCGACGATGTCGCCCGATTCGTCAATAGCGATGATGGCGTCAGGCGATGCGTCAAGAATAGACCGTAACCTTGCGTCCCAAAGTTTTCCGGTGGGCGTATTAGACGACATCAGCGAGGTTTGCCTATCTCTTATTGCATCACATGATGGTGATTAGCCTGCGACTCGCGATCGGTTTCAGGGAGACCACGAAATCACATCATCCTTAGCCGAATGACCTTACCATTTTCGCGCTGAAATGAAACCACGCACCCAAGAAAACCAGGCTGCGTGGTCTCGCGAGTTTGGGGCGATCAGAACAGCAGAATTAATAGCAGCACGATCACAAGGATTGTCGCAACGCCACCACTCGGGGCGTAGCCCCACGAACGGCTATGGGGCCAGGCGGGAAGGGCACCCAGCAGCACCATGATCAGCACGATCAGTAGCAGTAATTCTAAGATACCCATCTTTTCATCTCCTCCGCCTTTAGCGGTATTGGCTCAAGTTGTTGGTTGCTGAATTAGCATTACGTCAAGTCAGCAACTTGCGTGCCGGAGCTGAAGTGGAGCTCGGTATCCCGTAACGCCACCACCCATAACGGGGCGAATTGAGAGCTTTGAGCCCAACCCAGTCCTGACGGGATGAGCGAAATACGGTCAAGGTGACCTGCCTTCGACCCGCTGGTGGGTAAACCTCGCCGTAACCCGAATACGCAAGGGAAAGTCGGCGAAAGATCGCGTTTGGCATACCACCTGCATTACCACCTTGCGAGACACCGCGTCGCCCTCGGCCAAACTGGTTTCGATCGACGCACTATCAACCGCTAAAGAAGGAATGTAACGATGAAAAATTCACGAAAAGGTGGGGCCGTCGCTGGTCTCCTCGCCACGATCGCTGTTCTGGTTCTGCTGTTTGCTGGTATTGGTCTGAGCATGGGCTGGGTCGAGATGAGCGACTCTCCTGACAAGAGCACCATTGAGATCAACAAGACAGAGCTCAAGGAAGATACCGACAAGGCAGTGAAAGCGACCGAAGAGTTTATTAACAAGTCAGCCGAATCGATCGAAGAGGGTGTTGAAGAAGTAACGCCAGACGACAATTCGGACACAATCACCCCAGTCCCCAACCCTGATCGAACCGCCGAACCTGAAACGGGTTCGCCGGAATAATTACTCCTGACATGATCCATCTAGGATCGTGGGGACCAGGTTTCAAGCGAAGGCTTGCCTTGATTACTCGAGGCAGGCCTTTGTTGTTTCTTGATGGCAATGGATCACTCGCCAAAGAGGTGAGTTTCGAAAGCGCTGGTCGATCGCTTAGAAGCCAACCACTTCGTCCAGAATGCTTCAATATTGAGAACTTTACGCTGTGGCATGCCGCTTGCGTTATTTAGTTAGCAACATCCCAAGAAGCCCAAGAAGCTTGAGGGACCGTCGAATAGCGGGAAATAACTCAAGCCCAGTGGTGGAGGAAACCAATGACTCTCGAAACGAAAACGAAGCTCTCGGACGCCACGCTCGCAAGCCTTCAAGAATTGATCCACATCAATGTCGATAGTCGCGATACGTTTCAGGAACTCGCCGATGGCACGACAAATGCTTCGGTTGCCATTATGTTTCGCGAGCTCGCCAGTGAACGCAATCGTAACGTTGCCGAGTTGGAAGCCCTGCTTAACAGCAATCAGGCGAAGCCAAATGAGACTGGTACGTTCGCCGCGGCTTGTCATCGAATCTTAATCAGTCTTCGATCAACGCTCGGTGCCGGGACGACCGCCATGCTCGACGAAGCAGAGAGTGCGGAAGACAAGATTCAAAAGAAATACGAGGAGATCCTGACCCGTGACCCTGGCTCGGCGGTCAGCGATATTCTTCATCGACAATATGGCGGCGTTCGAGTCGCTCACGATCGCGTACGTGCGATCCGTGATGCTCATCGACGTGCCAATTAATCGGGTAACACCCGATCCCTTTGATCTCGGTTTGAAATATCACTTGCATTTTAGGAGCAATAGCAATGACCACGGTCGCTAAAAACGAAGGAACTGCTGACGTCCTGCGAATCCTCTTGTCCATCATCCTGCCACCGGTAGGTGTGTTCTTCGAGGTCGGTATTGGTCTGCACTTCTGGCTGAATATTCTGTTGACGTTGTTTGGTTACGTCCCCGGTATCATCCACGCGGTCTGGATTATTCTGCGGAAGTAAGAAATTCCAACGAGAGAGTAACGCTCGGGCTTGCCTGCACCGGCAGGAAGGCCCGGGCGTTCTCTTTTTCTTGACCATCATCTCGATGGTCAACCGCCGATCAATTGATGCTTGCTGTAGAGAGGCAAGTGGCGGTAATAGACTTCCAACATGTACGTGCACAAACAGGTCATGAACAAACGGCCTGCTTTCACCCCGTTGTCATCACGTGCTGGACTCCAGCTTCCTTTCTCGCGTCCCCCTTGAACCTGATTCTCAGGGATGATCTGACGCATGTCTTTGTTCCAGTTCCGCCAGGCATCACCTTCCATGTGATGGGCGACCTGGGTGGCGTAATACCAGTAATAGACGTTGGGCTCGTTCCAGTTGATGGGATTGTCGAGCAGGTAGCCCATCCCAGCGACAAGTCGTGGGTCGTTCTGGTTCCAACCGAGGTATTGCCGGCAAAGCAAGCCCTCTGCCGTCATCGTGGGCGTCGCTTTTTCAGCGCGAGAGTCTCGATATTGATAGCGGCTTCCTACTGCGAACGATTGCTCGGACTCGGGCTTTGTCGCCACGGTTTCCAGGAAGCCATCGACGTTCGCGAAAACCTTGTCGGGAACATCCAGGTTGCCCATCCGTGCACTTTGCAGTGCCATCAGGAACCAGCCAGTCACCGAAAGATCTGATTCAACTTGCGGTTGATACCGCCAGCCACCTTCCGGGGCCTGCCATTCAATCGCAAAGTCGATCGCCGCTTGTGCTTTCGGGCGAAGCTCTTCATCCCCGGTCATCGCATAAAGCTCGCACAGTGCGATGGTGGCCTGGGCTTGGGTGTAAGGGCGATGCTGATTCGGGATGGCAGCTCGTTCTATGAAGCTTCCGTCGGCATCCAGTTGACGCAAAAGGTAGTTCCAACCTTTTGCCACCGTCTTGGCATGGGTACCACTGCGATCGGTATGGCCAGCTCCCTGAAAGGCAAGCAGCGCCATCGCGGTTGCCGAGATGGTATTCTCGACGCCTGATCCATCTGTGTAATCTCCTTTGAGGCTCCACGAACCATCTTTCATCTGGTTTCGCTTCAGCCACTCGAGTGCGGCAGCGACGGCCTGTTCGGTGGTTGCGTTACCACCATAGGCCTTGAGCATGGCCCGGCGGGTCGCCCCTTCGCCACGTGCTTGAAGATCGACGCCTGGAGTTTCCTGTTCTTCGAGCCGAGCTGCTTCGGTTCCGATTAAATCGATCTGTGTCAACGACCGAGGAATCGGAAGCTCTTGCGAATTGGTCAGACTCTCGAGAGCGCCGGAGTTGGCATCGATTTCGAATTCCTGTGTATCGAGCACCATGATCTCGAACTCGAGCTGTTCGCCCAGTTGCTCGGAATAGGTCGCTTCAACGGTCATCGGCTCGTTCTGATACGAGACGACTGTGAACAAGGCGAGCAAGATCACCGCCGCGAAGTGAATGATCAAGCTGACCAGCCAAGCAGGCGTTTGATGAATTGCGATCCCGCGAACTTTTTCGACTAAGGCCTCCTCTTCTTTCTCAGCATCGACCAAGGAAGGAGGTGGGTCCTGTTTTTCGACGATCGGAATATCAGGATGGCGTCGCTTCGTTTTCGGGGGAATATCGCTGGAATCGGGCGCCGCGGAAGGTCGCTTAGGGGGATTCTGTTTCGGTGGCTCGACCTGTTGGGCAGCGGACGTTGTCGATGGCTTCTCGTTCGGCTGGGCGGGCTTGGGCTTCTCGGCCTGCGACTTGGTTGTGGCGGGCTTTTTCTCTCGCTTCGGCGGAGGCGAGGGGGGCGGCTTGACGGTCTTTTCGGCCGAAGGTTGTTCCTGAGGAGCAGCTTTCTTCGACTTTGGCTTTTCTTTTGCCGGCTTCCGGGCCGCCGGTTCAGGCTTAGTGGGCTGCTTGGATTCTTCGACCGGTTGAGGTGCCTGCTTCGCGCTGGGAGGTTCCGGTGCGGAAGGTTGGGAAGGACTTGGTTCTGGCGACGACTGAGCTGGAGGTGGCGTCGTGGGAGAAAGAGGTGCCTTGTCCGCCTTCTTCGCCGGCGGCATCTTCAGCGGCTGAGCATGCGGGTTGGCCGACGGGGCAGTGGACGTCGGAACCACATTCCATGCATCTGCGCTCGCAGGAGTACCGCCGAATGAAATCGGTGCCTTCTTGGGGCCATCGTTGGCCGGCCCTTTGCCTTCGCGCGAGTTCGCATCGTCCTGCGAACCCCCTGGCGAAGCTTGATCATCTCCGGTCACGTACTCGTGAACTCCCTAAAAAAATCCGCAATCCTTTGCAATCGTAGCGCTTAGGAGAATCTAGGTGCCGAATTCGGCGGCGCCAAAGCAATGATATCCCTTAACGACCAGCAACACATGACTGAAGGGACCGGAATTAACGATTGTGCCAGAAATTCCAGAGTGAAAGCCAGAGAAGTGCCGCAGTAAATCGATTCTCGACCAAAAAGACCCGTAGGCCCCCTGGACAAAGAATGCCCTTTACCTAAAATTCAACAACTCAACGAACGAGTACCTGACTCGTGTGTACTCATTGACGCGGGGTGGAGCAGCTAGGTAGCTCGCGAGGCTCATAACCTCGAGGTCGTCGGTTCAAATCCGGCCCCCGCCACTTAAACCCTGGTTTAGCGAATAACGCTCAACCAGGGTTTTTTCGTGCCTTCGCTGAGGCAGGGATGGAAGTTCGTCGTTTTATCCCGTGAACACGCAACGAGTTGCGTGGACGCGTTTTCTTTACGTGGTTGTCTCTGTCTAAGAGAGACATAACCCGGCAGTTCTGAACATGAGCACTCAGAGGCTGAATTTGGCCTTTGTCTCACCAATTTTGCAGAGACACTACCGCCGGGTTAATAGGGTGTTGGGCTCTTTAGAGTGAGGCAGACGCAAACCTGTGTATAAGCTGCTTGTGTTCACGTCGCATTATCCGTAGCCGTTGCCGACGCATGATGGTTCTTCCTAGGGCAAGAAGGGGGATTCGAAATATGGCTCGACTCGGGCCTCTAGGGAAGTCTTCCAGCACTCAATGTATTGGTACGGGACGGTAGGTCAAATCTTGAAAACCAAAAATGAAATACCCGGTCCAGATTGGCCAAGCGGATCAGGAGCCGACCGCTCATGATAGAAACTGACTCGCTAAGTTCGGCGCGAAGCTTGGAAAGATTGTTCATGAGATTGACACAATCATCAAACGACAGAAGTTCCTGCTTTCGCCCAGCAAACTGAAGAAACCTTGTGGATCTCAACTCAATCGGAAAATAGGACCGCGGACAAGAGAACATGTCTGCGAAATGATTATTGCTTTAGGCGAGAAGACACTCTTAGGGAATTGAAAACAATCTCTACAACATAGCACGCGAACAAGCTAGATTGACAAATGGACGGAACCCAGGTTCACCTGATTGTTTTCATCATTCGTTCAACTTGAGCCAGACTTCAGCTGTTCAATCCGAGCTCCTAACTTCTGCTTAGGGGCACCGGGCAGCGTCATCAAGTATCGCACGGCGTCGATTGGCGTTCCGAGAGCCGCTTTCTGAGCACGTTTCCATTTCGCTTGTTGCGTCTGGTCAGCATTGGCCAGGAGGTCTTCGTCGATCGACTCGATCAGCTGACGCGATTTCTCTTCGTTACCGCCTATTCGATAACAAACAGCGGCTTCGGCCCAGGTGAAGGCCCTATCAATGTTGGATCGTTGACTGGGTGCAAGCTTTTCCAGATAAGCGGCCCGCAGGGGAAAATTGGTTCCCAGGGCAGCCAAACTGCGACTACCAAATAGGTACGCTTTGGCTTGTTCAGAGCTGCCAGGCTCCGCTTTCCGCAGAAGTAGTTCAACCTGGTCTAGGCACTTGTCATGCTTACCCGCGAAGAATAACTCCTGGGTAGCGGTTTCCGCAATCCAGACTTCTTTGGGCGAGGAAGGCTTTCCAGGATACTCATCCCACATGTGTGGAATCAGTTGCATGCCTTCATCCAATTGGCCCAGACGAAAATACTGCTTTACTTGAAAGTCGAATGCCAGAAATCTCTCTCGCCGGCCAGCCCAGGGAGCATCGGCCACCTTCTTGGCCCAGGCGAGCGACTTTTCGTGTTGCCCACTATGCGAGAGCATAGCGCTGTATTGCAGATAGACGAGCTTTTTCATCTCGTCATTCTGCTCGGCTGCCGGCAACATTGTCTCAAGGATCTTCACTTGCTCTTCCGCAGAGGTTCCCGACCTGAACATCTCCTGGATCTTCTTGCTTGTGGCGTCGACGGCAACCTGTTTGGCAATTGCATCTTTCTCTTGCTCCAGCTTCTGATGCAAGTCTGGGTTGGACGAAGCGGACAATTCAATTGCTTTCTCCAGGACGTCCTGCCAATGTTGACCCACGACGCTTCGGGAGAGTTGCCCCAGAAAGTCAGCCAGCAGTTGCGGATCTTCCACGTTGTCGGGACCACCACCCTGAGCGATTTTGCTCAGTATTTGACCGGCGGAATCCATCTGCTCAAGGTTCGCCAACAACTCTTCCTTCTCTCCATTGAACCCAAGCTTCAAACCGAAGACCCGGCCATCGGCGTCTGTGAAAAGCAACGTCGGATAGGTTTGGATTCCGTACCGATCCCGCAGTTGCTCGTTTTGCTGGGTGAGCTTTTCTTCCAGTTCAAATCCGGTGGGAAAGTCGAGCATAACTGGAATGAAACTTGCCTCGATCGATTGAATGAATGTCTCGTCGTGGAAAGCAGCCTGTTCCAGTTTCTTGCAGTAAACGCACCAGTCGGATCCCGTAAAAAACAAAAGAATTGCCTTGCTGTTCTGTTTTGCTTCCTCTTGGGCGGTGGCAAAGTCGGTCCGCCAGTGGATAGCCGAATCCGATTCTTCGCCGGACAAGCAAGGAGCATTAGCAGCCAACAGTAGGGTGAGCGACAGGCAGATGGATTGGTAAAACCGAAACATAAATAGACTTTCAGCGAACGCGAGGCATACTTGGCACGCACAGGCTCCCACTATCGAAGCCCGGTTGCGGCTGGAACCAAGATTGAAAAACTATCCGAGCCTGGGGCTCACCGCGGATCGGATCGTAGCGGCGAGCTGAAGTTAACTAGAAGTTGACGATCACGTTCCAAGACTATGGTTTAGGAAGCTGCGACTGGCTAAGTTCGAAATCGTAGGTCTGCGAGCCAGACTCGACCATCTTCTTCGACATCTCTTTGCCTAAAGAGACCCCTGAGCCATCGCCAAGCTGCGGCCCCATCTTGGGTGTCAACTTCGTCTTGGCATAGAACGAGGAGTTGGGCATTAGGTCGATTTCAACTTTGTGTTCTCCCAGTTCTGCCCCTTGAAACTTGCTGGTGTGATACAGCGTGTAGTAACCTTTCGAATCGGTCAGTCCAAACGAAGGACGACCTCCATCCATAGGGCGAAACGAGATGTTTACGTTGTCCATTGGTTCACCATCCACCGTGATGAAACCAGAGACATATCCCAACTCTACGGGTGGTTGCGAGCACCCGCCGATTACCAGAAGAAATCCTAGCAGCAGGACACCAAACCGAACGTTTGAATAACAAATTGATATCATTGTTCTTGTGTTTTGCGGAAGGCAGTGGATAACGGACGACTACACTTGCTCGTCGGGGGATTTAAAAATCGCTCAGTACTTGTCCATCATTGACTCCCACGAGTTGCTCGTAGGCACTGTTAGTAAAGTTCAGATCGCCCGTGGTCAGTTCGATGGTTTCGGGAATAAAACGAATTGATCCATCGCAGAGTGCCATCATCGCGCCACCGGGATGTTGGCTGCTGACACCGCCATATTTCCCGTAGATCGGGTCATTGACTCCATAGCTGGCTCCGAAGATAACGGCTGCCAATTGGCTTCGCAGGCCATAGCTGCCGGTTGACACGTTGTTGCCAAATAGAACTGCGGCGTTGGTGGGAATGAGCGTCGTACTGGATGCAGGATGATTCATCGTCCAGGTTCGCTCACTGAATAAGGCAGAGTTCGACAGGCCATCGGTCATTTCCGCAGTCCGGTTGTTTCCGTGCGATGGCATCGCTCCATTGGCATATAGCCCCCAGTTAAAAACCCCATTCGGCCAATCGACGTTGCTCGCAACATCTCCGCGAAAGAGACTGTAGTCAAACGAACAATTGCCGGCGATATAGTTCGACACGGACGTGGCGACTTCTTTTCCGCTACGGCTCATCAGCGTGCGGTTCTCATTCGTATCAGGAGCCGTATCGGAAGGGCAGCGGAATTGCGGGTAGTGCTGCTGCATGATGCCCAATGCGGTCTGGTCATCCAGTAGATCGGCCAGACGATTGTTTCCAGGTTGCAGGGTCTCGTATAGGCCCGACATCTCCATGAAAGGAAGAAGCGTCGCTCCCCAAGACCATTGCGATGTGCCACCACCGGGGAAGGGCGCCGATTGGTAGTTGCCACGAGTAATGCCGCATTCCTGATCGATCGACGCGTTAGGATACACTTTGAAGGTATCGTTGTAGTTGTGGCAGGCCAGACCGAGTTGCTTCAAGTTGTTGCTGCAACTCATACGCCGAGCGGCTTCGCGAGCTTGCTGTACGGCTGGCAGTAGCAAAGCGATGAGGACACCGATAATAGCAATGACGACTAAGAGTTCCACGAGAGTAAAAGCAGGGCGTTTCATACGTACCTCAAAATAATGCGAGAAAGGATGGAATTGGGGACGCCGATTTGCGATGCAACAATCGCAATCGATATGCCAACTCAGATTCAGATCGATTCCGGTAGTTCTTCCGGTGAAGTCCGTAAGTTATTGATGACCTTTTATTTACGGCAATCAGAGAGACAGCCTGAGAATGACAAGCCGCGTTCGAGAATCGCTGTGATGCTGCGGGGCTTGTAAATTCGGCCACAGCGCTGGCGTCGTGCCCAGAGAGAGTGCTGCGAAACTAGGCATAGAAGCTGGCCAAGGGAGAAGCCGCCAGCGCGAACGGCTTTAGCATTGCTGCCGGAATGTGTTGGGGCTCACCCCGACGTGTTTGATGAACTCTCGACAAAAGTGGGGGTGATCATGGTAGCCACATGCTTTGGCGATCGTCTGAAGATCGTCTGCCGAATGTCGAAGAAGTTGTTTGGCTCGTTCGCTTCGCACGTAAAGAATGTATTGCCGGACCGACATCTGCATGGTCTGGCGAAATATCTTGGTGAATTGACTGCGACTTACGCCAGCCACCGCGGCTAATTCCTCGAGGGTCAACGAGCCGCTCAAATTGGCCTGGATGTAGTCGATAATCGCGCTAAACATACGCGAATTACGAGGAGTGGCCATCGAACGCTGAGGGAGTTTTGTCTGGGCAATCGAGAGAAGACGCGTGAAAATCATGTCTTGAATTTCATCAAGCTCCAGAATGTCATCTTGGGAAACAGCCAACTTGGCTTTGGTCGCCATTTTCCGCATCAAGATTTCCAGACCTTCATCTCGAATGGTCTTCGAGTGCAATATTTCCAATGAGAAAGGATTTCCCTGCGTAATATCTCGAATCCGTTCCAGGGCCCAATCCCTACGCCAAAACATGAGATAGGAGTGGATCGGACCACTACCCTGACAGCGATGTTCGTATCGCTCGTCCCCGAACGTCATGCTTCCCCGCATGTGTGGGCGCACGAAGGCGCCCGCACCGAAGTCGTGTTCTACGCCCCCCGATTGCCGGCTAGTCGCGACGAGGGAGAGGAAGAAATCATCGTTGGGCGAGGACTTTGCCAGGAACGCTTCCGACATCAACTGCTCGGAAAACTCCCAGCGTCGTGACATGTGAGAAATACGATGGAGCCCTACGAATCGTTCGACCACTGCTTGAGAACTATCGCTAATCTTGCTCCAGCTCCCTGGACTCATTCTTAGCTGGTCTCGGATCTGGACAAACTGAGCTGCATCCATGGTGCGATCGTCGCTTTTCCCCATACTCACGAAAACGAAACTGACTCCATTACAGTGTTACCTGAAGTCCACTCCATGGTAAGTCCGTTTTTTTCCGCTCAACTGAGACTTTTCCTAGATGGGTGCTCTAAGCAACCGAAGGTAGTTGTGCGTAAGCTCAAACCATTGCCATCAACTTTTGCAGCATAGCGCGACAAAGAAGCTGTTTCACAATTCGCAGCTTCTGTTCGTCGAATCGACGTCAGCACGCTCCAATACAATTAGGCAGAGATTCTTGGATAAGCATCAGATGCCGAATCGGATTGACCGAAGGTGGTTCGACCTGAGCGTATTTGAAGTTCGATGGCTCAACCCGGGCTAAGCCCATTGGCGGGATGGCATCAATTGATCCGGCTGGGCCAGTAGGGCGTTCACACCACCGTGACTTACACTCATTTTCTGAATCAAGGTGGACGCGTCGGCCCGACGATCTAGCAAGGATCGAGCAACCATCCAGCACGTTGGTCACCTAATGTGACTGCTCCCGTTCGTCATGGGCTAGGTGAGTGGGAGTGGCCAGTGCTATTCAGCCCTTGGGGAAAAAACAACCAAGCGTCATACATCCGGTAGTACTTCTACCAGAAGCTGATCTGGAAACCCCGGCGAACTGTTTTGTTACTGGTTCTTGAGATCGAGTTGCACGGTATTTGTTTCGCCTTTCTGAACGGTTGCCGTCAAGCCAGAGGATTTTGGGTCGAGGTATTTCTTGGGCACGTGGTAGAGCTGCGGGATTGAGTAATAGCGTCCCGTCGGGGCTTCCTCCGATTCTTCAATTTTGGATCATCGATCGACTTGCTGACGGTGACTGAGTATTTACTGGGAAGGACACCGTCACCAGGCATGACGGTCCCCATCTCCACGTGGCCTTGGACATCGGTTATCGCCGTCCCCGGATCGGACGTTTCCGGAGACGAGTGCACTTTTCTGTGAGCGTGAGACTACGGTAGGTTGGCCGTTTCACCGCCCGACTTAGATCCCAATGCTCCCCACACACCATAGGGAGAAACGCCAGAGACGTTTACCGGCAGTAAGAGATCACCATAGTCGATCGTGTCGATGACGAAAGAAACCGACCAGCTATGCGTACGACAACCAGGTTCGCCTGATTAAGAAGACCGATGCCGAAGGTGGTGAAACGGAGTACGCCTATGACGCGAATGATAACCTGACGAGCCTGACACATGCCGACGCAAGCAGCACAACGCTTGCCGGCTACACGTTCGGCTACGATTCCGTCTATCACCTGACCTCTTTCACGGTCTATGGCCATGCCAATGAAGATGCGAACTACTTTTACGACGCCGCGGATCAGCTTACCGATGCCCACCGAGCCGGCACCGCAAATGATGAAGAATACAACTACGACTATAACGGCAACCGCACCGGCGGCGGGTACAGCACCGGAGCCAACAATCGGTTGCTGTCAGACGGCACCTACAACTATATGTACGATGACGAAGGAAACCGCCTCACCAAGACGAACATCAGCACCGGTGAAGTGATCGAGTATACCTGGGACTACCGTAACCGCCTGGTTGGAATCACCACGAATACCAGCGGCGGTACGGTCACCCATGAAGTCGAGTACACCTACGATGTCTTCAATCGCCGCATCGTCAAAACAATCGATTCCGACGGAGCTGGTAGCGGAACCGCCACCGAGGAAACCTACATTTACGACGGTCTACGAGAAGAAATGGGTAACGCCGGTGACCACATTTTGCTCGCATTCGACGAAAACGACGACCTGACCGACTGATTCATGTACGGCCCGAACGTTGATCAGATCCTAGCCAGCGAAGAGGTAACCAGTACCTCCTCCGCTGGGGATGTTCTGTGGGCATTGACGGACCATTTAGGAACGGTTCGTGACCTTGTCGATTACAATGCTGGAACCGATACAACCACGGTTCAGAATCATTTGGCGTATAATTCGTTCGGGAATATTGTCTCTGAGACGAGTTCAGCCGTTGACTTCTTGTTCGCGTTTACTGGGCGGGAACGAGATGAAGAGAATGATTTGCAGTACAATCGGGCAAGGTACTACGACGCCGCAGTTGGCAAGTGGATTAGCGAAGACCCGATTGGGTTTGGGGCGGGTGACGTAAACCTGAGTCGCTATGTTTTTGCTAATCCCCTGGCCCATTCGGATCCGAGTGGATTGAAGATCCTTAAAATAAAACGAGTAACATTTAATGACCTGGGCATGTCCTTCGAAAGAATCGATTTCATAAATAAGCCACCACTCTTTAATGGATACTCAGATGCCGAGTTTGTATCTTTAAAGAAGCCCGGGTGGCAGTTGGTAAAAGCCCTTGGAAAAGAATCCACCTTTAGCTGGGCTGAAGCGCACCGGGATGTGTTTCCTTTAATTGCTAAGGATGGTTATCCGAGCTCATCGTCAACTTCCGTGTTTTTGGCTCCAGCGAATAACGCGTGGAAGACACAGACTGAACTTGGATGCTTTGGCGTCACTGGACTTGGTATTAATCGCACTCAACAAGAAGTGCTGAGATACCCACTTCAAGGCAAATATGGATATCCGACATTTGGCAGGGCAATGGCCGCAAAAATGAAGCTTGAGAGGGATAATCCATCGGCGACATTTGAGATTATCAGCTTAACATTTCCAGGATACAAAGTCACAGAGACGACTCAGCCAGCGATTCATATTCGCGCAGATGGGACCGTTTCTATCGACACCGCAGCTCCCGGTCGGCGTTACGATTTTCAGTATTACGATCCTGAACGCAACCTATGGTTTGGCGCTACCGATAGCATCACTGTCATAAATGGACGCCAAGGAAAACCAGTAATTATCTCTCCGGAGGGACATTTGATTCACGCGGCCAATATATTTGGTGGCGTCTACTATGACCCACTTACTGGCCCGACGCCAGGCTGGAGCTGGCAAAATGCAGTTTATGTCGTTTACTTCGTCGTATCGGCTGGCGAAGGCCCGCAGGGCCCAGCTGACAACATATGCCTTGAGGAGCTAGAGTAATGATAAAGGCTCCCAGGTTATTATTGCTTTCCGGATTAGCGATGGCCGCAATAGCATCAGTTACTCTGATTGCAATGGCAACGAATAATGCCGTGCAACAGGCAGAGCGCAATCGCATAATGCTGGACTGCCGCAATGCTATGATATTCGTCGAGTCTTATCGTTTCCGGCACGCGCACTTTCCCCCATACTGCATTGGCACATCTTCGTGCGGAGACCGTATAGGCTGGCAAATGGAAATGGCGGCGTCAATTGAGCCTAAGGGAGGACCTGCGAGTGATATACTAGACTCTATCGCCTCACAGCAAGAAGTGGATTGTCAACGGTTTTCTGACTTGGTTGAGGATGCCATGCTCGGAACTACTTCGGAAGACTCCAGGATGACTTTTATTGGGGTATGGCCTACCGATGATCATAGGCCGTCAAGAAATATTAATCGGATGACACTTATTGGGTCGTCCAGTTTGTCATCAAAATGGTACCTGGCAGACGACTTAAAAGAGTTTCAACGCTTAACAAAGGGATCAGTTGTTGGTGACATGTCTCCTGATGGTATCTTAGCAGTATTTGCCGATGGCGAGATGTGGTGGTTATCTGAATACACACCAACAAGGGTTCTCGTCGAACATACAGGGGCCGAGGAAAGCTTGCCGAACCGCGAAATCACATTGAAACAATATCATGTAAACGATTAGGAGTCATCGCTGCCGTCCTCTTGCGTCGCGATAACTTGGCCAATCTCGCGGCAATCGTGTTTGACCTTACGGAATGATTGCTGCCCTCAGCAGTGTGAAGTGCCAATCGACTCAATTCACCAGCAGAACATTCTCTTCCCTCTTCCCTCTTCCGACTCGTTACGATGAGCCCATGAAACGTTCATCCGCCCATCGGAAACAGGTCAGGCGCTACAAAGGCTCAAGTCACCTGCATGAGTTGACCTTTTCCACCTACCGAAGGTTTCCTTTGCTGACGAGTGATCCCTGGCGGAGGATCGTGGCGGCAAGACTCGATTCCGGCTGTGAACTGGCTCGGTTTCACTTGTTTGCATTCGTGTTCATGCCCGAGCATGTTCACTTGCTGGTTGACCCGACCGAATCCTCGGCAACCGTCAGCAAGCTACTGGCCTGGACCAAGCGTCAATCGTCGGTAGGGATCAAGCAACTACTGCTCCAGCACCAGTCACCCCTGTTGGCCAAGTTAACCATCCAACAACGCCCAGGCCAACAGACCTTCCGATTCTGGCAAGAGGGAGGCGGCTTCGACCGAAACCTGTACAGCCCCGAAGCCGTCGCCGCCAGTATCGAGTACATTCATAACAACCCAGTCAAACGAGGCCTTTGCCGTAGACCCGTCGACTGGAAATGGTCCAGTGCCAAGTTCTACGAAGAGAGAACCACAAGGCCTGAGTGGCCGAGACTGACACTACCGGATCCAAGTTGGTGGAACGGTTTCGGGGTTCAGAAGGAAAACAGTTGATGGGCCGATTGGCAGGTTCACACTGCTGAGGGCAGCAGTGGCACACCCTGAAGCTTGACAAATGACTGGATTAGCAGTGCCACCCAGCCGACTGGATCGAGGTTGACTATAAATCACTCGACTGGAAGCCAGCCGCCTCCGGGATAAGTGCAAACCTCGGGTTTTTATCGCTTTTCGAATTGACACCAGAGGATATTGCCGCGATCAGATCTCAAGCAATGGACTATGCCGAAAAGCACTATAAAAATGATATTTAATGACTTGGAATTAACTGAACGCCATGCAAATGTATTTTTGAATGCCATTTGAGAGCACCTTGCCTGGAGCTTTGCCAATTGAGAAAATTTAAACACTGGAGGCTTGGACTGCTTACCGCAGGGGTCATGGCTGTTGCCGCATTGGCAATGACCTACTCCTATCGTCAGCATTTAATGTGGAAGCTCTATTATGAGCCACAGATTGACGCTGACTCGGAACGAGACATTCCTGTTACTTCGATGCCGGTGGTAACCTGTCCGGAAGAGTGGGTCGAGGCTACCACGGGCCATATCAGCTTTAGGCTTCCACCTGCGATGTTTGACCAAGTTGCTGTCAAACGTTCTGATTCCGTTACAATCTTCGAATCACAGCCGTTAATGATTGGAGTAATGGAATCCCAGACAATTGACGTTGACAATACTCCGGTGTTATCCATAGCAAAAAACTTGTACCCCCACGAGAGCCCGCTGTCATGGATTGATTTCCGGAAGGAACTTTACGAAGTCCAGTTGCGAGATTTTTCTTGGAGCATGTCGGCGGACGACGTTGCTTGGCACTCGTTTTGTGCTTCATTAAGATTGGGGCATGCTGGAGACTTTGTCGAAGTCTATCGGTCGCACCAGGGGGAAGGACTTTTGGTTGTTGAAGGATGTCGGGCAACCTTTCAATGGCATGCTATTGGTTCAACGCGGTATATCACACTGTTATATAACACCAATAGCAGTAACGGGCTAAATATGGACATGGTGCGGGCAATCTGCCATAGCATAGATAGCAACGAGGAAAAGTAGCGACCATGTTTTACGAATGGATGCGATCTAGGCCGGTAATGCTTCTGCAAGACCTCTCTCGCTTAAGCGATTAGCGTGTCAATGGCGTTCTTTATGGTGGGGAAGCCGCAACAGAGCGGTTGCTTTCTCTTTAGGTAGTTGCGGCTCTGCTGGCGTGTGATGCGGATGTGATTCGTCGGTTTTCAGGCAGGCTACGAAGTCGAGGTCCGTGTGGCAGTGGCCTGATAGTCGTTCGCGCATTGCTTCTTGCAGGAGGTCGATCACACGGGTTAGGCTGAGCCTGTGCAGCGAGATGTTTGCATCGCGGAAGCTTCGCTTCGCGTCAAACAACGAAGCCATATCGCGAGTAGCATTGCAATCAGGCTTCACCTTGAAGAGGAACTCCGCCTAGAGAACAAAGCCTCCCCCTGCTCCAAAACCAGTTTCGTCGCTTACGCTTCCAAATCAGGCGGATAGCCGTGCTTTCGGAGGACTCGGCGGACGAGGATGCGGATCTTGGCTCGGGCGTTTTCGCGGTGCTGCCAGTCGATCGTCACGCTGCTGCGGACTTCGGTGACCGTCGACGAGTCAGGCACCTTCATTTACGACGGCAATCAGATCTTGCTAGAGTTGGACGATAGCGGAGACGTCGATCACCGCCTGTTGTGGGGGCCAAGTGTCGACCAGCTTCTGGCTGACGAGAACGCCAGCGGCGATGTGCTGTGGGCGTTGACCGATCACCTGAACACGGTCCGCGACTGGATCGAATACGACGAAGCGACCGACACGACCAGCGTCGTCAACCACATCGCCTACGACAGCTTCGGCAACGTCTTGAGCGAAACCGACAGTTCGCTCGATACCCTCCCTCTAGGCTACACCGCCCGCTACTTCGACGAAGCCACCGGTCTGCAGTACAATACCAACCGGTGGTACAACGCCTAACTGGGAAGGTGGATGAGCCAGGACCCGATTGAGTTTGAGGCGGGGGATGGGAATCTTTATCGGTATGTGGGGAATCAGGCGACGAACTTCATTGATCCCACGGGGCTCACCTGGGGCAGTGAAGACGAAAATGAACCGACAAGCGTAGTAGATGGCGATGACATCGACATCATCAAAGATCAAAACCCAAATACCGGCGTAGTCATTATAGGGATTCCAGGTCGAAACACTCCCCCTGGAAACCCAAAGTCAGGCATCAATCAAATCCTTAATGACTGTAAGAAGCATTCGGCAGACATATACGAACTTGCCGCTAAAGGAAACGAATTGCAGCAGTTGAAGGGTGAGATAAAACGGCAAATAGAGTCTTTGAAGAAGCGAAATAAGTCGCTGGATATAACCATCATCGTGGTGGGCCATAGCTATGGTGGTGGCGCTGCAACGGACCTGGCAGGAGATTTAGCAGAAGAAATTAAAACTCTTGGAGGCAATCCGAAGATCCATTTGATAACAATCGATGCGATTCATAACCAAGGCTACGGGTATCCCATCAAGGAAAAGCCCGAGTGCGATCTTGAGTCATTTTCAAACTATTATGCCCTGTTGAAAACCAATCTTCCGTTTTCAATTCCCCAGCGTTAGATTATCAGGCATGAGCACGAAGCAAAACAACCTGATCGCCGTGGCTCGCCTCAGCATGAAGCTGGCGGGCAAATTTATGCGGCCCTACTCGCACG